>JBHJIV010000226.1:0-34478 GCA_050043105.1 Leptolyngbyaceae cyanobacterium | reverse complement strand
AAGGCCGTGCATCTTGCCTGTCAGGGGCTGCGGGGGCGAGAGTGTAATCTGGCGCTGGTGGGCGGTGTTAATCTTCTGCTGTCGCCAGGGGTCAATATTTCGTACTCTAAAACCCGCATTCTGGCCGCAGATGGTCGTTGTAAAACATTTGATGCAGCAGCTGATGGCTATGTGCGTTCCGAGGGCTGTGCTGCTTTTGTCTTAAAGCGATTTAGCGATGCTGTTGCCGATCGCGATCCGATTTTAGCCCTGATTCGAGGGTCTGCTATGAATCATGGGGGGGCGAGTGGTGGTCTCACCATTCCCAACGGCTCATCGCAACAGGCTACCATTCGAGATGCCCTAGGCCAAGCTGAGGTAAAACCTCAACAAATTCAATATGTTGAAGCTCAGGGTACGGGCACTCCTCTCGGCGACACCATTGAGGTGCGAGCCTTGGGCCAGGTATTTAAAGAAGAACGGCTGCCCGATTCTCCACTTCTTTTGGGCTCGGTCAAAACCAATATTGGCCATACAGAAACAGCCTCTGGATTGGCGAGTTTATTGAAGGTGACATTAGCACTCCAACATCGCCAACTTCCCCCTCATTTACATCTTCAGACTCTCAATCCTGACATTAACTTAGATCAAATTCCTGCTCAAATTCCCACTCAGTTAACACCCTGGCCGACAAGTTCAGGCCCTCGACTCGCCGGTATTAACTCCTTTGGTACAAGCGGTGCTAATGCCCACGCAGTGTTAGAAGAGGCACCGGTTTTCCCAGAGACTCAGCCGGCGCGAAAGTTGCCCGTATCTCTTCTGCCATTATCTGCCAAGACTCCAGCGGCACTGGTTGAGCTGGTTCAGCGATATGCTCAATTTTTGCAGGAGAATCCTACCGTTGAGCTAGCCGATCTATGTTTTACCGCCGGAGTGGGTCGGTCTCATTTTCAGCATCGATGTCTCTTTATGGCCACATCGATTCCCCAGCTTCAGCAAGCCCTTAACGACTATCTGCGCACCAATGGCACGTTAAATAGTACTGCTAACAACGAGTCGGATGCGACTCCTTTGAATGTAATTGGTTTCTTTCCTGAAATAACGGAGGATTTAGGAAACTGTAGCCAACTGTTGATGCAAACCCAGCCTAAGTTTCGAGCTGCTGTTGAACACTGTAATCAAGTTCTGACAGAGAAATTACAGGTTGCTGCCATTGATGTTTCCTCTCCGGACAATGTCAATACCTCTCTGCTTAATGTTGTGGTGCAGTATGCCCTCACTGAGCTGTGGCAGTCCTGGGGACTACACCCTTCAGCCTGGATGGGAACTGGCCAAGGTCGGCTGATGGCGGCATACCAGGCGGGTTATTTGAGCCTGATACAGCTGCTAGAGTGGACGGTGACTGCAGTGCCCGTTACATCACTGCAGTCACCGACAGGGCTACTCTATGACGAGTTTAATCAACCCATCCCCTCAGACTCTGTTCTAGGATGGCTACAGCAAAAACAACACTCTAAATTAGTGATTCCCTCTCAGGGTCCAGAGCAGATTTTGATTATGGGTAACATTGACCCCAGCTGGGGCAAATCTGAGCACTGGATCCCAGCATTAGATCCAGTCCAGCCATCTACAATTCTGTTGAGTTTAGGTGGGTTTTATCAGCGCGGGTTTGCCATTGATTGGGCTGGCTTCTATGACGAGACAAACCACCGGCGCATTCCTTTGCCTACCTATCCATTCCAGCGACAGCGCTATTGGAATGACCTGGCAGAAACAGCCGTACCTTTACATCACTCATCAGTAACGGCGGCTGTATTGGATAGCGACCTTACCCTAACAGGGCTATTGGCCCTGCATCCTGAACAGCAGCAGGCGCGTCTTGAGCAGGATTTAACGGCTCGGTTTGCCCAAGCGATTGGTGTGGATCGCTTGAGCAGCTCTGATACTGAGCCGATCACAGCAATGACTCCCATCAACACGCTGGCCCTGGACTCCATTATGGCCATTGAGCTCAAATTTGATTTAGAAAAATGCCTGGGTCGTTCAGTCCCGTTGGCTCAGTTTTTAACCAGCCATACCATTGCCGATTTAGCTGCTCAAATCCTCGCTAGCTTAACTAGCGCAACAGTTCCGGCTACAGCTTTGCCAGCCGTTACGCTGGCTCCCGCTGAGCTCCACCAGCCGTTTCCCCTTAACGATATTCAAACCGCCTACTGGGTTGGGCGAGGCAAGACATTTGAGATGGGTAATGTTGCTGCCCATATCTATTCGGAAGTTGAAGGGCATGGAATAGACTGTGAGCGCCTGCAACAGGCTTTTAATCGCGTGGTTGAGCGTCATCCGGCTCTGTGTACAGTCCTATTGCCGGATGGTCAGCAACAAGTTTTAGATAAGTTGCCACTCTATGAAATCCACCCCTTAGACTGGCGAGCTCTATCCTCAGAAGAACAGCAACAACAGCTGAGTGATTTGCGAAATCGTCTCTCTCATCAGATGCTCGATCCTTATACTTGGCCGTTGTTTGAGTGCTGTCTGGTGCGTTTGGATGAGCAAACGGTGCGAATATTTCTGAGCATTGATAGTCTGCTCGTAGATGGGACTAGCCTCGGTATTATCGAGCGAGAATGGGGGCTGTTCTACAAAGATTTAGACATTCAGTTACCGCCCCTGGAGCTATCTTTCCGGGATTATGTGCTAGCAATCAAAGCCTTTGAAGAAACGGCGGGGTATGCGATCGCAAAAGCCTATTGGCAAGAACGGATTCCTCAGCTGCCTCCGGCTCCAAATTTACCCTTAGCAATCGCTCCAAGCCAGCTGACACACCCCCGCTTTGTTCGCCGGGTAGCCCGTTTAGATAGCGAACGGTGGCAGTTTTTAAAACAGCAGGCCACTCAAATGGGTCTAACTCCTTCTGCCTTGCTATTAGCCGTCTATGCCGAGGTTTTAGCCACCTGGAGCAAGTCAAAAACCTTTAGCATCAATTTGACCACCTTTAATCGGCTACCCATTCACCCCCAGGTCCAAAATCTAATCGGAGACTTTACGTCTCTTACCTTATTAGGGGTTGACTATACTCAGCCCAACGCCTTTAAGCACCGGGCACGGCAGCTACAGCAACAACTCTGGCAAGATCTTGAGCACAGCATGTTTAGTGGTGTTGCCGTAATGCGGGAAATGATGATCCAGACTAGAGAACAGGTGACTATGCCAGTTATCTTTACTAGTCTGTTGGCTAATCCCCAGCTGCAGGAACGCGCCGCTGCAGATACCAATTGGTTGGGCACTTTGGTTTACGCTGTTAGCCAAACTCCTCAGGTTTGGCTAGACAATCAGGTCTATGAAGAAAATGGTGAACTTGTTTACAATTGGGACACGGTTGAAGATCTGTTCCCAGCTGGAATGATAGATGACATGTTTGCCACCTATGGCCGACTGTTAGAGGACCTTGCCGTCAATGCTGAGGTATGGCAACAATCCCATCCGCTCTATTTGCCACAGGCTCAACAAACATTACAGCAGCAGCTCAATCAGACCCACACCTCTTTCCCTGCACTGCTGTTGCAAGAGGGCTTCTTTCAGCAAGCTCAGCACCAACCCCAGCATCCAGCAGTCGTTACACCAGAGCTAACCTTAACCTACGCTGAGCTGTATCAACGAGCTCATCAGGTGGCACACCGACTGCAGCGACTCGGGGTTGAACCCAACCAGCTAGTGGCCATCTCTATGGAGAAAGGCTGGGAACAAGTCGTTGCAGTTTACGGTATTTTGGCGGCTGGTGCTGCCTATGTTCCCATCGATCCCTCGCTGCCGCCAGAGCGTTGTACGTTTCTTCTAGAGCAGAGTCAGGTGAAGTGGGTGCTCAGTCAAAGCCACCTGTTACCAACCATGGCTTGGCCCCAAGCGCAGATGATTGCTGTAGATGCAGAAGATCTTCGCCAGGAGGATGATACCCCCTTACCATCCAAACAACAGCCCACGGATCTGGCCTACGTAATCTACACCTCTGGTTCAACAGGACTACCTAAGGGGGTGATGATCGATCACCAAGGGGCAATGAACACGATTCAGGATATTAACCAGCGCTTTAATGTTGGCCCCCAGGATCGCGTCTTTGCGCTCTCTTCCCTTAGCTTTGATTTGTCAGTTTACGATATCTTTGGCACCCTGGCGGCTGGTAGCACCATCGTCATACCACCGGCTAATGCTGCTAAAGATCCGGCTGTTTGGTCCCAAGTATTACAGCGTGAGCAAGTAACAATTTGGAACTCTGTACCGGCATTAATGCAAATGTTGGTAACCTACGCGGCCAATCGCCCAAACATTGTGCCTAGGTCATTACGATTAGCCTTGTTAAGTGGTGACTGGTTGCCCCTAAGTTTGCCGGATCAAATCCGAGCTTTAGTACCAAAGACTCAGGTCGTTAGTTTGGGAGGGGCTACAGAGGCTTCTATTTGGTCTATCTTTTATCCCATTAAAGAGATTGACCCCACCTGGACAAGTATTCTCTATGGTCGCCCGCTGGCCAATCAGCAGTTTTATGTACTAGATGAGCATTTAGAAAGCTGCCCAGTTTGGGTGCCCGGCCAACTTTACATTGGTGGTGCAGGCTTAGCCAAGGGGTATTGGTGTGATGATGATAAAGCTAACGCCAGCTTTATCACCCATCCACGCACAGACAAGGTGCTCTATCGTACCGGCGACTTAGGGCGCTATCGACCAGAGGGCGAGATTGAGTTTTTGGGTCGTGAAGAAACCCAAGTGAATGTGTGAGGCTATCGTATTGTACTTGGGGAGATCGATGCAGCCCTCGAACAACATCCTCAAGTAGCCCAAGCAGTAGTGTTAACAACAGGGGAAACAACTCAAGGACAGCAGCTAGTGGCCAATGTTTGTTTAGAGCCCGGTGTAACAGCAGACCTCTCAAACGCCGAAACCCTCCCAGTTGTTTCGGCGATATGCCATGAGCCTGTTCAACAGCCTGAGTGTTGGCAAACCGCTCTATCAACGGCGATTAGTCAAGCCGCTCAAGTCTCTGAGAGTGCTGACTGGCAAAGCTTTAAGAGATTTTGGCAGTATAAGCAAGTGCTGTATCAGGTTGCTGTTGGCAGGGCAATGCATCAGTTAGGGCTGTTTACCAAGCCAGGTGAGCGCTTCACTCTAAAAGAGCTACAGCAGCGTAGTAAAATTCACCCTCGCTATCGTCATTGGTTAAAACGAGCGTTAGATCATTTAGTGCAGCAGGACTATTTGCACCAGCAGGGAGGTGAATATATACAACGTTTACCGCTACCTGAGACTATTTCCTCTGAGCTGATACAGAACCTGATTGCAGAGGTGAACCAAACTGTTAATTTGAGCAACACCTCAGCGACCAACCTCCTGGTCAAGACTGTGGACAGCCTGGCCGATATTCTTACAGAAAACCAACACTCAGCCGAATTTTATGCGGATGAAGCGGTCCCGGAAGTATATGAAAAACAGTTTCATACCAGTAATTTGGTAATGCAGCATGCGATCGCAGCCTTGGTAGAAAGTTGGAAGCCTGAAGGTACTCTGCGCATTCTTGAAGTTGGTGCCGGTATTGGCTCAACAACCAACTACGTACTCCCATTGCTGCCAGCAGAGCGTACTCAGTATGTCTTTACAGATATTTCCCCATATTTTATGCAGTTGGCCCAACAAAATTTTGCTGACTATCCCTTCCTGGAAACCAAATTATTCAATCTGGAACAATCTCCTCAAATTCAAAATTATCAGCTGCATAGCTTTGATTTAGTGATTGCGTCTAGTGTTTTGCATACCACTCGTGACATTGCTGAGACCCTGACGCACATTATTTCATTACTTAAGCCGGGGGGCGTTCTACTGCTATTGGAAGAGACCCAATTCCATGCTCCCTTTGATCTGTCCATGGGACTTCAGCAGGGCTTTGATCGATTTGAAGATACCGCACTCCGACAAGGCCATCCATTGCTTTCTCAAGAACAGTGGCAACAGGCGCTTCTGTCAGCGGGCTTTACGGAATGTCAGGTTTTATCCCAATCTGATACCGTGGCTCAATGGATCGGGTTTGATGTTTTTCTAGTGCGGGGACCTGCCACTGTGCGGTCATTCCAACCGGATAATCTCAATCTTTACCTAGAGCAGAAGCTGCCAGCGTATATGGTGCCCCAGAGCTATCTATCACTGGAGACGATTCCACTAACGGCTAATGGTAAGGTTGATCGCCGCACCTTACAGGCGCTGTGGCCCACGACTTCGGCTGTTAAGACAGCCTATATTGCGCCCCAAAATGCAGTTCAACAAAGAGTGGCGGGTATCTGGCAAGAACTGCTAGATCGCGATCGCATTGGCATCAAAGATAACTTTTTTGAATTAGGCGGTGACTCCCTGGTGGCTACCCAAGTCATGGCACGAGTCCAAGAAAGTTTCCAGGTAGAAGTCTCACTACGTCACCTGTTTGAGGGACCCACTGTGGCAAATCTGGCTGATGTAATTGTTCAAACGCTAGCAACACAGATAGATCCAGACCTGCTTAGCAGTCTGGAAACCGATGTAGAGGCAGAGACTGCTGACGTTCATAGTGTAGTAGGAGATATGGTTTGATGGATAACTTGGCAGATCGCATCTCTCAACTTTCCCCTGAACAGTTGGCTAAGCTCACTCAGAAGCTGCAACAAAAGCAACCACAGATACCCTCGATTCCAGTGCAGTCAAGGGATACTAATACCTTTCCCCTCTCATTTGCTCAGCAACGGCTGTGGTTTTTGCATCAACTACAGCCAGAGAGTCCCTTTTATAATGTTCCAGCCACTATTCAAGTAGCAGGGCCACTCAATGTGTTGGTTTTAGAGCGTAGCCTAACGGCTCTGTGTGATCGTCATGAACCCTTGCGTACGGTTTTTGCGCTCGATGCAACTCAAGCCCCCGTTCAGGTAATTCAGCCACCATCGCCCTGGGTTCTAGATGTCATTGACTTACAGGGACTTTCTCCTAAAGAACAACAGCAGCAAATTAAACAGTGCGAAGTTGCCGTAGCCACAACTCCTTTTAACTTAGCTAAAGGACCACTGTTTACAACGCGACTCTTACAGTTAGCTCCTGCCGAGCATATTCTGTATATCTGTTTTCACCACATCATTACGGATGGTTGGGCGCTACAACGTTTTGTGCATGAACTCAGCGCCCTTTACCAGGCATTTCAGCATGATCTGCCTTCTCCTTTAGCCCCCCTCAAGATCCAGTATGTAGATTATGCAGTTTGGCAGCGGCAGCACCTGCAGCAAAACCATAGCGACCGCCATTTGCACTATTGGCAACAGCAGCTAGAGGGGGTACCTACAGTGCTGAGATTGCCTACAGATTATCCTCGTCCTGCGGTTCAAAGCTTAAAGGGAGCCAGATATCCGCTGAAGTTAGGGCCAGCAATGACTCAATCCCTCAAGCGATTGAGTCAGGATGAAGGAACAACTCTCTTTATGACCGTCCTGGCGGCCTTTAATGTGCTGCTTTATCGCTATACGGAGCAAACAGATTTGTTAGTGGGGACCCCCGTGGCAAATCGTAATCAGGTGGCCACAGAGGAATTGATCGGCGTGCTGGTAAATATGCTAGCACTGCGCACTCAGCTGCAACGGGAAGACTCTTTCCATCAATTGCTGCAGCGAGTCAAAACATCAGTGGTGGATGCGAATGCTCATCAAGATTTACCGTTTGAACAACTGATAGACGCCATGCAAGTGCAGCGCTCTCGCAGCTACGCACCCTTGCTACAGGTGATCTTAACGGTCCAGGCTGCCCCTATGGGGAGGCTGATCTGTGGTGATCTAGTGCTACAGCCAGACTTTTTGGATACAAAAACGATTCAGTTTGACCTAGCGTTGCACCTGGTAGAAACTGCAGAAGGCTTGCAGGGTTCATTAACCTACAATACCGATCTGTTTTCGGCAGAGACGATTCATCGTATGGCCAATCACCTGCAGATGATTCTAGAAAAAATCATCTCGACACCTGATTGTTCTATTGCTCAAATACCACTACTAACACCTAGTGAGTCTGAAAAAGTGCTGCGACAGTGGCCTGAGACTCAGGTTTGCTTTCCCAAAACATTTATCCATAAGCTGTTTGAGCAGCAGGTTGAGCGCTGCCCACATCAACCAGCGGTAGTCTTTGCTAAAGAAAGCCTGAGCTATTTTGAGTTAAATACTCGGGCTAATCAACTAGCCCATTATTTACAGGCTGCTGGTGTTGGGCCTGAGACTTTTGTTGGCATCTATATAGAGCGCTCCATTGATATGGTGGTAGGGCTGTTGGGGATTCTCAAAGCTGGAGGAGCTTATGTACCCCTAGATCCCAACTATTCTGAGAATCGCCTTGGGTTTATTCTCAAGGATACTAATATATCTATACTAATTACCCAGGCTAACCTGGCAAACACCCTGCCAACAGCCAACAATATCCATACAATTTCTATAGATACTGATTGGTCCGTTGTTGCTAGCTCATCGTCAGAAAATCCCCCCACGTCGGTCTCACCCCGCAATCTGGCCTATGTGATTTACACTTCCGGCTCTACTGGCCAGCCCAAAGGAGTTATTGTAGAGCATCAGCAGCTGATGCTCTACACTCAGGCGATTACTCAAAGACTGCAACTTGAAGACTGTAAGAGCTTTGCAACGGTCTCTACATTTGCGGCAGATCTAGGCAATACTGTTATCTTTCCCGCTCTCACTAACGGTGGATGTCTTCACATTATAGAAACTGAACGGACGGTTAATCCTGAAGCCCTCGCCGAGTATTTTACTTATCATGTTATTGACTGTCTCAAAATTGTTCCATCTCATCTTGCTGCCCTGCTGACCACTGCTCAACCTGAGCGGGTTCTGCCCCAAAAACGTCTGATTCTTGGGGGTGACGCCTGTTCACGAGCATTAATTGAGCAGATTCAGAGCTATGGAACGGAGTGTCTGATTTTTAACCATTATGGTCCTACAGAAACAACGGTTGGTGCTCTTACCCATGCGTTAGACACAGACTCTATCGTGTCTATATCCGATGCTGAATTCTTAGAGTCGCCAACTGTGCCCCTAGGTCGTCCACTAGCCAATACCCAAATCTATCTGCTAGATGCCGAACTGCAGCCTGTTCCCCTTGGTGTACCTGGAGAGATTTATATCGGTGGGGCTGGGGTGGCTCGCGGCTACTTAAATCGACCCGACTTAACAGCTCAAAAATTTGTTGCTAACCCTTTTAGACCAGGACGGCTCTACAAAACGGGCGATCTAGGACGCTACCAGGCTAATGGCAACATCGAGTTTCTAGGAAGAATTGACCATCAGGTGAAACTCCGCGGATTTCGCATTGAGCTGGGCGAAATCGAGACTATGCTTAGTCAGCACGTAAAGCAATGTGTGGTTCTTGTACAAGCAGATACGTCTGGCAACTCTCAACTCGTCGCCTATGTCGTTATGGCTGCAGATCAGACTAACGTGACGGCGAGCGATCTAAAACAAACACTTAAAGGAGAACTCCCTGAGTACATGGTGCCGAATGTCATCATGTTTCTCGACGTGCTGCCGCTAACCCCTAATGGTAAGGTCGATCACAGGGCTTTGCCAGTCCCATCGGCAGCAGAATTAATGGCTGACCAAACCTATGTTGCCCCCCAAAGCGAGCGACAGCGTTTGCTGGTGCAACAGTTTGCTCAAGTTCTCTCATTGCCAGCAGAGCATATAGGCTTACATGCAGACTTCTTTGAACTCGGGGGGCATTCTCTGCTGGCGACCCAGCTGATGTCGCGACTACGGCAGATGTTTGAAGTAGATGTGTCGCTGCCGATTTTGTTTGAGGCATCCACTGTTGCTGAATTAGATCAGGTACTGCAAAGTCTAGAGAAGAGTGGAGCAACCCAGCAAACAATCCCCGCTATTGTGCCACTGTCGCCCACCGAACGAGATGCTTCAAAGCTTCCTCTTTCCTTTGCCCAACAGCGTCTGTGGTTTCTAAATCAGCTAGAGAGCAACTCAGCCATTTACAATATTCCGAAAGCGGTGCGTATCGAAGGTTCGTTGGATGTTACAGCCATGCAGCAGGCGCTTGATGCTTTGGTTGCTCGTCATGAGAGCTTACGTACCTGTTTTCCTGCCTGGGGTGACAGTGCAGTACAGTGTGTTTTTCCAAAATTCCACCTTCCGCTAACGGTCATTGAAGCGAGTGACTTAGACTATTCCATAACAAACTGGCTAACAGAGCAAGCACAGCTACCGTATGATTTAGAAACCGGACCGCTCTTGCGAGTCAAGCTTTTGAGGCTAGAGCCCACCCAAAGTATCTTGTCGGTGGTGCTGCACCACATTGTTAGTGACGCTTGGTCAGCGGGGATTTTTATTCGCGAAATCACAGCCCTTTATCTGGGTTATCAAACAGGACAGCGGGCTGAGCTACCGCATCTGCCAATTCAATACGCTGACTATGGTGCATGGCAGCGCCAATGGCTACAGGGAGACGTGCTTAAACAGCAGGTGCACTACTGGCAACAGCAGCTGGCTGGGGCTCCGGCACTGTTGGACTTGCCCACTGACTGTCCTCGCCCTGCCGTGCAGTCTTTTCAAGGAAGCATCCATCAAGTCATGTTACCTAGAGAGTTGACCGCTGCTGTGAAGACTCTGGGGCAACAGCAAGGGGTAACGTTATTTATGGTGCTACTGGCAGCATTCCAACTCTTGCTCGCTCGCTACAGTGCTCAACGGGATATTGTTGTGGGTAGTCCGATTGCCAATCGACAACATTCAGAGGTTGAAGGCTTAATTGGCTTTTTTGTGAATACCTTAGTATTGCGTACAACCATTGACTCATCAGCTACGGTGGCAGATTTACTACAGCAGGTGCGCCGAGTTGCTCTAGAAGCGTATGCCCATCAGGATTTGCCCTTTGAACAGGTAGTAGAGGCTGTGTCTTCTGAGCGCACGTTAGCCCATAGTCCGTTATTTCAAGTGATGTTTATTCTGCAAAATGCCCCCACAGCCTCCCTGGAGCTTGATGACATCACCTTAACTCCTCTAGAGGAGATGGATACCGCTACGGCCAAGTTTGATTTGACCCTCTCGATGCAGGAAACAGAGCAAGGCTTATGGGGACGTTGGGAATATAACAGTGATCTGTTTAAAGCAGAGACTATATCGCGCATGGCGACTCATTTTGAAACGCTGTTGGGGAGTATGGTTGCCGATGTCCAACAATCAGTTGTGACATTGCCCATGCTTACCTCCCATGAGCAGCAGCAGTTGCTCGTTGACTGGAATAATACAGCTATCGATTATCCTTACAATGACTGTATTCATCAGTTGTTTGAGCGGCAAGCGGCCCATACTCCAAAAGCCGTGGCGGCGCTCTTTGGTGATGAATCTGTGAGTTATGAGACCTTAAATACCCGTGCAAATCAGTTAGCCCACGCTCTCCAGCACTTAGGAGTAGGACCTGAGACGTTAGTGGGTCTTTGTGTTGAACGTTCGCTTGACATGCTGGTAGGGATATTGGGGATTCTCAAAGCAGGCGGTGCATACGTTCCCCTTGACCCCAGCTACCCTAGGGAGCGCCTACATTTTATGCTTGCAGATAGCCAGGTATCCCTATTGGTCACGCAGCGGGCTATTGGCGATAAACTTCCCATGCATCAGGCTAAACAGATTTGTTTAGATACTGATTGGGATGTGCAAATACAGCCCCATGATACCCAAAATCCTATTTCTGGGGTAAATTCAAACTCTCTAGCTTATGTTATGTACACATCAGGGTCTACAGGTAAGCCTAAGGGGGTACAAGGGCTTCATCAAGGCACTGTCAATCGTCTCCGTTGGATGTGGAAAACTTACCCCTTCCAAGGCAGTGAGCGCTGTTGTCAGAAAACCGCTTTTAGTTTTGTTGATTCAGTTTGGGAGTTGTTTGGAGGACTGCTCCAGGGTGTTCCCACATTAATTATTCCAAATGAGATTGTTAAGGATCCCCATCGTCTGATCAAGACTTTAAGTGATAATCAGATATCGCGAATTGTCCTAGTTCCTTCTCTGCTAAAGGCAATTTTAGCTGCTGATAATGAGTTAAGCGACCAGCTTTCCTATATAAAATATTGGGTAACTAGTGGTGAGACTTTAGAATCTGGCTTATGGAAACAATTTCGTGATATTTTGCCCAATAGTTTTTTGATAAATCTGTACGGCTCATCTGAGGTCTCAGCAGACGTCACATGTCATGAAGTTTGGCAGCCACGCCACTCAGATAAAAAGTTGAATTCGAACGGCTTATTGTCTTTGAAAGATAAATTTGTTGAGCCTCCTTGTATTGGTCGCCCCATTGCAAATAGCTGTGTCTATATCCTTGATCCCCACCTGCAGCTGACGCCTGTTGGAGTGCCTGGTGAACTTCACATTGGTGGGGCGGGGGTAGCTCGAGGCTATCTCAATCAACCTGAGCTGACGGCTGAAAAATTTATTGCTAACCCCTTTGGTGAGGGGCGGCTTTATAAGACAGGCGACTGGGTTTGTTATCGCTCCGATGGCACGATTGAGTTTCTGGGGCGAATAGATCATCAGGTGAAAATCCGAGGGTTTCGTGTCGAACTCGGTGAAATCGAAACCGTGCTCAGCGGTCACAGCGGTGTGCAGCAATGTGCTGTCGTGGTACGTGAAATTAGTCCGGATACCCAGCGATTGGTGGCTTATGTCGTCGGTGACGATGATCTAGATAGCGAAGACTTAAAAGCATATCTCAAGCGATATCTGTTGGAGTATATGATCCCCAGCGTTTTTGTTTCTCTACAGGCTTTGCCCCTAACTCCCAATGGTAAGTTGGCTCGGAATGCTCTTCCTGGTCTGGAAGATAATTTAATTGCTGATGCTGGTCTGGTTGTACCCAATACGCCAGATCAGGTGGCCCTTGCGAATCTCTTTGCTGAGGTTCTCGTTTTGCCTGTTGAGCAAATTGGTATTCACAGTAACTTTTTTGAGCTTGGTGGACATTCTCTTCTGGCTACCCAAATTAGCGCTCGCATACGTCGGATTTTTTATGTGGAAATGCCGTTACGTCAGTTGTTTGTGACCCCAACGGTTGCGGGTCTGACTGAGTGGCTCGCCGTGCAAAAATCGACAGCTCAAGAGACTACTTTGATTTCTCAAATGTCTCGAGAACACCCGATTCCCCTATCGTTTGCTCAAGAAAGGATATGGTTTCTTGAGCAGTTTGATCCAGGCAATGCTGCCTACAACCATTCGGTAGCGGTGCATTTGTTGGGGGGGCTACACGTTGATGCTTTGCAACAAAGTTTACAAGCTCTGGTGGAACGGCATGAAATATTGAGGACGACTTTTCCTCTAGATCAAGGACGTCCAGCCCAGCGGATTGCTGCTGATATGGACATGACGCTGACCCTGATTGATTTACAGGCATTGATGCCAGATCAGCGTATGGAAGAGGTACAGCGTATGGCGGTTGAGCTAGCACATCAGCCGTTTGACTTGACTCAGGGACCTCTGTTGCGATCGCATCTGCTGCATTTGAGCGATCGGGAGTATGTGTTGTTGTGGTCGATGCACCATATCATTTCTGATGGTTGGTCGATGGGGGTGTTAGTGCGGGACTTAGCAGCGCTATATACTGCAGCAACTACAGCCACGCCGCCACCGCTCACACCTTTGTCTATTCAATATGCAGATTTTGCCCAGTGGCAACGTCAGTGGCTAACCGGCGACGTTTTAGAGCATCAGCTGACCTATTGGCGACAAAAGCTGGGGGGCAAGCTACCCGTTTTGCGTTTGCCAATGGACTATCCACCGTCAGCATCTCCCAGCTCGCAGGGGGCTGCAGTCACATTGCAACTGTCCACCGAGCTGACTGACAAGCTGCAGACATTGGGTCAGAATGTTGGCAACACATTATTTATGACTCTTTTAGCGGGCTTTAAGGCTTTACTGTATGCTTATACGGGTCAACATGACATGGTGGTGGGTACCGATATTGCTAACCGTAATCGGGCTGAGGTAGAAGACTTAATTGGTTTCTTTGTTAATTTACTGGTTCTGCGTACCGATCTATCGGGCAATCCTAAGTTTCGCGACTTGCTAGATCAAGTGAGAGAAGTTTCTCTAGAGGCCTATGCTCACCAAGATGTGCCCTTTGCTCAACTCGTCCAAGAGCTACAGACCAACACTGTTGCCGAAGTACAGCGTCGAGGGGACGATACTCCCCTATTCCAGGTGCATTTTGTTATGCAAAAAGCGCCTTTTCGCCCCATAGATCTATCCGATTTGAAGCTGACTCCTCTTGAATTAGCGTCTAATTTTGCTAAGTTTGTGCTTGCTTTGTTTGTCCATGAAACACCCGCTGGCATCTCCATTACCTGGAATTATAGTACAGACCGGTTTGCTGAGGAGACTATTCGTCGGATGGCCCATCAATTTGAAACTCTCTTGCAGCAAGTGACGGATCAACCTGATATTCCTCTAGAGGCATTGGCCGCGGCCTTTGCCCAACGGCAATCCAGTCAAAAGACTACCCAGCGACGCAAAAAGTTTAAACGAGTTACTCCACAAGCTGTGCAACAGTCGGCCATAGATGTCGTAACGATGCAGCCGCTGTCCTGTGGTGTGCTAACTATTCAACCCAAACATAAAAATGTCGATATTGTCTCCTGGGCCAAGGAGCAGCGAGAGATGATTGGCCAAAAGCTTCGCCAGCAAGGGGCATTGCTTTTTCGAGGATTTGCAATTTCTTCTGCTCAAGACTTTGAACATGCTGCAGAAGCGATTTGTCCCGACTTGTTTGGAGAGTATGGCGATCTGCCTCGAACCGGAGTTAGTGAAAAAGTCTACGGCTCTACACCCTACCCAGAAGATAAGGCTATCTTATTTCATAACGAAAGCTCCCATTTACAACAGTGGCCGATGAAGATTTGGTTTTGCTGTTTACAACCGTCTCAACAGGGGGGAGAAACCCCTATTGCAGACTGTCGTCAGATTTATCAATCCTTGAGCCTTAAGGTGCGCGATCGCATCAAAGAAAAACAGCTGATGTATGTTCGTAATTACATCAAGGGACTGGATGTAGACTGGCAAGATTTCTTTCACACCACGGAGCGCAGTGTAGTGGAGCAGCGGTGTAAAAAAGCCGGTGTAGAGTGGGAGTGGCTAGCCAACGATGGACTGCAAACAAGGCAGGTGCGTCCGGCGGTTGTTAGGCATCCTTACACTAGTGAATGGGTTGTTTTTAATCAGCTACAGTTACACCATCTGTCACATCTTGATGCACCCACCCAGCGGTCGTTGCTATCGCTCTTTGGGGAAGATCGACTGCCCCGGCAAGTGTACTACGGTGACGGTACCCCTATTGAGCCAACGGTTTTAGATGCGCTTCAAGTTGCCTATAAACAAGCAGAAAAAGCATTTTCCTGGCAAAAGGGAGATATCTTGATGCTTGACAATATGCTAATGGCCCACGGGCGAAACTCCTATGTGGGGCCTCGGAAAATTGCTGTGGCCATGGGTGAGATTATGACCGAATCAAAGTTGAAAACGCTGTCTCATTTCTAATGATTAGTAGAAGTGATTATTTTATTCACGTTTGCCAAGTACACAGTATCCATATCAACTAACAGGAGATAATCATGAGAACTAGTTTAAGAGCCAAAATCCATAAAGCAACTGTGACTCAGGCTGATGTTAACTATGTCGGCAGCATTACTATTGACAAAACATTACTCAAAAAAGTCGACCTATGGCCCTACGAGAAAGTGCTTGTTGTTAGCAACACGTCTGGTCACAGACTAGAGACCTATGTCATTGAAGGACCTGAAGACTCAGGAGAGATTTGAATGAATGGCGCAGCGGCTCATTTGATTAAAGCGGGGGAAGAGATCATCATCATGGCATTTGAGAGCTCAACTAAACCGATTGAGCCAACAGCGATTTTAGTGGATAAGAGCAATCGGTTTGTCGAGTATCTGTCAGAGCAAACACAGACTCTCCCTGAACCGGTCGAAATGCTGATCTAAAAACACATCGCTGTTCAATTATAATCCATTACTGAAAACATACTCAGTAATGGATCGCCGTAATCCTTATCGACGTTACTATGGCCTCCTCGACCATTACTGGGTTTAATCTCTCTTCTCGGCAGCGCCAAATCTGGCAGCAGCAGTCTAATCTGGGCGATGTTCTGACGGCCCAGTGTAGTATTAATTTATATGGCGACCTAGACGTGGCGCGATTGCAAACAGCTTTACAGACTGTGGTTGACCGCCACGAAGTTTTTCACACCGCGTTTCAAGAGACTCCAGGGCTGATGCTACCGCTTCAGGTGATTCAAGCTCAGGCAATCGTTGCTAGGCAAAGGGTGGATTTGACTGCCGATGCGGCGGGTGAGATGGCCACCTACCGTGAGACAGAACGGTTGCAATGCTCGGCAGCTGGAGAGGCGAGTGTTCGAGCAGTGCTATTTAGACAGGACAAACAACAGCATACTCTGCTGCTCACCCTGCCAGCGATGTGTGCTGATGCCGATACGTATGGGATTTTAGTGACCCAGCTGAGCCAGTGCTATGGCGGATTGTTGCTGAATGAAGACCCAGTCCAGTACGTCCAGTTTGCCAGCTGGCAAGCGCAGCTGCTGGCTGAAGATGATGAGGATGCCCAGACAGCTCGGACCTTTTGGCAACAGCAGGAGCTGCTGGCCTATCGGCCCTTGTTGCCGCCTCTTCGCTATCGCGGGACAAAACCAAGTTCGTTTGCTCCTCAGGTTTATTGTCTTGAGCTGGCCCCCGATATCGCTAGCTCTATCGTGGCCATGGCACCCACTCCTGAGGTTGTTTTCCTCACTAGCTGGTTGATTTTGCTGTGGCGACATACTGGAACAACTGAGATTGCCATTGGTGTTGCCTGTGAAAGTCGCCAGGATGAAGATCTTGCTGATGCCTGTGGACCGTTTACAAATACCCTGCCACTGCAGATTCAACTGTCTAACATGATGGTTTTCTCTGCCCTATTGCGACAGGTTGACCAAGCTTGGCAAGACCTGAATGAGTGGCAAGACTATTTCTCTATCAGTCAAACCGGTCAATCGACCTTGCCCGTTGGTTTTGAGTTTGTGACTCAGCCTGAGGCGACCATGGCCGCAGGCATCAAATTTCAGTTAGATCGCCAATGGGTCTATGGTGAAAACCCTGAGCTTAGGCTGACGGTAATTCAACAGGGCAGCCGACTCAGTTTAGAATTTCACTACGATGCAGCGGTGATGGGCGCAGCTGCGATCGCAGCTCTAGCCAACCAGTTCAGCACGTTGCTCAGTCATATTAGTCAACAGCCCACAGCCGCCATTGGAGAATTCAGCTTAAGCAAGCGCCAGCCGCTGTTCAAAGATGACAGCCAGACAAACATCAGTCTACGGCCCACCTGCATTCACCAGCTTTTTGAACAACAGGTTGAAAAAACTCCGGATCAGGTCGCTGTGATAGTAGAAGGCCAAAGTCTCACCTATCAAGACCTTAATCGTCAAGCCAATCAACTAGCCCGCCACCTGCAGCAGTTAGGAGCAGGACCCGATAAGATTATTGCCCTGTGTCTGGAACGTTCACCAGAATTGTTGATGGCTCTGCTAGCGATTCTCAAAGCAGGTAGCGCCTATCTCCCCATTGACCCAGCCACCCCCACTGGCCGCATTAGCTTTCAACTGCGAGATGCCAAGGTTCCCATTCTAATTGCCTGCCAACCGCCAGACGATATCGATAAACCCTGTCAAGTAGTTGATCTAGATAGCGATCGCACCCTGTGGCAGCAACAAAGTGACGCCAATCTCATCGAGAAAGTTACGCCTAAAAATCTGGCCTACGTGATCTTTACATCGGGCTCCACCGGTCAACCCAAAGGAGTTGCGGTGGAGCATCGCCAGCTATTTACCTATGTCCATAACATTATTGATCGCCTAGACCTACCAAAAGAAGCCCACTATGCCACGGTTTCTACCCTGGCAGCTGATTTGGGACACACAATGATTTTCTCCTGCTTGCTCCAGGGAGGAACGCTCCATTTGATTACTCCAGAGCGAGCTTGTGATGCTGAGGGCTTAATAGATTACACCCAACAACATCCAATTGACTGTCTTAAAATTGTGCCGTCTCATCTCCAGGCCCTACTCCAGACAGCCAATCCACAGCAGATATTGCCGCACCAGCGCCTAGTATTGGGGGGAGAAGCCTGTTCATGGTCCCTAATTCAGCAAATTCAACAGCTGGCTCCCGAGTGTCTCAGCTTTAATCACTATGGGCCAACTGAGACCACGGTAGGAGTCCTTACCCACGCCATCGCGGTCGATGTGTTAGATCGGCAGCCAGCTGCCACGGTGCCGCTGGGGCGAGCCATCGCCAATAGTCAAGTTTATTTATTAGACTCCCAGCTAGCACCAGTCCCAATTGGCATTCCGGGAGAGATTTATATCGGTGGCGAGACTGTCACACGGGGATATTTGGGGCGAGCGTCATTAACGGCTGAACGATTTATTCCCGATCCCTTTAGCCCTCAGCCAGGGGCACGCATGTACCGCACAGGAGATTTAGCCCGCTACCTACCCGATAACAGCGTAGAGTTTCTCCAGCGGGTTGATTCACAGGTAAAACTCCACGGTTTTCGCATTGAACTGGGCGCGGTTGAAACAACGCTCATCCAGCACCCTGATATCCAAATGGTCGCCGCCATGGTGCGAGAAGATACCCCTGGTAATGCCCTACTGGTAGCCTATGTAGTGCCGCAAACAGAGGCTACGCTAGATACGGCTGAGCTGCGAGAGTTTTTGCATCAGTGGCTCCCCGACCCCATGATCCCTAGCCTATTTGTCACGCTGTCTACTTTGCCCTTAACCCCCAATGGCAAGGTTGACCGCCAGGCCCTACCGGTGCCTGAGCGCATCAGTCCTGACCTCACAGACGTGGCTCCACGCACCCCTACAGAAGAGGCCATTGCCGCCATCTGGATGGAGGTTTTGAACTTGGAGACCGTCAGTGTCCATAGCCACTTTTTTGATTTAGGCGGTCATTCTCTGTTGGCCACCCAGGTGCTCTCTCGTCTGCGAGAGACATTTCAAATAGAGTTACCTCTGCGCCAGGTATTTGAAGCTCGTACAGTAGCAGAAATTGCCGAGGTGGTAGAAACCGCCCTGCTAGAGGACATTGAGGCGATGACTGAAGAAGAAGTCCAAGCAATGATGCAGTAGGTAAAGAGGCCATGGACAAGAAACATTCTACGCGTAAGGCTCAACTATCAGCCGCTAAACAGGCCCTTCTTGCCAAACGGTTAAAGGGGAAGAGCCGTCGCCAGCTGCCTACTATTCCCCAGCGGGATCCTGCGGTTCTAGTACCGCTATCGTTTTCTCAGCAGCGGCTTTGGTTTCTCTATCAGTTTGAGCCAGAGAATCCGTTTTACAATGTGCCATTTGCCCTGCGTTTGCGAGGCAAACTTGATATCTTGGCCTTGGATCGATCGTTTCAAACCCTGGTGCAACGCCATGAGATTCTCCGCACGACTATTGATGATGCCACCGGAGACCCTCAACAAGTTATTCATTCCCAAGGAACCGTTACGCTCAACCACATCGATATATCATCGACTCCAGTGGATGGGCTGTGGAGTCAGGTCAAACAGTTGGCTCATCAAGAGGCAGGGCAGCCCTTTAATCTGATACAAGGTCCGTTTTTGAGGATCACCTTACTGATTCTGGCAGCCGATGAGTTTGTGTTGCTAGTGACTCTACACCACATCATTTCGGATGTCTGGTCCACGACGATATTGGTGCAGGAAATTGCTACTCTCTATCACGCGTACACCCAGGCAAAACCAAATCCTCTCCCCCCTCTGCCTATTCAATATGCTGATTTTACGTTGTGGCAGCGGCAGGTACTCCAGGGCGAATATTTGCAGACCCAGCTAAAGTATTGGCAGCAGCAGTTTGCCACCCCTCCTCCAGTGCTGCAGCTACCTACGGATCGCCCACGTCCAGCGGTGCAAAGTTTTCGGGGTAGTCACCGGTCCTGCACTCTTTCTGCAGCGCTAACGACATCCCTCAAGACCTTGGGTCAAGAAGCGAATGCGACGCTATTTATGACATTGTTGGCCGCGTTTAAGCTGCTGCTATGTCGCTACAGTGGACAAACCGATATTACGGTAGGCTCACCCATTGCTAACCGTAATCAAGCTGCCATTGAGGGACTGATGGGCTTGTTTTTGAATACCCTAGCCCTGCGTACTGATTTAGGGGGGAACCCTAGCTTTCGAGAATTACTTGGCCGAGTAAGGGAGGTGGCGTTGGGAGCCTATGCTCATCAAGATCTTCCCTTTGAAAAATTAATTGAGTTATTAAATCTACCTCGAAACCTGAGCCACACTCCGCTGTTCCAGGTAATGTTTATTTTGCAGAATCCTCCCACCCGTGCGTTTGACCTATCGGGGTTAACCTTTGAGGTTCTGGAACCATTGACTGAAACTGCCAAATTTGATTTGACTTTGGTGACAATGGAGGTAAATGGCTGTTTAGAATGTGGTCTTGGGTACAACACAGATCTCTTTGATCCTGCGACCATAGATCGCCTGCTCGGTCACCTTCAAACTCTCCTAGAGGCGATTGTTGCTGCTCCAGATTCTCCCATTCACCAACTCTCTTTTCTGACCCCGGCTGAATGGACTCAGTTATATCAATGGAACCAAACCCAGGGGCAGTATGCCACTGATAGCTTTCTACATCAGCTATTTGAAGCCCAAGTCAAAAAAACTCCCGAGGCGATGGCCGTCACCTATGGGGCAAACTGCCTGACCTATGGTGAACTCAAACATCGAGCCGATTGTCTCGCCCAGTGTTTGCAGAGCATGGGTGTGGGGCCAGAGACTTTGGTCGGTATTTGTCTAGAGCGATCGCTAGAGATGGTGGTGGCCCTGCTGGCTGTACTTAAGGCTGGGGGAGCCTATGTACCCCTAGATCCTGGCTACCCGCAACAGCGTTTGGCGTTTATGGTTGAGGATGCCAAGCTAAATATTCTGTTGAGCCAATCCCATCTCTCCCATTTATTGCCAAATTACGTTGGGCAGCGGCTCTATCTAGATCAGCCGCTGCCGACCCCTGCCACCGGAGGATCTCTCCCACTGCCGCTAATACAGTCGGAAAACTTGGCCTACATGATTTATACCTCCGGGTCTACCGGAAAACCCAAGGGGGTACAAATTTCCCATCGTGGTGTGGTTAACTCCCTACAGGCCCAAGCCGAGCGGCTGGAGATGACCCATGAAGATAGTCTGTTGGCGGTAGCCTCTATCTGTTTTGACATTTCTGTTTTAGATATTTTTCTGCCCCTGATCGTGGGTGCCCATGTGACGATAGCGAGTCGAGAGGTGGCCCTAGATGGTTTTCGCTTGGCTGAACAGCTAAAAACGACGCAACCCACTTTTTTGCAAGCAACCCCAGCGACCTGGCGGATGCTTTTGTTAGCCAACTGGGCTGGGTCTAAGCAGTTAACGGTGCTTTGCGGGGCGGAACCATTACCCCCTGATTTAGCCGATGCGCTGCTGTCGCGCTGTGGTGCCCTTTGGAATCTGTATGGTCCGACAGAAACCACGATTTGGTCAACCCAGCAACAAATTAAGCAGATTGATGCCATTGCCGTTGGTACCCCCCTGAGCAATATCAAAGTCTATCTGTTGGATGGGCATTTCAACCCAGTCCCCATAGGGGTGCCGGGTGAAGTTTATATTGGCGGTCAAGGGTTGGCCCGGGGCTATCACCATAGCCCTGAACTAACGGCTGAGCGGTTTATTCCCCATCCGTTTGGTCAGACTCCTGGAGAGCGTCTTTACAAGACAGGAGATTTAGCCCGCCAGCTGCCCGATGGTACCCTTGAGGTGCTAGGCCGCCTCGATCACCAAGTCAAGATTCGGGGATTTCGAATTGAGCTGGGAGAGGTTGAATCAGTCCTGAGTCGCCACGAACAGGTGCAAAACGTGGTGGCCGTGGTGCGAGAAGACAGCCCTGGACAAAAACGGTTGGTGACCTACCTCACTGCCCAGGATAGTCCTGATCAGAGTCGCCCCACCGTGGGAGAGTTACGCCAGTGGCTAAAGACCCGGCTGCCAGACTATATGATACCGGCCGCCTTTGTCTGGTTAGAACAGATACCGTTAACTCCCAGCGGAAAAACGGATCGACGGGCCCTACCAGAACCCGACCCTGAATTTACCTCCACCGACCGGCCATTTGAGGCTCCGCGTTCCCCTGTGGAACAAACCCTCGCAAGAATTTGGTCCCAGGTGTTGGGGTGCTCTACCATCGGTATTGATGATAATTTCTTTGAGCTGGGCGGAGATTCTATTCTGAGCCTTCAAGTGGTGGCCCAGGCTCACCAAGAAGGGCTAAAGCTTACTTCTAAACACCTGTTTCAACATCAAACCATTAGAACCCTGGCAACGGTGGTGGAGCCGGTCAGAGCGCTGCTGGCAGACCAGAGCGCCGTCGTCGGTGCGGTTCCCCTCAGCCCAATTCAGCATTGGTTTTTCTCTCAACCGTTAGTGGCTCCCCATGACTGGAACCAGTCTGTTTTATTCGAGCTTCATCAGTCCCTAACTCTAGAAGACGTACAGACGATATTCCGGTCTTTACTGGTGCATCATGACGGTCTGCGTTCGACATTTCAAAAGCAGGGAACAACCTGGAGCCAGATAAGTATGGCTCCTGAGGAGTTAGAAGAAACCCTCCCCTGTCAATTGATTGATGTGCCTCCATCGTCTGAATCTGAACAAAACCAGATAATCACTAAGACTGTTAACGCGTTACAAGCCAGTCTGGATCTAACCGAAGGCCCCTTGGTTCGGTTAGTGCTGTTTAATCTAGAGGGTCCTGGGGCGCGACAGAGGTTTTTATTTATGGTTCATCGTCTGGTGATCGACAGGTTTTCCTGGCAGATTCTGTTAACGGATTTCCAATCCTTATTTCACCAGCGACTTCAGGATAAACCATTCACGCTTCCTCCTAAGACCTCTTCTTTTCAGCAATGGACCCAACGACTGCAGGCCTATGCTGATAATTTACCCTCAGAGAACTATCAACGGCTGCCTTCCCAGGCTCCCCTACCAGTTGATTTCCCCAAAGGAGAAAACACTGTGGCCTTAAGCCATACAGTGACGGTGAGTCTGGACCTTGGCGAAACTGAGAGCCTGCTGCTGCAAGTACCCTCTGTTTATCACACACATATTAACGATGTCTTATTAACGGCGTTGGGCCAAGCTTATACCAACTGGACCGGTCATTCTTGCCTGCTAATTGACCTAGAGAGTCAAGAGCGAGAGGCTATCTTTGAGGATGTCGATGTATCTCGCACCATTGGTTGGTTTACTAGCCTAGCTCCAGTGCTACTGGATCTTACTGGAGTTAGCCATTTGGGGACCAGTCTAAAAACTGTGAAGGAACAGCTGCGGCAGGTCTCTAACCATGGTTTGGATTTTGGCGTCTACCGCTATATGAAATCTAAACTAGAGCTAAAAGACGATATCCCTCAAGACCTGTGGCCATCTCCAGAGATTTGTTTTAGCTATTTAGGACAGTCTGAGCAACGGTTTGAAACCAATGATCTCGTAACCTTAGTGACAGATTTGCCGGAACCTAAGCAAGTGGGACACAACCCGCGTCCCCATTTGCTTGCTATTGAGGCTGAAATCGTTGCTGGGCAATTGCAAATTTGTTGGACGTACAGTAGCGCACAATATCGTCCCGCAACTATAGAATCTCTAGCTGAGGCATTTCTACACTAGTTGCGATCGCTAATTACCCACTGTCTGAGTCCAGGGGCTGGTGGTTACACACCGTCTGATTTGCCCCTAGCCCAATTAGATCAAACTACCCTAGATCGCCTAGTAGAGAGCTACCCCCACCTTGTTGATGGATACTCCCTCAGTCCGTTACAGCAAGGCATCTTATTCCACACCCTTTATTCTCCAGAAGAGAGTCTGTATGTCAACCAATTTTGCTTTCATCTAAAGGGTACGCTGAATGTAGAGATCTTAAAACAAACCTGGCAGCGGGGCAGTCAGCGACACCCCATTTTGCGTACGGTCTTTGTCTGGCAAGATCTGTCCCAACCACTACAGGTGGTTCTGCGCCAGTCAAATATATCCTGGCATATTGAGGATTGGCGCTCCTATTCTGCCAAAACTCAGACCGAAAAATTGACGCAACTGTTGCAGCGTGACCGAGCAGCCGGCTTCCAACTATCTGAGACGTCTCCCATACGACTGACGTTGATCCAACTGGCTGACGACCGTCATGAGGTGATTTGGAGTTTCCATCACATATTGATAGATGGCTGGTCGCTGCAGCTGCTGTTTCGAGATGTTTTTACTTTCTACGAAAGATTCTATCAAGGACAGCCACCCCAACTGAGTGATCCCCGTCCCTATCGAGATTATGTGGCTTGGTTATCCACCCAGGATAGTACCAAAGCCGCCGCATTTTGGACCCCATTGTTGCAAGGATTCCAAAAACCAACCCCATTAAAGTACGACAAAGCACCCCATCTAGCCCCTGACCACAAAATTCAAACGTTATCCCTAGGCGATGCGGGTACCGCTGCGCTACAGAATCTGGCTCAAAGCACCCACTTAACCTTAAATACCCTAGTTCAAGCGGCCTGGGCCTTATTGCTAAGCTACATTAGTGGCGAACAGGACATCGTGTTTGGGGCAACAACTGCCGGTCGTCCCCATGACTTAGCGGGGGCAGATACTATCGTTGGCGTTTTTATCAACAGCCTACCGGTGCGAGTGCAGCTGTCGCCAGATGTTAACATCATCACCTGGCTACAAGACCTGCAGACTCAGCAAAGCAAAGCTCGAGAGTATGATTATGTTCCCCTCAGTCAAATCCAGCGCTGGAGTGAAATACCTGTCGGGAAATCTTTGTTTGAAAGTCTGGTTGTGTTTGAAAACTATCCGATCGATAAGGCTCTTGACTCCATTCAGGTTAGTCTAGAAATCCAATCAGTACAGTCATTTATTAATAACAACTATCCCATCACTATTCGGGCTCTACCAAGGGATGAGTTAGTGCTGCAGATTATGGCCGATCGCAGCTGTCTTGCAGGTGAGGTCACTGAGCGCTGGTTACAGCATTTAGTTGCTCTCTTGCAGTGGCTGGTGGAACATCCGACCGCGTCTCTGGGGGACTGGAAAGATTATTTAACGATGCTAGACCGGCAGTGGCAACAGCAGCAGGCCCAAACACTGACCCAAACGAGTCGAAACAAGCTTCGTCAAGCTCGGCGTAAAACAGTTCGTCCCAGTCACCAAGAGAATATTTCTTAAAGCAATGGTATATCCTCCTAAACCTTTTCCAGGCAAACGTAAGCGAAAACAGATTAGTCTGGCTCCAGAGGCACTCGTAAAAACAGCACCGCTGCAATCAGAATCTGGGTTGCCCCTATTGGTGCAGCCAGTGGCTGACTTGAACCTAACGGACTGGGTAGCCCACAATCACCTCAACATCACCCAGTGGTTACACCAACATGGAGGAATTCTGTTTCGCGGCTTTCAGCTGCAACGAATAGAAGGCTTTAATGACTTTATCCGAGCAATTGCTCACCCTCCTATGCCTTACACCTATCGCTCCACCCCACGTTCCCAGGTGCAGGGCCATGTGTATACTTCGACAGAATATCCTGCCAATCGGACAATTCCTCTGCACAATGAGATGGCTTATACGCGTCAGTGGCCTTTGAGAATTGCATTTTGCTGTATGCAACCTGCCGATAGTGGAGGAGAGACACCAATAGCAGACAGTCGTCGGATTTTAGCGCGGATTGAGCCAGCAGTGCGAGAACGCTTTAAAGAACAAGGAGTTCTCTATATTCGTAATTATGGCGGTGGCCTCGATTTGCCCTGGCAAGACGTGTTTCAGACTCAAGAACGAAGTGTGGTTGAGACGTACTGTCGTCAGGCCCAGATTGAGGTAATTTGGTACGGCGACGATCAGCTGCAAACGCGTCAGATTGCTCAGGCTGTAGCTACTCATCCCCATACAGGGGATACAGTTTGGTTTAATCAAGCCCACCTTTTTAACATTAATGCGTTAGACAGTGCTGTGCGGGAGAATCTGTTGGCTAGTGTTGTTACTGACCGTTTGCCTCGTAATACCTACTATGGCAATGGTGAAGAGATTCCAGCAGAGGTGTTGGGTATGATCGATCAGGCTTATGCCGCAGAGACAATAAAGTTTTCCTGGCATGCCGGTGATGTGCTGCTGCTCGATAATATGTTAGCGACCCATGGCCGTCAGCCTTTTTTAGGTACTCGACGGGTGTTAGCCGGAATGGGAGATCCCTGGGAAAGCCATGACTTGGGTAAAACTGTAAATGCGATCGCAAGCAGTAAGCGATAACTTGCCACTGCACAACTAACGACAACACACTTAAAACTTGCGATACAGACCATCAGATCTCATAAAAGGGATAATGGCAAGCTAGAACCTATGTCCGATCCCATGGAGACTGACAATGGGTAATTAGCACGCGCAGCGCTTCAATAAAATTCTTAGCCAATAGTTCGATGGTGGTTCGCCGATAAAGCTCTTTACTGTAGGTCCAACCAACGGTTAACTGGCCATCAGCAACAATTCCATGAATGTCTATCGGATAGCGACGAGTGCTCTTGGGACTATGTCTTGGCCCTTTTGATTCATAGGCAGGGGCAAATAGGGGGGACTGCTGAAACACCTGGTCGGTCTGACCAAGATAGTTAAATCGAACCTCAGCCTGCTGCCAATTCCTGGTCGTTTGAGTGTTTAAGTAGCGCAAAATACCATAGCCAATACCCCGATTCGGAATCCTTCTAAGCTGTTCTTTAATTGCCTTAATATCATCTCCAGGATAATCAGACCGCTCAAGCGTGAGTTTGACAGGAAAAATGGTTGTAAACCAGCCCACGGTACGAGATAGATCAACATCCTCAAACAGGTCCTCTCGACCGTGACCTTCTAAATCAATTATCAGGCTGTATTCACCAGTCCACCGGGTAAATACTTGCATTACGGCTGTCACCAGCACATCGTTAATTTGAGTTTTATAGGCCGCTGGCACCTCCTGAAGTAGCGCCTGGGTTTCTGCTTTATTAAGGGCTACTGAAACAATATCAGCTTTGGCTACAGTGTTGTCACCACCGGGAAAGTCTATGGGCAGCCTTGACTGACTAGATTGCTCCAGCCAGTAGTCTAGTTCCTTGTGCAAGGGTTCAGACTGTCCATAGTTGGATAGCCGGGTTGCCCAATACTGAAATGAGCTGGTTTTAGAGGGCAGCTGAAGGGTATCGCCTCGACTGAGTTGTTGTTGAGCGATTTGTAAATCTTCTAATAAAATTCGCCAAGAAACGCCATCAACCGCCAGGTGGTGAATAATTAACAGCAGACGACCGGGCTTATTTGTACCCAAATCAAAATAAGCTACCCGGAGCAACGGACCTGACTCTAGATTTAGACTTGTTTGGAGTTCTGCAGCTGTTTCTGATACAGCTTCGCTTTGGTTGTCTTCAGCGACTGCCGATAGGTCTACCTGTGTTAACACAGGCATCTCATCTAGCTTAGCTATGTGCTGTTGCCAGCCAGTTTCTTTGCGTACATAGCGCAGGCGTAGGACATCATGGTGTTCTAACAACGCCCGTATCACCAGCTCTAGCTGTTCTAACTCCAGCGACGGCTGAACTTTTAGCAGAACGCATTGGTTCCAGTGGTGGGCCTCAGGGAGCTTTTGTTCAAAAAACCAATGTTGGATTGGCGTGAGGGGGACATCACCTAATACGATTCTCTGTTCTGCTTGGATAGCCTGTTGAGTATTGGCAACGGATGCTAGTTCGGCAATTGTTTGGTTTTCAAATATCTGTTTGGGGGTCAATTTTAGCCCTGCTTGGTTGGCCCTAGCCACAATCTGGATACTGAGAATGGAATCTCCGCCCAACTCGAAAAAGTTATCGTGTATGCCAATTTTTTCAACCCCCAGGGTTTTGCCCCAAATCTGGACCAATGCTTTCTCTGCTTCAGTGGACGGAGCAACAAAGGAGTTTTCTCGCTCAGATGGCGATTCATAGGCCAGCAGCGCTTGCCGGTCTAGCTTACCGTTAGCAGTCAACGGTAGCTCCTTTAGCAGTACAAAAGCTGCTGGCACCATATAGTCAAGGAGACTTTCCTTGAGGGCATCACGCAGTTCATCAACGGTCAGGTTTGACTGCTTTTGGGGTACAACATAAGCAACCAGACGTTTGCTACTTGATTGACTAGTGCATGCCAGCACCGCTGCCGCCTGCACCATAGAATGCTTGCTAATAGCGTTTTCAATCTCGCCTAGTTCAATGCGATAGCCACGAATTTTGCCTTGGTTATCTATTCGTCCAAGAAATTCAATGGTGCCATCTGGTTGGTAGCGGCCTAAATCACCGGTTTTATACAGAGTGGACGCTGATAGAGCAGGCTCTATCAGGTGAGCAAATGGATTGGATAAGAATCTTTCTGCTGTTAATTGAGGGCGGTTGAGATAGCCACGTGCTGTACCCGCTCCCCCAATGTAGATTTCTCCAGGCACACCAATAGGTACGGGCTGTAGAGCCGCATTGAGTAGATAAACGTATGTATTGGCAATGGGGCGGCCAATGGGCACTGTTTTCTGGTGTGGCGGCTTATTTGTCAGAGCCGCTTGATTGATTGGATAGGTGAGCACTCCAACCGTGGTTTCTGTCGGACCATAGTGGTTGAAAATATGGCAGTTGGGGGCGTATGTGTAAATTTGCTCAATGAGTTCCCAACGACAGGTTTCGCCCCCCAAAACTAAGCACCGGCCAGGTAAAATCTGTTCTGGTCGAGATGCGGTTAAGAGAGCGGCTAAATGGGATGGAACAATTTTTAAACAATCAATTGGATAGCGCTTAAAATAATCAGCGAGCGCTTCTGGATTTGTAGCAATCTGAGCAGAGATAATATGGAGACAGGCACCGTTTAAAAGAGCTGGAAAAATAGCTGTATGCCCAAGATCGGCAGAAAAGGTTGAAACAAGTGCAAAGCTTTTACAAACGGAGAGATTTAATTTTTCTGCGATCGCATGACTGTAATTAAAGAGATGCCGATGCTCAACAGCAACGCCCTTGGGTTTGCCTGTAGAACCAGACGTAAAGATCACATAGGCTAAATTATCTGTTTCTACTGTGCTGCTAAGATTCGTCGTGTTTTCCTGAGAAATTTTCTCCCAGTGGCTATCGATATCAATGGACTGTACTCCACAATCAGATAGCGTATTAACTAGAGCCGTTTGACTTAAAACTACTGAGACTTGAGCATCCTGTAGTCGAAATACCAGGCTTTCCCTTGGTAAGGCGGGGTCTAGGGGTAAATAGGCACCGCCAACTTTAAGGATTGCTAACAGACTGGTAATAAATTCGTGCGATCGCTCCAGATAAATGCCAACTACTTGCTCTCTGGTAACCCCTAGTTTTTGTAGATAATGAGCTAGCTGATTAGCTTTGGCATTTAGTTCACCATAGGTTAGCTGTTGATCTTCAAAAACAACGGCAATATTATCTGGTGTTTGACCTACCTGTGTTTCAAATACTCGATGAATACACAGATTTTTTGGATACTCAGTTTGAGTTTGATTAAAGTCAACTAATATTTTCTGTTGCTGGTGTTTGCTTAATAATTTTAATTGACCAATAGTACGCTTTGAGTCATGAACAGCATTTTCCAGTAAATTCAAAAACCAATCAGATAAGTTTTTAATATTTTCAGCTTGATAGAAACTGGCATCATAATAGAGCTCTATCTCTAGAGCATTATCTCTCTGTAGGCAAACTAGATTGATTTTGAACTGCTCTCTATGAACATATCGCTTATATAAAGAAAATGAAACACCTTTCTGGCAAACGCCTCTAGGCCATTCTTTAAACTCGAAATGGAATTGGCAACCATCTGAGATAGATGCCTCCCAAGCAAAATAATCTTGCCACTTGTAAGCATCATTAACTGACTCGCTAACGTGCTTTAATACTTCCTGAAAAGATAAATTGTGATCCAGGGAGCAAGAAAGTGGCAAATATTTTGATAGCGCTCCTAGTGTGGACTTGAGTTCCTCGTGAGTTCTACCACTGCTCACAATCCCAACAGTTGGAGCTTCTTGTGCCGCTATGCGCCAAAGAAAAACTTGCCAGCATGAAAGTAAAATGTCACTAATAGATACCTTAAGACTGTTTGCCAGTGCTTTAATTCTCTCAACTAGATCGCTTGTAAGAGATATTGATATTAGTTTTATCGAAAGCAAATGCGCTTCAGGTATTTTAAGAGCCTTATTTGTGCTCAAGAAGTTTACAGGGGAAATTCCACTGTAGGATGTATCGCAATTCTGCCAATATTCTTTTCCTGGTGAGTATCCTTCTTGCTCTAGCAGCTCATGTTGCCATTCAGCAACATCTGCATATTGCATGATTTCTTGGTCATATTTTTGCGCATGTAAATCTGCTCCATACAGAGTACTGATTTCATTTAAGATTTGAGAGAGGGTTAGCTCATCTGCTATCAAGGCTGACAGACGAATAAAAAGTAGATGCTTCTGTGGCGAAAGCTTTAGAAGCTTGATAATAAAAGGAGGAGTTTCTGCTAGCTCGAAGAGATGCTGCTTGAGCTGATGGAAAAGCGCTTCAGCTTCAGCTTCTTGTGTTTGCAGGGGGAAGTCAACTAAGCTGTGCTCATTGATAAAAATTTCATAGTCTTCAGCTATCACCTGTAATGGCGTTGTCATTCCAGACAACCATTGAAAAGTCGTGCGAAGAATTTCATGTCGATTGACAATTGTTTGAAGAGTATCTTTTAAGGCTTCTACATCTAAATGCCCTGCTATGAGAAATGCTCCCTGGACACAATGGGAATATGAAGAACTTCCTTGATGTAAAGACCATACTCGCTTCTGTTGAGGTGATAAGCGAAACCCTGAGATCTGAGCACTTTGCATATGTCCAACCCTTTGTGCTACTAAATTCAATCCCCTAGCAAAATTAATCCTACACTAGAGAATATCTTCCTGTGTCTATAAAAGAAACATAAATATCAGGAAAATCTCCACATACAAATAGCAATCCTACTCCCTAGTGAAGAGGAATCTCATTTGTACCGAGAAAAAACACTCTTTGATCTTATCTGATACAGAGCTTTTTGAGAGACTACAGACAAAACAACTCATTTATTATGCTTATGTTTTCAAAATAGCTTCTTTACCTGTTGTGGCACGGCCAAAGGTTACGAGAAAAAGCTGTGGAAATTAAAATCACATCACCATCAAAATTTATTGATAAGAATTCCTAATAAATGACTATTGATTTTGACATATGAACTCTAAGAGTCTCTTAGGTTTTGAAATATGTAGGAGAAAGAATCTATGGCTTGCTACACCCTCTTTCCCATATTGCTGCTTCTTTTGTAGAAAAGTTTTTAAGGGCTCAAAATTTGCTAGCAGAGTTATCAAATTATAACAATCTATTCGGTGCTACCAAGCAATATACGGTATTATCTAATTGAGAGTATTTCTCAACATAAGTTTGAAAGCGTTTGCGAGAAAAGGGGTATGCTTCAGTCTCACGATACTTAAGGAAGCAGACAAAGCTGTATTTGAAAGAGTTATATTTGATTACTGCGTTAGTGAATACAGTTGATACCTTGATTAGTATCATTACTTAGTTTTAGGCAGAGGATAGTTATGAGCACAGCAACTTCTGAAAGTTATACAACTCATATAGTTGTTCTAAATCATGAAGAACAATATTCAATTTGGCCAGTTGTTCGTGAAATCCCTTCAGGCTGGAGGGATGCTGGCAAGAGCGGCACTAAGCAAGAATGTCTTGATTATATTAAGAAGGTTTGGACTGATATGCGACCTCTGAGTCTGCGGAAAAGTATGGATAAAATAGAGAATTGATTTGATGCTTTTGGAAAAGCAAACCTGACACGTACTGTTATTAGCAACGTCAGAGTAGAATTCTGCTGTAGGGCATTCTCTCTGATGCTTGAAAAGTATATCCAGAACAGGAATATTTAAGGAGAATGATGCGTGTGGAAACGTATTAAATATGGTGCATTATCCTCCCCATTCTTTAACCATGTAACGCAATTTGGTGTAAGGAAAACTGCGGTGCTTGGATGTGGCTCAAAGCGTTAACTTGTCGCCATGCATATTTCTTAAACTAGGAAGCCTAGAGAAATAAGAGATTAGCGTCTCCAATACTTTTTGTGTATGAACAAAAAAATGATCGCCTGCAAACCCTTGAGTAGAGAATTTGTTACTGGTGTGCTGACGCCAAGCAACTACCTCTGATTCACTAGTAATGGTATCTTTCTCTCCCCAAAATGCGGTAACAGGACATGGAAGTGGAGGATGCTCTCGGTAACTGTAGGTTTCTAAAATAGTAAAGTCTGCTCGCAAGGCTGGCAAGAGAAGCTTCATAAACTCTGGATTTTCTAATATCTTGGCAGGTGTGCCATTATAGCGTCGAATTTCATCGATGAGGTCGTTATCTGGCAATGTATGTATTAAAGGATTTGGGTTTGATACATGAGGCGCTCGGGTAGCAGAGATCCAAAAATTGAAGGGATAAATCTGTGTATCTCTATGGAGGTATTTTATCAATTCAAAAGCAATCAGCCCTCCTAAACTATGGCCAAAGCAAGCAAATGGCTTATTTAAGTAGGGTTTCATAGCGTTAGCTAATGATGCAATTAAAGCATCTAGCTGTGTCAGTGGCTCTTCTGTTAGTCGCTGACCATGCCCTGGGAGTTCTACAGAATACACTTCTACAGATTCTGGTAGAGCTTGTCCCCAATTTCGATATATCCAAGCTCCACCGCCAGCGTAAGGAAAGCAGAATAATCTTACAGTTGCTGTAGATTTAGGATATGCACAATTCAACCATGACACCATTGTAGATTTTGTGAGTGAATTTTGTAGCAAATAATTTGTGTTCGTATTGCCTCTTATAGAAGAGATCTTTGAAAAGATAATTCAGTTCTACATTCAATAATTAGTGTAGTGATGCAGATTAGATGGGTGTTGAGCAATGGTTAGCCCAAGTTGCGAGTGCAATTTTGCAGAAGGAGGATAAGAACATCTCTCCAAAACCTCCTTTTGTAGGTATGTGAAAGACCTATTGAAAACATAGGTTTAACTAAAGACTGAAGATACTATTTTTAAATGTTGATATTGATTCTCATTAAATTCTATGTTACTTGGAACATATTAGCTTAAGTTGCGAGTTCAATTCTTGCAGGATAAAAGATTGAAATTTTTCTAAAGGTTCCCGTTAGAGGACATAAGAAAGTCCTGTAAGAAGACATATGTTTGACTAGAAGCAGCCGCTAACATCATGTATATTGATAGTGATTCTTATTAAAACTTTGGGCTTAGGGGGAGTTTTAATACAGAAATATCGTCCTAATTTACATAGGTGTGAAGGGGTATGAATCTGTCGAGTGGGCTACTGTATTATGGTTTTTTAGCAAGCATTTTATCCATTCTAGCTGTACAGCCAAATGCATATGCTGAATTAGCTGAATCTCAGAACGACTCTAATGTGATTGGCCGTGATTTTCAGCAAGCTCAAGTCTCTGAGCCTGAAGAAGAGGATGATGACGAAGAGGACGATGACGAAGAAGAATCAGAGGAAGAGGAAGAGGAGGATACATTACGCATTGTTGTCACTGCCACACGTACAGAAGAATCTGTTTTAGACGTGCCGCGCTCGGTCACTGTGATTGACCGGGAACAGATTCAACAGCAGCGACAGCTGACCAATAATTTGCCAGATATTCTGGGTCAACTCGTGCCCGGGTTGGGACCACCCACACTTCAGAATAGTACGCGTAATCTCTCACTACGAGGACGTAGCGCTCTGATTTTGATCGATGGCGTACCACAAAGCCCCAACAGTGGATTTAATACCGAGCTGAATACCATTGATCCGGATGTGATCGAACGAATAGAGATTGTTCGCGGGCCGAGTGCCATCTATGGAGACGGTGCGACCGGCGGCATTATCAACATCATCACTCGTGCGGGTGGCGATGGCCCGGTGGTCTACGATCTGGGGGTCAGTACGTCTGTTGGTCTGACGTCCATCGAGGATGATAGCTTTGGCTATGGTGTCCAAATTGGTGCATCAGGCTCAGATGAGCGGACTAGCGTACGGGCAAGCTTGTCTTACGATGTGACCAACGCTCGGTTTGATGCCAATGGAGATCGGGTGCCCCCCAACCGAGTAGCGGATACCGACCGGCTGGGCCTGTTTACAAAACTGGGACATGAGCTGAGTGACGAGCAGCAGCTGGGACTGACCTATAGTTTTTACAGAGAGAATCTAGATAATACAACCTTCTTCTCAGATCCATCGATTATCCTGATTCCTGGATTACAAACGGCCCGA
>JBHJIV010000225.1:0-8759 GCA_050043105.1 Leptolyngbyaceae cyanobacterium | reverse complement strand
GACTATATTGCCGCTAGCAACAACAGCCGTACATCAGGTTTGGAGCCGGGGGCTCCATTTACCATCGTAGGTTCAGTGTCAGTAACGTTTTAATGAGCTAACCGTATTTACTGGGTCATGATGCGATCCTAATCAATAGATGTCAGGGAATAAACGCGTGTGAGATTTTTTGCATGGAGTAGACGGTTATTAGTAATATCCTTGGCCTGGTGGACTATTGCCTGTCAGGGTACTACTCAGGAGCCCGATGCCGAGTCTGGAGAAGTCTCATCTGCTGAATTGACAGACTGTCGCACCGTTCAGCATGAGATGGGCGACACCGAGATTTGCGGACAGCCTGAAACTCTTGTGGTGCTGGGTCCCTATTTGCTAGAGCAGGTGTTAGCACTGGGGGCACAACCCGCTGGTTATGGCGATCACGTTGCCCTTCACCAGGGTGATTACGACAACCCTAGCCAACAAATTCCCTATTTGGGCAGTCGGGTCACCACTCAGCCGGTCAACGTCGGGTTAGCCTACCAACCGTCCATCGAAGCCATTGTCAAAGCCCAACCGGATCTAATTTTAGCCCCCGGCCTGGAGGCCGCGCAGTATGAGCAGCTAACGACCATCGCCCCCACACTCACCTTTAATATCGGAGGCGGCAACAGCAACCTGAGTGCCATTGGTCAAACCTTGGGGGTTAGCGATCGCGCCGACGCGCTTCTAGCCGAAACAGAAGCTCGCATTGAGCAGGCCAAAGCTCAGTTTGCCCCGGTGGTCAAAAATCACCCCCAGGTACTCATGCTCACCTCTGGGGATATGCAGGTATTCAACACGATTAGCCATACAAACAGTCGCTGTGGTGCTGTGGTGCAAGATCTGGGGTTTCAACCCGTTTACCCAGAAGGTGTTGCCGCCGATGACCCCACCTCGGTGGCTGAAATATCCATAGAAGCACTGCCAGAGCTGGATGACGCTGATTCAATCTTATTGTTTGGCTATGATTGGGATACATCTGAGCTAACCGAGACGACTGCCTTTGATCAACAGCAAACTCAGACCTTGAAGCAAGCTTGGGAGAAAAATGCGATCGCACAGTCCCTCACCGCCAGTAAAGCCGGACGCGTCTACTTCATCCCTGCTTACATGTGCCTGGGTCTCCCCGGTCCCATCGGCACAGAGCTATATCTCAAAGAACTTAAAGAACAACTACTCGCCCCAAACTAGTGGAAACACGACGAACATCACAATGTCCAACAAAACAGGTAAGTTATACTCTCACCTTTATAATTAACTCCTCCCCGTCTTAAGACGATGGCGTTGCGATCGCTAAATCAATCCCTCCACCAAGACCCGCGCATTGAATTGAGCATGCTACTCATTGCCGATGGCCTTACGCTAGCCCTTAAACGACCATATCCAGCTCATATGCTCACCTAGAACTCCATAATCATACAGTGCTATATTGATTGTTGACAATTGCTTTCATTTGGGCAGCACTAATCTGATCAAGCAAAATGGTGATCTCCTTCGAAGACTTCACAGAAATTCGAACCATTGCTCAGAAAAAGGGCGAGGCCATTTATCGAAGAACAGACTTTGAAATCGAGGACGGCTTGCCTGAAAGTCTTGGAGAAGGCAGTACATTAGTGATCAATTTGCGAGGTGGGTTATCCCTTCACATCCTCCAGGGTAAGCTGCGGCAAACGCTTAGAATGAAGCGCCAGCATAAGTCTGACTTTCCTTTAGTTTCTAAATTTTATGTTTCTGGTTCTTCAAGAGTCCAAACACAAAACTCAAAAACGATCGCAGCCGATTATGCAGAAACTGCAGGCAGTCACTATCTCTATCACCTGCCCAACATCACAGAGGTAGAAGAATGGCCATCTCACGAACTATGTCAGGTGGTAAAGATCTGTGCACAGGTAGATTACTTTCGCTCCTTTTATGGCAGCGATACGCCATTAGCTCCTGCACTAAACAGGCTATTTGATGGTGACAGAACACAGCAGTTTCATCAGCCTCTAGGGCAGATTACACCGATGATGAGCCAGATACTGCAGCAGATTTTACGGGCTCCCTATCGGGGGATGATGCAATACATGTATTTGGAAAGCAAGATCCTGGAACTCCTGACGCTGCAGTTTACCCACTGGGCAGAGAACCCGCCCCCAAAGCGATCTCGCTGTTTATCGTCAGATGAGTTAGAAAGACTTCACGCAGCCAAAGCCATTTTAACTCGCAACGTTAGCCAATACCCTACCCTTAGTGACGTTGCCCAACAGGTCGGGCTAAATGAATATCGGCTTAAACAGGGCTTTCGTCAGGTGTTTGATACCACCCCTTTTGGTTATTTACACCACTGCCGGATGCAGCAGGCCCAGCATCTATTGCTGAATTCTAGTCTATCGATTGCCGGAGTCGCCCAGCGCATCGGCTATCGCAATCCCGAAGCGTTTAGTACCGCCTTTCGACGTCAGTTTAGAATCAGTCCCAAAGCCTATCAGCTTGGCAAACACAGCTAACCAACCACACTTCATTTCACAAAGAAAAATTTCTACATCGCAAAGAAAACACAAATTCTGATCCCCTATCATCACCATACGCTTTATTGAGAAGCGTTCTTAATTTGGTGTGTGAGGTGGGCTATGGGTGTTATAGGAAAAGGCTGGAGCGGCTGGTCAATTGGTCTATGGCTGTTGATGGGACAGGGGGTAATTGCTAATCCGAGCTTGGCTAAAGCAATGCCAGGCGATCTTGATTTGTCAGTAACAACAGACAGGCCAGCACAAGTTGTCCAGGCTGACTTGGTTGAGATTACCGATATTCAAATTACCGAAACTACAGCCGGATTTACGCTGCAGCTAGAAACCAACGGTGAGCTTCAGACGCCTGACACCTCGATTAGCGGGAATGCAGCAGTGGCCACGATTTCCAATGCAGAACTACAGCTACCAGACAGCGAGGAGTTTTTCGCTAGCAATCCGGCTGAGGAGATTGTTTTGGTGAATGTCACCAATCTGCCTGATAACCGGGTACAGATTGCCATCACGGGAGCTGATGCAGCTCCTACCCTGGAACTTAGCACCGCAGCAGCTGGACTCACGGTGAGTGTTACCCCCGGAAGTCCAACTGTTCAAACACCAGGCGATGACTCACTGCGAATTGTCGTCACTGGCGAGGACGAGGACGATTACTTTGTCCCCGATGCTAGCACCGCCACTCGCACCGATACACCCCTGCGAGATATTCCCAATTCGATTCAGGTAATTCCCCGTCGGGTGATTGAAGACCAACAGGCAACCGGGCTAGAAGATGTGCTCGAAAATGCAGCAGGTGTTGCGTTTAACGGAGTTGATGGGGGACGTAGTCTGACGTTTAATATAAGGGGGTTTGGAGGAGCCCCAGTTTTACGAGATGGCTTTATTATTCCTGGATTTAGGACAGATCCAGTAGCACCAGAAGTATCGAATCTAGAACGAGTTGAAGTGCTAAGAGGACCAGCATCAGTCTTGTATGGTCAGACAGAACCAGGCGGTGTGGTTAACCTGGTGTCCAAAAAGCCTCTCTCAGAACCTTACCACGCGCTACAGTTCCAGGGTGGCAGTAGGGAGTTTATCAGTCCCAGTATTGATTTATCAGGCCCCCTCACTGAAGAGGGTGACCTACTCTACCGCCTCAATGCTCTCTATCGTACAGAGGATAGCTTTCGGGACTTTGACAATGATTTTGAGCGCTTTTTTGTTGCTCCTACATTTACCTGGTTAATTGGTGAGCAGACAGAGCTAACTGCTGGCTTGGAATACACAGAAGATAACGCACCGCTTGATATGGGTACGGTTGCTTTTGGCGAGGGTATTGCCGATATTCCTCGAGAGCGGGTGCTTAACGATCCTGATAGTACGGTCGAGCGAGACTCCTTGAGTGCAAGATATAATTTAGAGCATCGTTTTAGTGACAACTGGCAGCTTCGCAATCAGTTTCGCTACAATTCGAGCTCTTTTGACTGGGATGTAGTTGCATTCCCGATTGCTGTGAACGAATCAACGGGTCTCTTAAGTCGTGCTTTTGCAAGCGATGCAGCAGATGTAGAGACTTACTCGCTTGATACTAATGTTCAAGGTGAGTTTAGTACAGGTTCTTTAGAACACAAGCTACTATTTGGGGTTGATCTATTTCGGGCAGAGAACCGAAGGGTGCTAAGACTTGGCAATCGCACTTTCATCAATATCTTTGATCCAGGCAGTTCAGACATTGAGACGCCTCCATTGGACAGCGTCCCTGTCCGCTCCGATGACACTACAACAATCAATCAATTGGGGATCTATCTACAAGACCAAATTGATATCTTAGATAATTTAATCCTAGTGACAGGGTTGCGGTACAACGCTGTTAATCAAGAGATAACCAATAACCGCAATGATACAGAAACTGAGCAAAATGATGATGTTCTGATTCCTCGCGTTGGCATTGTATATCAGCCAGTTGAGCCTGTTTCACTCTATGCCAATTACTCTCGTTCCTTTGTGCCAAATTCGGATCTCGATACAAACGGTCAGCCCCTAGCTCCAGAAGAAGGGGAGGGGTTTGAGGTTGGCATTAGAAGCGAAATTATTGAGAACCGTCTGCTTGCCAACCTGGCCTACTTTAATATCACCAAGCAAAATGTGGCAACAGAGGATCCCAACGATCCCTTTGCTTCAGTTGCGACCGGTGAGCAACGCAGTCAGGGCATAGACTTTAGCCTAACAGGTGAAATTTTGCCAGGATGGAATGTGATCGCATCTTATGCCTACATTGATGCAGAAGTGACCGAAGATAACACCGATATTGTGGGTAATCGAATACCTGATGTTCCTAAACATAATGCTAGCCTATGGACGACTTATGAAATTCAATCTGGAGAACTCCAAGGGCTGGGGTTTGGGCTAGGCGCTAATTTTGTTGGCAAACGGCAAGGAGGATTAGATAATAGCTTTGAGACAGACAGCTATTTTCTTACAAATGCGTCCGTTTTCTATCGTCAAAACAACTGGCGCACCCAGCTAAATTTTGAAAATCTTTTTGATGTTGATTATGTCAGTACTACAGGCAATCGTGTTCGATTCAATGAGCAAGGCGATCCACTCACAATTAGAGCATCGGTCTCATATACGTTTTGATTGTGAGCTAAACTGTCTCCAGCTTGAGTACCAGCAGAACCATTGAAGAAAAATGAGATTAGTGCGACTTCTAGCTGGGGTCATACTGATAAAAGTGGCGCTCGCCGCTTGCCAAGCCCCCGCTAATCAACCATCAAACGATACCGCTGCCGTATCGTCTGCCCCCGCTGACTGCCGTGTCATCGCACACGAGATGGGGATAACCGAAGTTTGTGGTCAGCCTCAAAGGATTGTCGTTTTTGGCCCCAACATCTTAGAACCTTTATTAGCATTGAATATTCAGCCAATGGGGTATGCTGACCAAGCCACCTTTCATCAAGGAGATTACACAAACCCAAGTCAACAAATTCCCTACTTGGGTAAGCACATTACACAGCCAATAGCCAACCTTGGTTTATTCAACACCCCTTCCATCGAAGGTATTGCTCGGGTGCAACCCGATTTAATTCTGGGCAATGACAACAATGATTACGAAACCCTATCTAAGATTGCGCCAACATTGCTGATTGATCGATACGATGCAGAGATAAGTCTGAGAACAATTGCTCAAGCTGTTGACCGTACTGAACAGGCTAAGCAGCTGCTAGCTCAGAGGGAACAACAAATTGCAGCAGCGCAGGCAACTTTTGCCACTCTAGTTGCGACTCATCCCAAAGTGATATTGCCTACCTCATTGAACTCGCAAGAGGTGAGATTAGAAGGTCCAGCAGGACCCTGCAGTTCATTAGTCAAGCAATTAGGCTTTCAGCTGGTACTTCCACCCGAGATCAATCGCGAGTCTATCTATTCTGTACCAATTTCTTTTGAAACCTTGCCGCAGTTGAATGATGCGGATCTAATCATTTTATTAGGATACAACTTTAGCGATTTTGGGCAACTCCATAATATGGAGCGCTTTGAAGAACAGCAGCTGCTAAAGCTAAAAGAGGCATGGAAAAAGAATGCGATCGCACAATCTCTCGATGCTAGTAAAGCTGGACAAGTCTACTCTGTTCCAGCCTATTTATGTCGAGGTTTGCCCGGACCCATCGGCACAGACCTATATCTAAAAGCACTAGAAGAACAACTACTCGCACCAAATTAGCGGAGACGAAAAAACATCACCATGTCCAAAAAAACAGGTACGCTACACGCTCATCTCTATCACTACCTGCTCTCCGTTTCCCTCCGTGAACCCAAAATTCTCACCCAACTGCGTCAGGAAACTGCTCAACAACTCTATGGGCATATGCAAATCTCTCCCGACCAAGGACAGTTTATGGCCCTGCTGGTGAAACTTATGGGTGCTAAAAAGATTTTAGAGATTGGCACCTTTACTGGCTACAGCGCCCTGTGGATGGCGCTTTCCCTTCCTGCCGATGGCACCCTAATTACCTGTGATATCCGAGAAGAAGCGCGAGAATATGGCCCATCCTACTGGCAAGCGGCTGGTGTTTCAGACAAGATTGACCTGCACATCGCCCCAGCTCTCGATACCTTAGAGAGTTTGTTAAAGATAGGGCAGGCAGGCACCTTTGACTTTGCTTTTATTGACGCCGACAAAACAAACTACCCCCATTACTACGAAAAGTGCCTGGAACTGCTACGACCGGGAGGGCTGATGGCAATTGACAATGTGCTGTGGGGTGGAGCCGTAGCCGACCCAGAGAAAACTGACCCCGATACGGTTGCATTGAGAAAGCTAAACCAAACCCTCCACCAAGACCCGCGCATTGAATTAAGCATGCTCCCCATTGCCGATGGCCTCACCCTGGCCCTCAAGGGGCTATGACCCAACTCAGACAAATAGCTTATAACCAGCCCAAAAACGATTTTTCTATCGTTAACTATTGAAAAACATTTGCAATAATCTAAGAAGGATAATATATTAATTGTGAAGAATATACAGATCTGATTGGTTTGTAATCGTTCTTCAGGGGACACCTTACCTAAATTTACAGGTAGGAAGATCGATATTTCCTAATAGGAATTATTATGGACTATCTATGGGTAACAGGATTGGCATTGTTTTCGTATTGAGATAGCCCCGCTTACGGTTGCATATCAGTTTTGCAAGCCCTCTGCAATTTCGTCTTTTGGAGATTTCGGATTGATGTTCCCTATATTAAAAAAGGGTCTTTTTATTGGTTTAGCGTTGAACCTGGCGCTTCCCGCGCGCGCCGAGGCAATCGAGTTTAACTTTGACTGGTCCGGGCAAATCGCTGGCTTTCAAGTCTCAGGTTCATTTGGCTATGACGAGACTCAAAGCTACACAGATGGAATTGTCAGAACCGATGATTTAGACTTCCTCAATATCTCCTTCTTTGCCCCGGATGGAGCTTTGCTGGAAACCTACACTGACAATCACCTTGACCCTGGGGTTAATTTTAACTTTGATACCGGTACTCAAGAGATTCTTCAAGCTGGTAGCTACAACGAGCCTGACGGTTTTAATTTGGGTGCGCCCAACTTTGATCGTGAAAGTGGGAATGATCCGGCACTTGCCACAGGTTTGAGCTTCTGGTCAAAACCACCGCGCAGCAGCACGCCCCACCTACACATCGATGATTGGGCAGACGAATTTGGATTTCCCATCGGGTTTTCTACCCACGAGGATGTGTCTTTTCCTAGCATCACAACTCAGGAGTTGGTCGACACCGGTCGGGTGGGGGCTGCTTACCTACCGCCCAATGGCCAGCCAGTTGTACCTTAAAATGAAGCGGGGCAGTTTACTCAGGTTACGGCTGTGCCGGAGCCCACTTCTGTCTTGGGCTTGCTTGGCAGCGGTTTACTAATCACCAGCTTAAGGCGTCGGCAAAGGTCTCATCAGATAGAGACCACAAAAGCTTAAATCGTTCAAACGGGCTTTTCTCTATTGCTAGCCAGATCCTCATACAGAGCCTATGTCCCTGGGCTCTTTTTTTATTTTTGTGGGTCGATGAGATCGCCAACAGCCTCGCCAAGGCCAATTCTTACACGTCTATTTTTCTTGAAATCCTACCATAGCAAAGTGATGCCGCACTAGTCGCTGTCTCCAGGACTCATCATCTCATCTGCGAAATTAGCAACCTCAAAATAGTCCATCTTACAAAGAAAAAACTCCGGCTGACGAAGAAAACAAAACCATTAAATCAGTACCATGGCTTTGCCTGTGTTCTAAATCCATCTGGTGCGTACGTTTATCATTCTCTGGCTGGGGCAGATGGCATCTTCCATCGGCAGCCACATGACTTATTTTGCCCTGACACTTTGGGTATGGCAACAAACTGAGTCGGCAACAGCGGTTGCGCTAATTTTGTTTTTTTATCAGCTACCGCAGATTGCGATCGCACTCTTCTCCGGTCTCCTCATCGACCACGTCTCTTGCAAGGCCCTACTGATTATCAGTGACACTGGCTCTGCCTGCTGCACCATCTCCGTTGGCATTCTGGCCATTACCCACACACTACAGGTGTGGCATCTATACGTGATTGCGGCTGTCATCGGCTCGTTTGGCCATATTCAGTCCCTCACCTACACCACCATTATCCCCATGCTGGTACCCGAGAAACTCCACGTGCGGGCCACCAGCAGGTGTGCCATGGCCGGTTACAGTACCGGCATTTTTGCCCCAGCTTTGGCAGGAGTGCTGTATCC
>JBHJIV010000224.1:0-4188 GCA_050043105.1 Leptolyngbyaceae cyanobacterium | reverse complement strand
ACCCACACCATGAGACGCGAGCCGTCGTCGTCTGAGCGGTGGCTCTTGATGTGTGATTGCTATTAAATTGGGTTCCAGGCCAATCGTGTCAATGACAAGAAATTGCGTGACTGCAGTTTGAAGAAAATGTTGAATCATAGAGCGCCATCGTAGTTAGACTGCTGTGAGACGTTTACACTACTTTAGGGTTTATTAGCTGTTCGCTATGATGGCTAATTGTAATCCCCAGGTATCGTTTTTGTATGTTGTCAGAGCTAAAGCTACCAGGATGGCTTAAATTTGGGTTGATCTTGCCTCTGATTTTTATCGATGGTTGGTTAATAGTTTTACTCTTTCGATATTTTCAACCGATTACCAGCATTGTCATCCTCGCCAGTCTGCTGGCCTTTTTGCTAGAGTTTCCCGTCGTTTTTTTATAAAAACGGGGGCGGGGGCGGGGCGGGCCGCTTACACTGGTGCTGATATCGGCACTGGTTGCAGTCAGCATTATCATCTTGATTTTGGGTCCGCTAATTATTCAACAGCTGGTGGAGTTTGCCAATCGGCTGCCGACCTGGCTCAATCAGATTGAAGCCCAGATTCAGGTTCTAGATGAACAAAGCATTCTGCAGAATCTACCGGTCGATTTAAGCGATCTCTCTACTCAGCTGATTCAACAAACGTCTACTGCACTAAAATCTGTGACAAGTCAGCTAATCAGCCTTACGGTTGAAACCATTAGCAGCACGGTGAATCTGCTGATCACTCTAATTCTATGTATCTTGTTAGTGATTTTTGGTCCTGATTTATGGCAAGGTCTGTTGAGCTGGTTGCCGACGGTGTGGCGCGATCGCATCCAGTCAGCACTACAGCCCAGTCTACAAAACTACTTTGCGGGTCAGGCCATTATTGCGTCGTTACTGGGCACCGTGTTGTCCATAGCGTTTACCATACTGCAAATTCCGTTTGGGTTGTTATTTGGTGTCGTCATCGGTATTACTAGCGTTATCCCCTTTGGCGGCACGATTAGTATTGTCTTGGTTAGTGGACTGCTGGCCTTTCAAAGTCCATGGTTGGGCTTAAAAGTGTTGTTGACCGCTATCATTTTGGGTCAACTTAATGAAAATGTGGTGGCCCCTCGGTTAATCGGCGGTATGACAGGGGTGAATCCAGCTGTGGTGCTGATTGCGGTACTGATCGGAGCAAAAGTAGCTGGATTTTTAGGATTGCTTTTAGCCGTGCCAATGGCTAGCTTTATCAAACGCGTCGGCGATATGATGCGCAGCTCTGAGAGTGCTGTCTCTCACTAAGAAGTTGTTAAGAAACAATTTCTTATTATCACTTCAAGACTGCTAACCATCAAGCTCACCGGACCCTAAATACAATCTGAACCAGCGGAGCAGACAGACAAAGGGTACCGGTGATATCACTTTAGACAACAGAACCTGCTAGGCCCCAAAACCACCATCAATTGTATGCTGTGCTCCTGTCACAATGCTGGTCTCGGGACCAACCAAGTAGGCAACCATACCAGCAATTTCAGCCGGCTCAGCATGGCGCTTAATTGCCATAAATGAGTGCATGGCATCCTTCATCGGACCATCTGCAGGATTCATATCCGTATTAACTGGGCCAGGCTGAACACTGTTGACCGTAATTCCGCGATCGCCAAAATCTCTCGCCAGGCCACGAACCATTCCTTGGATAGCTGATTTGGTCAGTGCATAGGCTGCACCACCGGCAAAGGGCATCCGATCTCCATTAACTGAACCGACGATGACAATTCGTCCCCCCTCATTCATCTGACGGGCACCATCAACCGCTGCATGATAAGGGCCACGAACATTGACATCAATCATTCGGTCCACATCCTCTGGAGCAATTTCTAGGGGATTCCCCATGACTGACATGCCAGCATTGATCACCAAAATATCCAATGCTCCTTGTTCAGCAATTACCTGGCTGACCGCTACTCTGTCAGAACTGTCTGCCTGTATCGCCTTAGCATGGGTTCGACCGGCTAAATCCGTGGCACTCTCCGCAGAACGGTTGTAGGTAAAGGCGGTTACAGCACCCTCTGACGCTAATCGTTCGACAATCGCTGCACCAATGCCACGACTGCCTCCCAACACCAGCGCCTTCTTATCCGATAACGTTGCCATTATATTAACTTCCTATTTTTGTATCGAGTACTATAGAAATAGTAACAGGCATTTAAGGAATAAACTAGTGATCACTAAAAAAACAAAAAGACGAGGTCGCCCCAGAGAATTTGACATTGATCAAGGGCTTGCTATTGCCAAACACCTATTTCACCAACGGGGGTTCGATGGCGTTGGAGTAGCAGAGCTAAGTCAGCTCATGGGAATCACTGCCCCCAGTCTTTACTCAGCGTTTGGCAGCAAATGTGAGCTTTTCGAGCAAGTCTTAGAAAAATATGTAGAAGAAGAAAGCGAATGGATGGTTTCTATCTTGCAAGCGGAAAATTCTATAGAAGCCGCTGTTGCTAATCTTTTCAAATGTGCCAGTGAAGTCTACACAGCGGACGCAACACAATTGGGCTGTCTAGTCCTCGACGGAGCACGAAACTGCACTGATTCCAAGGCATGTGAACTAACCTCAAAATTTCGTCAGGCTACCTGGCAGATGCTTTGCGATCGCATCTCCAAAGAGTATTCTCAAAAGGCATCAATGTTGGCAAGTTATGTCTTGACAATTCTAATGGGATTATCAGCAGCAGCTCGTGACGGTCTTGCCAAATCAGAGCTTCAAAGTATTGGTGAGATTGCTGCAGCCGGTTTCTCTGCCCATACAGCAAAGCTGAGTTCCGGCTTATGAGGGTTTATGGCGAACACTTTTAGCTAATATTTTGTTCTTGTATATACAAGATATCGAGATAAAGTCTTCTATTTTTACGACTTTTAAAGAACAATCAAAAAGCGTGTTTTTATTTATGGGTTTATTGACTCAATTTCGCTAAGCAAAACAATCTTAAGAGAACTTGAATAGCGCTTATTTTGAAGTGGTTCATACAGAATATCCGTTCACTATCTTTCCTAATGGATTAGTCGGGTATTGTTCTCATAGAGGATTTTGGCCATGCAAATCGTTGGTTTACTCAGCAAATTTGATCAGTGCGTTTTGAATATGGCCCTCATTCATCTCTGCAACACCGAAAGCCACGTTGGGCAAGAGATGAGCCGTCAATATAATGCGTGGAAACAAGAGGGTGACGACCCGGTACATAATCCCTGGCTAGATATTCATCAGTTCACCATTTATATTCCTCACCCCGATCAAGACTACGAAGACATTACCCTCGCAGCCGGACTCACCCAGGGGTATAACGTTGAGGTGGAACCGGTAAAAGACCGCAGCAGCCTGATTTACGACATTCCTCAAGGTGGACATTTTGTAGCCGTACTAAAACAAAAACAGGTGGATGGCGAGTTTGCGATCGCTGCAACCGGAATCTTTGTGCGATCGCTGGCGATACTCAGTCTGGATATCATAGTTGAGCTAACTCAAGCAGAAACTCAGCCTATTGTGGTCAAGCATCCGATTATTCGTGACTATCCCCAAGACTGGGAAACAAAACTCCGGCTATTTCTGCAGAAAGAAATCAGTGATGAAGCCCTACCGCGTCTGGTGGGCTACGTTGACCGTAGTTTGAATCATGACTATCACTCGCCCAGATGGCCAGATATCTACCAGGCCGGCGATGGTTTGTTGACTCTTTGACTGAGAAGTTTATCCAACTTGGCGGCCGCCTGTTTAGAACATTCTAAGCAAACTCTACTCTTAATGCGGGTAAGGACGAATTTAGCCCAGAGAACCTACTGAGCTGGATAAACTGTGTTACCTCGGTTTAATCGACAGCTCTCTTCTATTTTCTAGATTAAATGCCTCACTATACTTGTTTAATGTACTGACGACATTGGTGCGTATGGATACAACGGTACAGTTTATGTCTAGGCTGTCCGTAAATGTTCAACATCTCGAATCGGTGGCGCACCAAACATCCGAGAATACTCACGACTGAATTGTGAAGGACTTTCATACCCCACTTGGTAGGCGGCATTAGACGCATTACAGTGCTCGGCAAGCATCAGACGACGGGCTTCGAGAAGTCTTAATTGCTTTTGATATTGCAGCGGACTCATGGATGTCATTGATTTAAAGTGATGATGCAAAGAAGACACAGACATC
>JBHJIV010000223.1:0-18242 GCA_050043105.1 Leptolyngbyaceae cyanobacterium | reverse complement strand
CGTTTATTCACGGTAATTCGACGCTGTGTTTACTGGTAACGCTTTATATCTTTTTTCACTATTCTCTTAAAAATTGAGCAGAGACAATTTTGCTCAGATGGGTATTGCCCCAACTAAACAGGTTTAAGGCAACAGCTCAATTGCTGACCGTATACCCAAGTCTAGCCAGTTGCTCACCTGCAATCTCCTGACACATAGCCAACTCAGCCTCAGACAGTTGTTCTTTCCACTCTCCTACTGACCCAGACCTGACATACTGTCCTTCACCCTTTTCAGCGATGCGGCTAATATCTGCGGCTTTAACAATCTCTTTAATCTGATGGTCTTCCCAAGATAGCTTTGCAAAGCTAAAAATTTGTTGCAAACTCCTCTCTGGATCTGCTTTTAGCGCTTCATACCGGACCGTATGTATGCGATCTCTTAAACCCGACCGTTCGTGAATCGCCTCACCCCATTCGACGCATTGCTTCCACTGTCGAATGGCCCCCGCTGAGCCTATCTGTGCCCAGCGTTGTTGTTGCCCCAGGGCATTATAGGACACACACACATCACGGCCATCGCGAATCACTTCAACAATTTTAGCCTCTGGAAACCGCCACAAAATTTGTTCAGCATAGCGAATATGCATGGGGGTCTTTTCTAAAATGGTCTGGCCCGGCTGACCATATTGTTCAATAAACCGATCAAACATGGCTGCAATCAGCTCTTCTGCCTGCACCAAACCCCGATCAGTCTCGGGTACCTGGAAGCGGATTGCGTTGATCAGCCGCTTTAGTGCTTCATAGCTGACTAATCCATGGAGACCGTGACTCTCAGGTCGATTTAGAATCTGGTGATCCCGCAAGATGCCTTGCCAAATATCCTTGGGCTCAAAGCCAAACAGTAACGGCTTTAAACCGTAGCGTCGTAAAATTCCTTTCCACGATCGCAACCGTCGCTGCCAACTCCACGTTGGTAAGTCGACAAATGGCTCATACACCAGCCGATACACATGGGTCTCTCTGGGTACAGCCACCACACCTGAGTGGGCGGCAATCAGCGACGTTACCCAAGAGGTACCAGAGCGTGGGCAACCCACGACAAATAACTTAGGGCAGGGTGCTAAGTCCCCCATATCAATACTTTTATCGGCCTCTTGTGTGTGCATCACTCAATAAAATAAGGTTAGCAAACGGCTTACTTAGCGGTACTGCCCCACCCTGCAAACGCTCTTGACGTTTAATCTGATCGGTTCCCCTAAGAAGAAGGCGCTGCAGATTGGGGCAGCCGGTCTGCAGGCTCTGCATTTTGAGCAGAGGTTACGGGCTTAATTAGCTGAGCAAATTTTGCTGCAGACTTGGCTAGGGTGCGGGTCTGATAGTGGCCATAGGCATTATGTGCAATCACCTGGAGCGAAGACGGTTGAGCAAATTCCTCAAGTGATGACGTGACTACATAGTGATGATTTGCCATAATTTTGTCCTGGGATTTTAACCCAGACCCATTACAAATTGGCAAGAGCCCATGGGAGCAATAGGCCGCATATACGGTGGATTTCGCTAGATTTTGAGGAAATCGTCGATAGTCAAAGACCCCTGCTAACGATTCTGCCAACAGTTGGCTCACCTCAGTCGCTGGTAAGAAACCCGTTCTGACTACGTCCACATTTAGTAAGTCATCATCCCACTCTACCGGGCGTCCCACATCGTAGAGAGTATTGATATCTAAAATGTGACAAATACGATTGATTGTCTCTGTGTTATTACGGTAGACGCGGGTGCGATCGCTACTGCCAAACACAATCAACGAACGCTTACGTTCAGACAAGGGCTTTACTTGCTCTAGTGCCCCAATGGTGGAAAAGTTTGGTATGCAATGCACTGGAGAGTTTGTCCACTGCGCCAGCGTCTGCTGAAATGCGATGTTATTTGTTATCACCACATCGGCCACCTGAGCCAACCCACGAGAGACCCGTCGCTGGATCACATTAGGACAGCGAATCTGCCTGTAGCGCAAGGTGGGCAGCTCATGAAACATGACCACAGCTCGCAAGCCCTTACGCTTCAGTATCTTTAGTGCATCCACTAGCCACATCGGCGCATCTAGTTTTCCGTGCAGGTAGGGGAAATTACTGTACTGCAGAAGAACAGTAGATACAGTCTCTGGTAGTCGATCCAGCACACCCTGCACCGTATGATTGTCGAGCCGATGCACCGGAAACTGATCCACATGGGGCTGCAGCTTGGGATTGGGTCTAAAGACTAAAAAGTCAGATAGAATTTGGTTGCGATCGCACAGCTGATGGGCCAGTTGCAAAGCATAGTCACCCACACCGTCTACGTCGGGGAATAGGCGAGGTACTATTTGTAAAATGCGAGTCGGTTGAGCAGCCATGGGTGTGTAAGGGGTGTGGGGAGCTAGCGTTTGACTGGGTTCGAGAAGTTATTCTTAAAGTTGTCCTCTCCTTTAGAAGGCCGCAGGCGGAGGGGTCTCACTCCAATTTCGACAGATACTCTCTCACCTGTTCCACCAGCAACGGCGTCGCCTGCTGATTAAACAAATTCCCAAAGAATCCAGGAATCTTTGTCACCTCCACACCATCCTTGGCAACCGTTTGCCAGCCCAGCTCACGGCCAAAATACCAATCTAGAATCTGAATCTTTGCCCGGAACAATTTCACCCGTCCTGCATAGGGCTGTGACACATAGCGCTCTGCCGCTAGCTCATTCGCCTTTTGTGCCCGAGCATAGCGATACTCATAGGGGATTTTAGGTTCCTTAGAATCAGTGGCAAAGGTATCGCTATGCTCGGTATCAGAATTATGCTCGGTTTCAAAATTCCCCAATGATGGGGAATTTTGGGAGTCTTTAACCGGTCTCAACTTTTGCCAAATCTTCTTTGGCAACAACGTTAGGTTTTCCCAGCCGCCGTGATAGTAATAATTCTTTCGCATCCAAAATGCGCCCAGCTGCAGTTGGCCTTGTAGTTTCACCAATGGGGTTTCAGGCAGCTCCCCTGGTCGATATGAATCGATCAGCACAACGCTTGCGACAGTGTCACCCTCCGCCTGTAGCTGCTGGGCAATCTCAAACGCGACAGCGCCACCTAAGCAGTGTCCACCCACCAAATATGGGCCTTTTGGCTGCACCATTCGCATTTCTTTAACACAGTCTGTTGCCAATGCCTCAACGGTGGTATGGGTCACCTCGCTGCCGTCTAAATCGGGTCTTTGCAAGGCATAGAACGGTCGGTCAGAACCCAGGAGATAAGAGAATTTGGCCCAGGTTAGAGCATCTGCTGAGCCGCCATGGAAAAATAGCGGTGTCTGAGTTCCGCTGGTCTGGATGGGTACCAGGCTTGACCAGCTTGAAACTGGCGGGTCTTGACTGAGCAGTGCCGCAAACTGACGCACGTTAGGGGCCTGAAACAATGTTGCCAGGGGGAGGTCGCAATCTAGCTGCTGTTGCATTGTATTAAATAGCTGCACCGCCAATAGCGAATTGCCCCCCATGTCAAAAAAGCTGTCGCCCACACTCAGGGAACTTACCCCCAAAACAGATTTCCAAATCTGGATAAGCGTTAGCTCTAGCGAATTGCTGGGTGCAAAAAAACTGCCTTCTAACTGATCGCGACTGAGGTTAGCAGCAGACTCTTCTATGGTTTTAGCAGCCTGCTCCAACAGCTCTTGGGGTGGCACTATGTCACCAACAGGCTGTTCAGGGTTCTCAACGATGGCCGTTAACACCTGTTCAACCTGCTTTAGCAGCACGGGCAGCATCTGGTCGTATGCCTCATCTGCCTGCAGCATTACCGTCAGCCTATCTCCCGGCTTGACAATTACCGTCAGTCCGTAGGTGCTCACCAGCCCCGACTGCATATTTTCCACCTGCAAACTTCGTTTTGCTGTCTGCATCGGGTAGTTCTCAATCACCACCAGACTGTTAAACAAACGTCCCATAATCTCACTGCAGGACTGAATCTGGCCCAGTGATGCATAGGCATAGCGACTGGCCGCTGTCTGCTGAGACTGAAGCCTCTGGAGCCAGTCAATTATCGATTGTTCAGCCGCAATCTTGACACGCACTGGCAAGACAATTATCAGCATCCCCACAATGGATTCCACACCGTCTAAGTCTCCCTGACGGCCAGAAACCGTTGCCCCAAAAACAACATCAGACTTGCCACTGTAGCTATAGAGGAGTAAGGCCCAGATACCCTGTATTAACGTGTTGAGGGTAAGGCGGTGCGATCGCAACACGTCCTGAACCCCAGTCACTACCTCAGGAGAGAAGATAACGGAAGGGGAGAGGTTTTGAGTTGTGTGTCCTAATTTTTCTTCGTCTTTCAACGCTGGTAAACCGGTCGGTTCTCTATAGCCCTTGAGTGCCTCTCGCCAAAATGCTGCCGCTGCTGCCTCATCCTGCTGCTTTAACCATCGCACATAGTGTTGATAGCTGGGAACAGCGTCTAGAACTGGCGACTGTCCCTGGTATAGAGACCCATAAGCGTCAAATACTTGATTAAACACTAGCGCTCCAGACCAGCCATCTAACAGCAGGTGATGACAGCTCCACACCAGCTCATGATCGGTTTCACTCAGACGCATCAAAGCCAGACGCGAGATGGGAGCCTGGGTCAGGTTAAAGCTGCGATCGCGATCGTCTATTAAAAAATTGGCCAGTGCCGTCTGCTGATCGTCACACCCGCGCCAATCAAGCTGTCTCCAGGGGATAGCTGCCTTACGGGCCACCACCTGCAGCGGCTGCTTTACGCCTTCCCAATGCACAGACGTTCTCAGCACTGGATGACGACCTACAACAAAGTCCCAGGCTTGCTGCAGCAAACCAATATTCACATCGCCATGCAGCGTACAGCGCATATGGATTAATCCATTTTGGACGGAGGTTTGCAGGCTATGCCACAGAAATGCTTGCTGTAGAGAAGTTAGGGAATAAATGGTTTCAATGTTGTTCTTATCCATCGTCAGGCTTCCCCCGTAAGCTGGCCAATAAAATCATCGAGTTCGGTCTGACTAAAGTCAGCGTCAGGAAAATCGGATGGAGTAAAACCACCGCTGTCTGTGCCCGAGCATTGGGCAATAAGAGTTTTTAGCGCGCTAAGATAGTCACTGGCCAGGGTCTCCAATGTGTCAGGGCGATGAATCTGAGGGTCATAGCGCCAGCTCACATGCAGTTGCCCAGCAGCCACCCAGACATTGACCTCCAGCAGATAGCCACGTCTGTTTTGCGGGTTCCTCAGCATGCCAACATCAATATCGTGAATCACTTGAAGCCCTGTAGATGTGAGATCTTGCTGGCTCAAGTAGTAAAACTAAACTTCAGAGCCAGAGGCTTGGGCCAGTCTCTGGCGCATCACCTCATCTCCTAAATAGCGCAACAGTCCATAGCCAATGCCCCGATCAGGAACCTGTCGCAGCTGTTCTTTGATTAACTTGAGCGACTCTGTGCAGTTTTCTATATTTCTCACCTGCAGACTCACTGGATAAGTCGTGGTAAACCAGCCCACTGTTCGCGATATGTCAATTTCAGGGGTAATCTGTTCTCGACCGTGGGCTTCTACCTCAATGCGGACCGTACCTGACACCGTTCCCGCCCACTGCAGCAATGTCTGGGCCAATGCAGTCAGCAGTGCATCATTAATCTGAGTGTTGTAAACAGCCGGAACAGTTTGTAGTAACGCTTGGGTATCTTCCTGGCTCAAAGCGACAGTGACCGTCTGCGTCGTCGCCTCTGTAGGTAGTGCCGTCTCAGCACGTGGCAGTTGAACAGTGGGTTGTTTAACCTGGGTCAACCAAAAATCAGCGTCGATTTGTCTTGTGGTCGCCTTCAGCGTTGCAGACCAGGTCTTAAAAGATGTGGTTTTCTCAGGCAGCTGTGTTGTGCCATCTAAGAGCGATTCTAAGTCACCTAGAAGAATTTGCCAGGAGACAGCATCTACCACTAAATGGTGCAGACTGAGCAGTAGCCACGGCTGGTGTGTACCGCGAGTGAAGAGGGCTGTTCGCATGAGGCCCCCAGCCGCTAAATTTACATCCTGGTGCAGCTTGGTGCCGTGGTGGGCAATCGCAGCGATTTGCTCAGTTTCGGTTAGGTGTGAGAGATCTACCTGAACTAGCCTTGGTGGATTGCTAGCATCAGTGTTGATTGGCTTGTCGCCAAAGCTTAGTCTGAGGGCATCGTGGTGGGTCCAAAGGGTTGCGATCGCACTCTCTACTCTCTCAAAATTCACGCCAGCAGGCACTTCCACTAACATCGCCTGATGCCAGTGGTGTGGCGCTTCCATCTCCTGTTCAAAAAACCAGTGCTGAATTGGAGTCAGGGGCACTTCCCCAGTCACCACGTCTTGTGTCGCTGCCACTGTAGGGGCAAGGTTTACAACAGCCGCTAGTTCCGCGATCGTCGGCTGTTCAAACAGCTGGTTAGGGGCTAACCGGAGGCCAGCTTCTCTTGCCCTAGAGACAATTTGAATGCTAAGAATCGAATCTCCACCCAGTTCAAAAAAGTTATCGTAAATGCCAACGGCGTTGAGTCTCAGCACCTCTTGCCAAATGTGAGCCAGAGTTTTTTCAACAGCATTACGCGGAGCCCCACCTGCATTAGAAACCGCTATCTGCGGCTCCGGCAAGGCATTAACATCAATCTTACCGTTGGCGGTGCGCGGTATCGTCTCCAAAGGAACAATGGCCGTTGGCACCATGTAATTAGGCAGTTTGGATTTAAGTAAATCCTTTAATACAGCAGGATCTAGAGAGTTTACATGAGTTTTAGGCACCACATAGGCAACTAGTTGCTGAGAAGAATTCGCCAGCTGCTGAGCTAAGGCCGCTCGCTGACTGGGCGAGAGGTTCATCACCCGCTGACGCAAACTATCTTTTTTCATGCTGCACCTCCTCCCCGCTGGTTACTAAATCACGCTCTTCTATTGAGTGTTGAGCATTTAGTAAAGCCTCAACTACCTGCACAGCGCGGCTGGTATAGCGACGACAGCACTCACCCATACGCTCCGCCTGCTTTTTATAGGACTGGTCGGTCAGTAAGGTGCTGATATAGTGGCGTATTGTTGCTGCCTGGTCCTGGCCAACATCGCCAGCAATCCCCAGCCCGTGGTAAGCCACACGAGCTGCATCCCCATCCTGGTCAAAATATTTTAGTGAATAAACCAGCATCGGCACACCAAAGTACAAACACTCGTTAATGCTGTTAATCCCACCATTATTGATGGCACAGTCTGCATGTTTGAGTACCTGCAGCTGAGGTACCCAGCTAAAGGCATGGACATTCGCTGGTAGGTTTGATAGTTTGTTAGGGTTTAACTTGCCGCCCAAGCCCAAGACTAAATCCCATTGTGGAAAGACTGAGACGGCCTCTATCAGCCTCTGTAAAAACGGCTGATCGCCCTTTACAAAGGTGCTGCAGGCACAATATATAAGAGATCTTTCACTAGACTTATGTTGTTCAAAAAGTTGGGCAAGAGCCGCTGCTGTTGATGGTTCAACCCTTGACTCCTGCCGGTGCTCTAACACCATAGGCCCAACATAGTTCACAAAAGGGGGTGGGTCATGGGGAAAGTCTAGCTGCAGCGCATTAAAACAGAGAATAGGTAGCGCGCCGTGGGGATACGGCACCAACCACTGATCGCGTTGGCTACGCCAGGGATAACCAATCTGTCGTGCATAGCAGCGCAGTATCGAGATTCGATCAATCCCCATACGCCGCCAGCGCTCTCGTTGAAATTCCCACCCTTTGCTCCAGCCATAGCGCCACCAGCTCCATTTAATGGCGAGTGGCTGCCCCGATAGCCCTTTACCTGGCACAACACTGGTGTGAATAGGGGATAAGTTAGGACGCTTCCAGACAGAGAGAAACTGACACAGCAGCGCAACAGAAAACTGGCCAGTAACAGCGGCCATAATATGCGGGTGCATCTCCATATCGATTAATATCAGGTCTGGAGCCAGTTCCCCCATCGTCTGGAGAAAATTTTGGACACCTAGAGCATTTACCGCTCGCTGCTGTCGTTCTCGCAGCGTTCGCCACTTTTGCCAGCGGCCCATCGGCGGCTCACCTGCCTGAATCACCCAAGGAGCAAGCTGCACATAGGCAATACCCTGGGCTGTAACCGGCTCCTTCAGCTTAGCCGGACTAGCATAGGTAATCCGGTGCCCAGCCTGTTCAAGCTGTTTTACTAGGGCAAAACTGGCATTCAGAATGCCCGTCAGCCCGCCAGTAATACAAACAATATGGGCCATTGTTAGCCTCCCTCCACCGAGTTCTTCTGGGCAATCACACACAGATCCTCAATGGGCATATTGTGGGTAAATGGAACAGCCGCCCAAGGATCAAGCAAATCCAGGCGTTTGATCTCCTTAAATTTGTTGGCTCTCTCTAACTGATACTTGAGTCCCTCGTAGTCATAGCTCCACTTATGGACTTGCCCCGCCTCTTCGACTGGCGCATATCCAAATTGGTGAGCGTGAAATGAAAAAATAAAGCTTGGCGGTGCGTCCTTCGGAATTCTGCGCCGAGCATAGTTCACAAAATAGTCCATGTGACGATAGTTTGTGAAATACCCATTAATATGGATTCGTAAGTCTGGGACTGTTATGAGTAAATAACCCTCTGGCTTAAGAATGCTAGAGCAAAATTTGAGAAGATCCACACCCTCTTCAAAGCTAAAGTGTTCAAACACATGCTGCATTCTGACTAGATCAAACTGACCCAGTTTCTCACGATCGGTCTTACCAAGCTGACGTATATTGGCCTGATAGTATCTCTCAGCATGGTCAGGAGATAGGCCATCGGCTGAGCCCAAATCTAAGCACATAAAGCCTTCCTCAAACCGGCGACTGCCCAAGTCTAGCCAACGGGTTCGGCCTTCTTTTAATAGCTTCTGCTTTAGCGCGCTGTCCTGTCGAAGCTTGAGCTTTTTTAGCCCCCTAACAAGAGTATATTTTAGCCACGACTCTTTCATTAACATGCTACAAAATCTCTCCTGTTGCGTTAGCGAATAATGCCTCTGCTTTCTCAGCAGGAAGAGATGCCAGAGCCGAAACTAAGCTGTCTACATCGGAGGATTGAAATCTAGTTCGAGCGACTACTACGGCTGCTTGAACTGCTTGGTGATCTTGCAAGACATCCTCAATCTCACCAAGCTCAATCCGATAGCCACGAATTTTTACCTGTCGATCACATCGACCTAGCCATTCCAGGGTGCCGTTGGCACGATAACGAGCCAGATCACCGGTTTTATAAAGAGGCCCGGGCAGGCAGTGCTCCAACACTACAAACGACAACGCCGTCTTCTCCGGCTGATTCCAATACCCCTGCGCCACCCCATCACCACCCACATAAATCTCACCAATCGCTCCGGTGGGCACCAAATTTAAATCCTTATTCAACAGATAGATCTGCGTATTAGGAATCGCCTTACCAATCGCCACAGGTCCAGGCTCTGTGGGAATGCGATAGACCGTACACCATACGGTCGCCTCGGTGGGGCCATACTCGTTATACAAATCCGTAGCCGGCAGTTTGGCATAGTGATTTTGCACCAACGACCGCGAACAGGCTTCACCCGCCACAATCACCGTGCGGAGTTGAGCTAACTGTTGCGGATCAGCAGACTCCAACAATAAAGAATACAGCGTGGGCACACAGAGTGTTTGGGTAATTTGCTGATGAGCGATCACATCAGCCAGCTGCTGCAGATCTTGCTCTATCCGCTCGGGCGGTAAGACCAGAGTCCCCCCCTGACAAAGGGTCCAAAAGATACCGGCCACAGAACTATCAAAGGCAATGGATGAGAGTAACAGAAATCGACCCACAGATTCTGGGTAAACATGGGTGCGAGCAGCTGTGGAATGCACCAAATTTCGATGGCTGCCCATAACCCCCTTTGGTTTACCAGTGGAGCCGGAGGTGTAGATAATATAGGCAAGATCATCAGGTGTTAGAGACGATTGGAAGGGCTGGTTTTGTACCCGCATCTCTCCTGAAACCTGTCCTTCACCATCCAAATAAAGAACAGAGACAGAAGTATCTGGCAAATTCACCGAACGCTGCGTCAGTAAGAATTTTGGCTTAGTATCCTCCAGACAATATTGCAGCCGTTCAATCGGGTACGTCGGGTCAAGAGGCACATAGGCCGCACCCGCCTTAAGCACAGCCAGAATACTGACAATTCTATCGAGAGACGGTTTTAGGCATAGGGCAATCCGATCACCAGAGAGCACCCCTTTTGATCGCAATAGACTAGCCAGCTGATTCGCCTTTTGATTTAGCTCACCATAGCTCAGTGTTTGACCCTCAAAAACAACTGCTGGCGCATCGGGCGTCTGCTGCACCTGAGCTTCAATCAGCTGATGAATGGTCAGGTCACGGGGATAGTCGACTGTCTCCCAGGTTGTTAGCTGCTGCTGTTCTGCTGATGTCAAACACGGTAGCTCAGCCAGTGTGCTCTGAGGCTGCTCGACAAACGCGGTAAGCAACAGCTCTAGGTGGGCATGTAGGCGTGCAATTGCATCCTCCTCAAACCGACCTGAATCAAACAATAAAATAAGCTCCAACGACTCACCCGGAACCACCAGCAGTGCCAGCGGATAGTTACTTTGCTCTAAATAGCGCACGTCACTGGTATCAAACCCAAGGTCTTTGGCAGCCGCTGCTGGATAGTTTTCAAACACCACACTGCTTTCAAACAGAGGGTTGCCTTGGGGCAGGTTACTCCAGCGTTGGATATCGCTCAGGGCCGTCGTTTCATACTGTTGCAGGTCAAAAAGATTCTGTTGTCGATGCCGTAGCCAGTCGATAAGTGGTTTGTCGGGTTCAATATGAACTCGCACAGGCAACGTATTAATAAATAAGCCCACCATAGTCTCCACACCGATAAGATCAGCGGGGCGACCGGATATCACTGAACCGTAGGTTACCTGCTCCTCACCGCTATAGTGGTTTAACAGCAGTGCCCAAGCCCCCTGGATCAAGGTATTTAACGTGAGCCGATGTTGTCGTGCCAGGGCTTTTAGATTGCTGGTTAGACTAGTTGATAGGAATGTTTTTTGTTGTTGGTAGCGCTGGGATAGACCAGGGCGGGCCGCAGGCAGTGGTGTGGGTTCTATAAACCCTTGGAGTTGTCTTTGCCAGAAGCCTGCGGCAATGCTGAGATCTTGTTTTTGTTGCCAGGCAATATAGTCGCGATAGGGACGTAAGGGTGGTAGATGTGGCACGCTTCCTTGCAGCAATGCGCCATAGCAGGTCAGCATATCTTGCCAGATGAGCGGCAGTGACCAACCGTCAAATAACAGATGATGAGAACTCCAAACAAACTGATAGTGATTTTGACTTAGATGAATCAACGTAAAGCGCAGCAGCGGGGCCTGGTCCAATTGAAAGCCTTGGGTGCGATCGCACTCCAAAAATTCATCCAGCCTAGCGGTCTGCTCAGTTATCCCACGCCAGTCTAATTCCTGCCAGGGTAACTCCACCTGCTCACGCACCACCTGCAACGGCTCGTCCAAACCATCCCACAGAAACGCCGTGCGCAAAACCGGATGCCGTGCCACCGTCTGTTGCCACGCCTGCTGTAACAGATTTGGCTGAAGACTACGGCTGAGCTTACAGGTATATTGATTTACATAAACCCCAGTCTGGGTGTCGGCCAGGGTATGAAACAACATGCCGAGCTGTACCGGTGAGAGCGTGTAGATATCAGCAACATTTTCCATTAGCCCTTACCTCCTGCACGGTCTGCCTTATTTAACAAAGCTGAGAGCTGATCCAGCTTTTTACTATCGAGTTTGGCCAGGGGAAAGTCTGTGGCTGTTGGTTTATTGCCTGGTCTCTCCAGAAGCATCTGGAGATTTTGCATCATGTCATCAGCTAGCACCTGAGCTGTAGAGTCGTCTAGACCACTATAGCACCAGTCAATGTGGAGCTGGCCTTCTCTAATAAAGGCGCTAGTGTCGAGGGAATACACTTTTGTCTGTTTCGGGCTTACCTGCAATGGCTGAGAAAATCGAAACATTGAGTTGGTTGGCAACAGCTGCTCTAGAGTCCCAAGATAGTTAAACAAAATTTCAGGCTGGGGCTGTTTAGCAACCGACACCTCTTTGAGATAGCGCAAAATACCATACCCGATACCATTGTGAGGGATCTGTTCTAGAGTCGTTTTAACAGATCTTAAAGTCTCACTAAGGTCAGGTTGGGCGGTCAGTGTGACCGGAAAAAGCGATGTAAACCAGCCAACGGTCCGCACTAGACGACTATTGGGAATAATTGTTTCTTCACGTCCATGACCTTCTAGCGCGACTTGTACCATAGATTGGCCAGTGTGTTGGCTGACAGCTAAGGTCAAAGCTGTTAACAGCATCTCTTGGGGACGCGCCCGAGACGTTTGCAGAAATATTTGAGTTAGACCAGAACTGAGCTGTCGAGAAACCGTGCGGGCAGTAGCCCCGGTCTGAGAAATATCGCCTAACTGAGCCACAGACTCAGACTGAGAAAGCCAATAGTCAATTTCTGATTGAGGGAGTGAGAGTTCTTTAAGCCCCTCAGCCCATGTCTTAAAGGAGGTAGTTTTGATCGATAATTCAAGGTCTTCTCCCTTGCGCAGCTGCTGGTAGGCCGTCTCTAAATCCTGAATTATAGTCAGCCAGGACAAGGCATCTACCGCCAGGTGATGGATTACTAGACCTAGCTGCTGACGGTCCCCTAGATCAAAGAGAACCGCTCGCACCAGATCTCCCCTGGTTAAGTCAAGCTGTGTCTGTAACTGGGCAATGGTTTCAGAAATTGTTGCTTGAGGCTGCAGCTGCACCGAGATATCTATTCGGGTAGTCGCCACATTAGAAACAGGGGCACCATAGCGCTGCTCCCAGCCCGTTTTAGTTTGGGTATAGGTCAGACGTAAACTATCGTGATGGTTTACCACTGCTGTCAGAGCAGATGTCAGAACCGACAGATCTAATATTTCAGCCGCATCTAGAACCACTGTCTGGGTAAGCTGTTCTGGCGGTTGTTGCTCAAAAAATGCCTGCTGAATGGGCGTAAGCGGTATCACCCCTGTCAAATCCTCTGCCGTCATATGCGTACTTTCGGGGGCCACTACAGCAGCCAGCTGCGCCAGTGTGGGATGCTGAAAGATTTGGTTTGGCGACAACCTAAAGCCAGCCTCTGACATCCGGGCAGCAATTTGAATGGCCATAATCGAATCGCCACCCAGCTCGAAAAAGTTGTCGTGGATGCCAATGCGGTCCACCTTTAGCACCTGCTGCCACAGCTTAGCTAACATCTTCTCGATAGCCGTAGCCGGTGCCACAAACTCTGACTGCAGCTCTGGACGACTCGCTTTTGGATCAGGCAGAGCGGCAAAATTCACCTTGCCATTGGCGGTCAGGGGCATGTGCTCCAGCTGGATAAAATAGGCAGGCACCAGATTGCTGGGCAGCCGCTGGGGCAAAAAGTGTCGCAGGGCTGCCGTTGAAGCTTGACCCACATAATAGGCCGCCAGCTGGGCCTTGTTTATTTGTGCATCTTCATAGCCAATTTCCTGCAGAATTCTCTCTACTTCAGCTACGTCAATCTCATCGTTGAGTTCGTCAATGGCGGCTTCCGGCGTCTTGTGCCCCATGCGCACATCCCAGCTGTAGGGCAGAGCATAATTGTGATAGCCACGCTTTTGGGTATGTAGATAAATACCCACATTGTTGATCAAACAGTTGGTAGACCGCCCTGTGTCTGACGGACGAATCCAGGGCACCTGATCCGTTAGAAAAGAGAGCATTTCGGCTAGCTCTACGTCACAGTAGCGGTAGAAATCAATAACCTCAACCGTTTCAAAAATGTCGTCACCCTGGAATACCTCCACATCCATCAGCTGCGATACGGCATCGTCAGTGCGATGGTAGGCTTTGCGCGCTGCTAGAATTGTCTCGTCAATTTGGTCTACATCAAATTCAGACTGGCCAAACAGCTCGGTAAACCATTCTTCTGTCAGACGGGTTTCAAAAAACTGCCCCCGTGAGAGACCGGTGACAATGCAGGGAATCCCCAGCTCATAGGCCAGCTTCATACTCAGGGTGTAAATGGTCTTAAAACAGCCGTTACACACATTACAGTGGCGATTCAGACTGTCGACAAAAATGTCATTCATCGCGGGGGTGGTGCCAAATTGATGGTCTACATTCAGAGTCTCGACCACGCGCCGAATGTTGTCTTTGGCTTGCTCAGAGATATAGCCATTATCCAGGGTAAAGGCAAATACATTAACCCCCATGGTGACCAGCTGAGCCAGGGCATAGGTGCTATCCTTACCGCCGCTAAGCAGCATCATACAGTCGTACTCACCCTGCTTACGCTGGCGGGCTGTGTCTAACCGAGACTTAAATTCGTCAATCGACTTAAAGTATTGCTCGGTGCGATCGCGATAGGTCTCGTAAGACTGACAAATATCACACACACCGTCGTGGTCAAAGGTGATGCCAGGATAGTTGGAGGCAATGCCACAGCGGGTGCAGTAGGAAATCGGCCCGGACTGTATAGGAACAGCCAACGGCACCAAGCTAACGGCGCTGGCATTGCCGCCAGGGTGAGCCACTAGAGCGGCTTCGATTTCCCCTAGCTCAATCCGAGTACCGTGAATTTTTACCTGACGGTCACCCCGTCCGAGGTACATTAGCTGTCCATTCTCGTGCCAGCGCCCTAGGTCGCCTGTGCGATAGAGCCGTTTATCACCGCGATAAACAAACCGTTCCGCCGTCAGCTTAGGCCGATTGAGATATCCCCGCGCTAGACCCGGACCACCGATAAAGATTTCACCCACTGCCCCCTGGGGCACCAGGTTTAACTGCTCATCCAGCAGATAAATCTCCGACCCTGCGGCTGGTTTACCAATCGCCACAGACGTGGGCGCATCAGGCTGCAGTTCAAACCGGTGAACCATACAGCCCACCGTAGCCTCTGTTGGCCCGTACTCGTTATAAATCTCAAGGGAATGGTCACTAGCGTGGGCAATGGCACCTGCTAGTGACGTTTTAAGATCTTCGCCACCCAAGATCAGCGTCTTTACCTGAGAACCAATGGCCATGCCCTGTACCAACGTCAGGTGAGAGGGGGTCAGCTTAATCACATCTACTGCATTCTCTTGAAAGATTCGCTGTAGAGAGAGATCAATGGCCTCATCCGCTTCGGGATAGATCACCACCTGCCCCCCTGAGAGTAGGGGCACATAAATAGACGTAACCGTTAGATCAAATGTAAATGGAGAGAACAGGGGAAACGCTAAGGTTCTGCCTCGCACGTACTGCTGAATCGCCCAGTTAACATAGTTGGCTAATCCACGATGTTTAACTTCCACGCCCTTGGGCTTGCCGGTAGACCCCGATGTATAGAGCAGGTAGGCAAGCTGATTAATGCCAGACGGATTAGTTAAATTGTTGTTTGGCTGCGACGTTAAATCGAATGTATCGAGCTGAATAGTCTCAACATGGCTGTTTAGACGTGCCGAAAACTCTGACTGAGTTAGCACCCAACGTGCCTGGGTATCTTTCAAAATATGAACAATGCGCTCGTTGGGATGGCTAGGATCAATAGGCACATAGGCTCCTCCCGCCTTGAGCACTCCCCAAATAGCCACCAACATCTCAACAGAGCGGCGCAGACAGATGCCAACAGGGACTTCAGGCGTCACACCCTGCTGTCGAAGATAGTGGGCTAGCTGGTTAGCGCGGGCATTCAGCTGAGCATAGGTCAGGGTTTTATCGTCACAAGCAAGCGCAACAGCGTCCGGTGTTCTTTCCACCTGCGCCTCAAACTGTTGCACTACGGTTTTAGTAATGTCACTGCGATCGCACTTTGCTAGTTCTAAGAGATGACTCTTTTCCAAGCCAGTAACAATTTCCACACCAGCAATAGGCTGGTTAAGATCCGCCAGCACCGCATCTACTAACGTCAAGAAATGCCCCGTTGCCCTCTCCTGCAGTGCTGGTTCAAACAGATCGCAGTTAAAATCAAAATGGAACTGCAGACTGCCTCGATTATCAAAGTCATGCACCTGCAGACGCAAATGATGTTGCGGATCGCCAGCGCCTGGGTGAATCCATTCTGAAGACACCGAACGACCATCAAACTCCGACAGCTTGGCGTGGATAAAATTTAGCACCACGTTGACATCACGGCTGGGGGCGAACCGGCTGACCCCAGACTGGGCATAGCGCAGCATACCACCGCTGGCCTGAGCCACTTTATGCAACAGCGACGCAAAGGTTTCGCCCGGTTCTATGGCTGTCTGCACAGGAAACAGTTCAATAAATACGCCCATGGTCTCTTTTAACAAGGCTGTCGGGCGACCGTGGGCCGGGGTGGCAAAGGCCACCTGATCGCTGCCGCTAACCCGATGGAGATAGGCCACCAGAATACCGGCTACCAGATTAAACAAAGACAGCTGGGGTGTTAGCGCCTTTGCATCTGAGTTCATTGCCAGCTGTTTTAGCGCAGCCGTTCTTTCTGGACCCAGTTCACAGGAGATTCGACGTGTGCGAGGGGAGACTTGAACAGCTGAGCGATGGTAAAGGTCTACTAAATTTGCCTGCTTTTGCTGCCAGTAGTCAATCGCACGAGACGAAGGCGACGGCAGCGACACATCACGATAGGCTGGCAGCATTGGCGCTTCTGACAACGTGCCCGCTATCGAACGGTGATAGAAGTCTCCTACTGTTTGGTAAATCAGTTGAACTGAGTGAATATCCGTAATCACATGATGCTGACAGATATACCAGGCATAGCAGTCAGAACTGAGCCGCATCAGAGCCGCATCAAACAGTCTCTCGGATAAGTCAAACAGTTCTTGGCTACGATTCTCTGCCCAGGTACGTACGTCCGCTTGAGGATTCTCTCTGTTGCTAAAATCAAGGACCGGCACCTCGTAATTTAATTGAGGCAATACCTGCCGCTGCGGCACACCGTCCACTTCTTCAATCACCATTCGTAGCACATCACTGCGCTCTACCAGCGCCTGAAATGCGGCCTGAAAATGAGCAGGCTGGATCTCGCCCGATAGCGTAAACAAAAACGGCATCTTGAAGAGTGGCGATGCAGGTGCCAGCTTTTGCCCCAGCCACAGCAAATGCTGTGCCGTGGTCAGATTTGACTGTGCAGATTGAATTGGTAGTGCAGCAGCAGCAGTCATAGTTACAGGCTCCGCTTAGCAAGATAGCCATCAATGGCCTTGATAGTCCTAAAATTAGTAATCGTAATATCCGACTGGGGCACATCACAGCCAAACTTGTCCTCCACAAAGGCCACTAGCTGCATCACCCCCATGGAGTCAATAATCTCTTCACCTAGCAAATCGTCGTCTGCCTCAACCTGCATCCGACCGTTTAGCAAGGTTTGACTAATATAGTGTTTAAGAATCTCTTGGTTATCCATATTTACAAGAATCAATTTAAAGACGTGTAGGATGCGTTAGTAACGCACCTTATATCCGAGAACCTGTTAGCCTATGCTCCGCCTGTTGTTGCAATGCCCGCCGATCAATCTTGCCAGTGCCGGTTCTAGGGAAAGAAGTTGAAATTGCAACCCTCCCCGGCACCGCATAGCCCGGCAGTCGTTCCCCCACATAGTTCAGCAAATCACCCTCAGCCAAGCTCGCCTCAGCCTTTAGAATCACCGCTGCTTCCACCTGATGGCTACCGGCTTCAGCCGACACCGCATAGGCAGCCGCCTCTTCCACATGGGGGTGTCCCACCAAAGCCGCCTCCACTTCATCTAGCTCAATCCGATAGCCTCGAGCTTTAATCTGACGATCTTTGCGACCCACAAACTGATAGTTGCCGTCTGGTAACTGCTGCACTAAATCTCCTGTGCGGTAAAACACAGCCGTTTGATTCGCAATCTCAGTTTGGTAAAAGGCACGCTCATTTAAGTCAGGCCGCTGCCAGTAGCCCACCATCATCGTTGGTGTTCGCACCAGCAGTTCGCCGATATCTCCTGCCGCCGCCGGCTGATCTGTATCATCCACCACCCTCTCTTCTGCATTGGCCCAGACTTGACCAATGGGTGCCACCTCTTCAGGCATCGTCTCTCCCTTAGCTAAAGGCGGCACATGATAGTAGCTACACTGGTTAATCTCCGCTGGACCGTACACATTGCTAAAACGTGCCTGGGGCAAACACTCCATCAGCCCATACATATACTTTGCCGGGTAGGGCTCGCCCCCAAGCAGCGCCCGGCGCGGGGGGCAGAAGT
>JBHJIV010000222.1:0-10366 GCA_050043105.1 Leptolyngbyaceae cyanobacterium | reverse complement strand
GCAGATGTGAGCCCCTTGACAGACACCTTAAGCAAGGACGGACGGACAATTCTTGACCATGGGAGAGGGCCTATTGACGATATCTGGGCTGTGGGATAATCCCTAAGATTTCTATTGAGTTTTTCAGCAAACCCTAATTATGCTGACAAAAACAAAAGCGACAACCATGACCACTTTACATAATCGCTGATTGATGATCATAAATGTCACACCCATGGGAGTTAATCGTCACTACTGGTGGTGGCCCCTGTAACCATCACCAATACTATTTTTCCACAATCGCGTTTAGAAGGTATTTGTATCCAAAAAGGAAACAATATGTTTCTTAAAAATCGCATTGTCTTTTTAAGGGAGTCAATACACAATAGAAGTCGTAGATGCCAAGCGACTGTTTCAAAGTACATGTTTGGTGTCTATTGGACTATAGAGAGGATAAAAATCATGGCTAACGTTGAAATTTCTGTTTTAGATAATGGCCCGCTAATTGTTAAGGGCGACTTTTCTGTGAGCGATGGAGATAAGCAACCCTATCCCAACCAGAAACAGGTTGCGCTTTGCCGCTGTGGTGCATCAGGCAATAAACCCTTTTGCGATGGGGCTCATGCCAAAGCAGGATTTAAAGCAACAGAACGAGCGCCCCAGGAGTAAAGGGAGATAAATTTGGCGGTGCTGATCTTTGGTATGAATTGATTTGAAAGATGCTGATATATGACGATTCTAGCCAATCGGTTCATCCTCCAAATCAATAACGGCTAACTTCCAGATCTGGGCAAGTTAAATGGGTAGGTTGTCTCAATTAACTACCAATCAAACTGTTCGCCCAGATCTTGTCTTTTTGAACTTAATAAGCCAAGATGACTTTCTAGGGATTGATCTCACTCAATTTAAGTATTCAAAAGCAAATCTTTATACCTCACCAAGAAACCTCTGGGCCTAATATTAGACTTGACCAGATAAGTTAACCATGAGTACATCTGTGAGTGATATTGAACAGCCCCGTTCACCCAGCCAGCATGTTACAGCAGTTATTACCCATCGAGTTAGGGCAGGACGACAAGACGGTTACGAATCATGGATTAAGGGAATTTCAGCCGCTGCCCGTGAATTTGCTGGGCATTTAGCAGTAAGTATTCTTCGCCCTCAGCCCGATTCACCACCGGACTATGAGATTGTGCTGCAGTTTGATACGTGTCGTCATCTTGACGCCTGGCTTAAGTCAGATACTCGCAATGGGTGGATTGAGCGTGTCAAACCTTTGATTCAAGAACAGGAAAGCATTCAGGTTTTGTCGGGGTTAGAATCTTGGTTCCAGCTACCCAAACAACCCACACCTAGGCCTCCAAAACGATACAAGCAAGCAATCTTAATCTGGGTGGGTGTCATGATTGTGTCTCTGGGAGTAAGTCCTCTAATTGCTCCTCTCCTGAGTTTTTTACCCTGGTTGCTCAAGCTGGCTGTAAATGTGGCCATTTCGGTAGAGCTTTTATCTTATGTCATCATGCCCCGTTTGACTCAGTGGTTTAAGGGCTGGTTGTTTTCTAGGTAACCCTTTTGTTACTCGCTATGGAAGCATGTTTTTAACCTGCTATTTTTGAGTTTGATCAATAGCAGCTCACTTCCTAGCTGTATATTAGAATCTGTTTTCCGAGGTGTTGTCAGCAAACTCTATGAGCAGCTTTATTCAGGCCATTATTCAGCCCCATGTGCAAGACCTTGGCGGATTTAGTGCCAGACGATTATTGCCAAGTGATGAGCGGACGATGGTGGGGCCGTTTATCTTTTTTGATCATTTGGGCACGGCTGTTTTCTCACCGGGCAAAGGTGTTGATGTACGTCCCCATCCCCATATCAATCTAGCAACAGTCACCTACTTATTTGAGGGGGCATTGCTTCACCGCGATAGTTTGGGCACTATTCAAGAGATTCGAACCGGGGAGGTTAACTGGATGACGGCGGGCAAGGGAATTTCTCATTCAGAACGATCGCCGGATCGCAGCTCACAATCTACACTCCACGGTATCCAAACCTGGGTAGCTCTGCCAGAAGCATCAGAAGAAACCGAGCCCTGGTTTCACCATCATCCAGCCACTGATATTCCCACATGGGAGACAGACAGTGTCACGGTTAAACTAATTGCCGGTGAAGCTGATGGCCACAGCTCTCCGGTAAAAACGTTTTCACCGATCCTATATCTTGACCTGCAGTTTCCCACTGGCGGCAACTTTACCCTGACCACCGGCTATAGCGAACGAGCGGTGTATAGCGTCACCGAGGGGCTAACGGTTGACGGTCAATCTATAGAGCAGCATCGTTTGGTGATCTTAGAGCCCAATCAGCCGGTTGAAATCACCTCAGGTAAATCTTCTGGTCGCTGTATCGTTATTGGTGGAGAACCGCTAGGAAAACGCCATAAATGGTGGAACTTTGTTTCCAGTCGTTTAGAGCGGATTGAGCAAGCAAAACAAGACTGGAAAGATTGGAAGTTTGGCCAGGTACCAGAAGAAACAGAGTTTATTCCGTTGCCTGAGAGTTAACGCAAAGAAATGCCGTGGTAATAAATTTGCCGCCGATGCTGATTTAGAGAATAAATCGATCTGGCGGGACTGCTCTAATCAAATATTTTTCAGATGTAATCATAGTTCGGAGCAGCAACACCACAAGATATATGCCGCTTATCTGTTAACTCAGCCGTTGACAGATTATGACAGATGACCTGTTTTGACATCGATATATACCGTTCTTTCCAGACTGGTTTATCCTCTAGATCGGCAAAGAATATTTTCTAACAAGAGCATTTCTAACTAGATATCTTTTAGTGTCGCTATCGACTGCAAAAAACTCTAGTTAGAAAGTTTCTCAAACTTATAGACTCAAATACTTCTCTACTGTTTATGAGAGTGTTTTATAGATTGGCTCAATAGCTGCTTTAGGAAGGTTGCTAAATTCAAGGTTGAGCAGGCTAGTGTCAGGGCATGCAGCCTCCCGTCAGTCCACCTATAGCTAACGCTTTCTAAGCTAATCGATGAGGACAAATGCTACGAGACTGTTCGCACAATGCATTGGCCCAAGGACATTTGCTGCATTGAGTGTGGCGCGAAAAGTATGATTAAACGAGGGAAGCATACAACCTATGCGGCTCGACAACGCTATATCTGTAGTGGGACTCAATGTCTCTAATCAACAAAATGCCGACGAGTTGAGTCTACAGGAAGCAAGCTATGGGAGCGCGGCTGGTTACTGAAGTGATCGAATCAAAGGTGAGTGAAATCGTGTTGTTTTAGAAGGATTCTCTTCAAACTGGCATATCTTGACCACAGTGACTACAACGCCAAGAAAGCTTACCTGAAGAGACATGCCGAAGCAACACACTTGAACAGCACAGACAAATATGTCTGTGCATCAGAGCTTCTTCTCTCTTAGATATCGACATCGGTGAATCAAAACGCGCATGCTGTCTCAAAGATTTCATTGGATAAATTGTTAAAGGGTTTATTAAATAAACGAAGCGTTAAATACCATGGCAAACTGCTGAATGCATTTAGCAGTTTGCTGCGCACATAGCTGCTGTAACTTGTAGGGTTCTAGCGATCACCCATAGCATTAACTATGGGCGCCAAAAACTATGGGCGCCAAACTATATTTTGAACTAGCAGGTAGCTTAAACCGATCAGCTACCAACCACGCTAGATAATTCTTGTAAACAATCAGGATCCACGTAGTGGCAAGTAGTGCTATCTTGACAGATCAAAGCCCATCCGGATTGCTCAATGTCAACCAACCGATAGGTCGTATCTTGCACAAAATAACCTTTATGGTTTCGAGTACCTGATTTAACCTCGAGGTTATAAGCGGTTGTGTTAATCATTATTTTTTTCCTAAATGAAGGTGCAAAGTAGTGATGTTCGTGGGTGTTAAATCAATAAATTCAGTTTATACATTAGTTCTTTGTGAATAAATTCATCTTATCGTTAAAAACGTTGGGCCACCGTTAAGCTATGTGTTGCACAAGTTGATATTTGATTAAACACGCAAGGTGACAGGGTCTACAGAAGGCGCTGTGCTGCTCTAACGAGCATGGGTCACTATCTCTAGCCAAGGAAATTACCATGGTTAACAGACTATTTTTGGTCAGCATCGGCTGTGACCAGTTGACTAAAAAAGCTTCAGCATGGTGGCCGTAACGCTGCTTGTATTTGTCAAAAAGGGATTTGGCAGTGGTTTAATGATTGATTCAGTGAGGCCAGACATGTCTAGTGATCAATGTCGTCCTGGAAAATCCCCTTAGCATTGATGTTGTTTTCTAATGATAAACATGCCTGAATTCGTAAAGGTTGAAGATCTCCATCACGTAAAGGTCCCCAGTAATATCCATCTGTGGCAAGTATTGGGGGGTAAAAGGAAAAGTTTGACGAATAGCCAAACTATGAAAACGATGGAATCGCGGATGGGATTTATAGAGAAGTCGTTCTGGGATAATTGGCTGAAAAAATATAACGGCAAGCTTCCTAATGGCTTCTACTGGATCGATCACCACGCTCAAACCCTTAATGTAGTTCTAAGTACTACCTGGGATGCTGCTGCATATCAGCTAGAACAAAGAGGCGTTGTTTTTTCGGGATAATAATGCATACACAGGTGCAAAACCTTAAGAAACTCGAGGCTCGCTAAAGCGCAACATGCAAAGGGATCGCAACCCTATGTAGAATAAAGCCTTATGAGTCAAGAGATAGTCTTTTGATACTGTTGGGCTGTCATTATGAGTCTTTCCAAGAACTATCATATTGTTTACAGCTACACTGCTACATCGGTTTGAGTTCTGCAACAACATTCACGCCAGTTTTTAGCGCTTAAGCGCTAAAAAAAGAGGCAAGGAGGGTACCTCACCTCAAAAGCACCCCCCATTAGAGCCACTATTGCATCTGTCAGGTTAGTTAGGACAATCGATATCCCTGAACGCCTCAAATTACAACAGCTAACCTGACTCGAACTTACTTGATAAACAGCCTATTTTGATCAGTCGACAATCGACCCAAGCCATGGGTAAGTTGTGACTGTCTGCCTAAAAACTGCCCGTGGTGGCTCAGCTGTTGCGCATCCACTAGCTGACCGGGTTCCCAGGCTTTCAGAGCCGCGTCAATGTCGTGGTCGTAGATTCTAAGAGAATCGGCAAGTGCGATCGCATTAGCCGCCGCCTTTGATGTTCCAGCGGCTGTATGGGGACGCACAATAAACGCGGCATCCCCTAGCAACACAACTCGACCAAACGCCATCTGCGGTACATCAAGATCTAAAATTGCCTGTACAAATGGCTCCTGGGTTGCCGCCACCAGCTTTTGCATCGGTGGCGCTAGCACGCTGTCAGCGTAGGCTCGCATTTCGCGTTCTACACTAGGAGCTAACAGTCCTGGCGGGATGGAATAATCGCGACGTTTGCCGTCTTTATCTGTCAGAAGGCGAGGTAATTCTGTTGTCTCATCATAGTTGACATACCAGACCCAGTTAAAACGACGCTCTCCCGGCACCAGCGATTCATCTTCTCCAGGAATCACATATTGCAAAATGTGAGAGTTAGGAAACTGAAAAAACACAAACCGTTCGGTCAGCAATACCGCTGTTTCTGGGTCAAGATCGGCTTCATCCACTAAGCCACGGTAAGCCACATAGCCTGCATAGCGATAGTTGGAGTCTGGCAGCAGTTGCGATCGCACCGTCGAGCCAGGTCCATCAGCACCGATCAGTAAGTCACCTGTGGCTGAGGTACCATCGGCATACTGAGCCGTTACCGAGTCTGTCGTTTGTTGAATATCCGTCAGGCGTTTACCCAGATGATAGTGCTCTGCTGGGAACTGTCGCTGCATGAGACCATATAAACGATTCCAGGAGGTTAGCGTTTGACGAGTACCCATGCGCTGCGTCACATTTCCCTGGGCATCTAGGTAATAGCGCTCGTTGGCTACCACCCCAAGGTCTTGGAGAGAAATCCCCACACGCCGAAACGCCTCTAATACCTGGGGCTGCATTACAATGCCGCCACCGCGACTGTTAAGGGGTTGGGCAGAACGCTCATAAATATCGACAGACCAACCAACAGAGCGCAAAAGCAAACCGCTAAACAGACCGCCCAGAGCCCCGCCAATAATAATGGCATGTCGATCAATACTCATGACTGTACTACCTCCAAATTCTTGATAGCTGTTTGCAATGCAGACAAGAATGCATCCACAGGTTGACCGCCCACCAGCACAGCATCCCCAATGCGAATGGTTGGCACACTGTGAATCCCCTGGGCAACAGCCTGTTGTTTGGCAGCCCGTATATCTGAAATACCGTCATCAGACAACAGAAACCCCTTAGCCTGATCTAGACCCATGTCAGCCGCAAGTGCTGACAGCGTTTCAATATCACCAATGTCTTGCCCTTCAGTAAAATAGGCATGCAAAATTCTCTCTGCCATCTCTGTAGCTTTGCCAGCTTTGGCAGCTAAAGCAGTTAGGCGATGGGCATTGAGCGTATTGGGCGTTTTTTGCATCAGGTCATAACGAAATTCAACACCATTGGCCTGACCAGCCTGCATTGTTTGAGCATCTAACTGTTGAGAATAGGCCCAACTGCCAAATTTGTTGGTGCGATAGGTGCGGCGGTCCATACCTGTGGCAGGCATATCGGGATTTAACTCAAACGGATACCAGACCCACTGAATATCAACCGGCGTTTCTAACGTTGCGATCGCCTGCTGCAGATTGTGGTGGGCAATGAGTCACCAGGGACAAATATAGTCTGATGTAATATCAATAGTTAATGTCATAGCGGTCTCCTTGAACTGGGCTCTCACTTGCGACATTACAATCGTAATTCCATTCATAAAAAATGATAATATGGCTTTTATGCCAAGCACTTTTGCAAAAAATGCAATAACAGCGGAGCTTAACGGGCGTGGATCAGTTTGCAGCGATGCGATCATTTGTCAAAGTTGTTGAAACTGGTGGCTTTTCAGAAGCCTCACGACAGCTCAACTTAGCAGTGTCTTCCGTAACACGTCAGGTAAATAGTCTAGAGCAGCTCCTCAATACTCAGCTGTTAAATCGCTCTACCCGTAGCATTACCCTAACTCCACAAGGGCAACAATATTATGAAAAAGCAGTCAGAATCTTACAGGACATCGCCGAAGCCAACGCCTCTGTTACAGAAGGAGAAGACATTCCACGGGGGATCTTACGAGTCAGTATGCCAGTGGCTTTTGGTCGGCTCCACATTGCCCCACTATTACATACATTTCTAGAGCAGTGCCCAGAGGTGAAACTGGAGCTGCGGTTAAGCGACGGGTTAGCCAATCTGGTTGAAGATGATCTCGATATGGTCATTCGCTTAGGCAACCTGGATCGCTCAGGTGCCACCTTGATTGTTCGCAAGCTGGCGGATCACAGTCGTTTGGTGTGTGGCAGTCCTCAATACTTTGAGCAATATGGCTATCCTAAGCACCCTCATGATTTGATACAGCACAACTGCCTACTGTTTTCCTATGGCACAGGGGCAACCGTATGGCAATTTCAGATCGAGACAGAAGTGTTTGAGGTTAACGTGCAAGGCTCAGTTGTTGCCAACAATTCAGAAGTGTTACGACAGCTCTGTTTAGACGGCATCGGTTTGATGTTAATGCCCACCTGGCTAATTGATGAAGACATTCGCAGCGGTCAGTTGCAAGCAGTGCTGAGAGAGTTTCAAGTGCATCCCCAAGCTGGCATGGACATGGGAGTGTATGCCCTTTATTTACCAAATCGTCGATATTCCTTACGGGTGCAAACCTTTATCGCCTTTCTTAGCCAGCATTTGAAATAATGCCCGCATTAACGGTAGTCGCTATTAGACCAAAGTTGTCATAACCCTAGACTAGAAAACGAAAACGTCCACTTGCCAATGCCCTATACGCCTGCCCATACAATCGTCGCAGCCTCTCTGTAGTATTTATCACAAAAGCGATTGCCGTTGCCACCGCTCATTATTGGCTGTATGGCTCCAGACCTGCCGTACTTCTTCTATCTAAACCCCATTTATTCTCCCGGCCACACCATCAGTGGGCTAATCACCCATGCCGTACCCCAAGGTCTGCTTGCCCTTGGTTTATGGTGTCTGTGGTTAGAGAAACCAATCCTTGTCCTATCGATGGATAGTGCGAACAATCCAGTAGCTGATAGATAGAGCGAAGATTGCGATCGCAAGTCCGAGTAAGCTTATTCCCGACACTTTGTCTAAATCCAAAATAATAATCTTACGAGCAACCGCGATCAGTGAGGTAACAATCACCAGCTCCACTTGAACCACATGTTTTCTCAGGTAGGCTGTAATATTTTCAAGAATCTCCAGTGCAATCAGCACACTTAGGAATAGACCAAAAATATCCCTCAGGATGTCAATAAAGAATCCCTCAGGACCAGGATTAAACAACGCTGTTGCCAAAAATAGGATGAGGTCAACCATGATCACCACGATCACAATTAGCATCGCAATTGAGAGCAGTTTTGAAACTAAGCTCTCAAACTGATCGATTCCTGTTGAAAACCCTGTATCGCTTGAGCGCCAGCGAATATATCGCTTAAATCGTTTCAGCATCACCGTTTAGCCTAAACCTCTTGCATAATTTAGACTAAATTTCTGACAAAATATTTTGCGATCGCTGATTTAGCAAACAAACCTGGTTAAAGACAGTGCTAACATACCGATACATGGCGATTCTAACCAATCGATTTAGCCATCAAATCAGCAACGGTAAAACCTTAGTTATCAAAAGTTTAAATATCTATTTAGTCCTTTGATAGCACACTAAATCTATTAATTAAGACGGACATATCAAAATAAAAACGTCTAGACAACTTTACCCTAAACCAGACCAAGACTATTTATCTAAACGTAAAAACCTATATTAATTTACTTGTCATTAGCTTGAGACCGTCTAATGCGGGAATTATGATAAGTAATAATGTGCTGTTAAAAAACCTTTAAAGGGCTGAAGGCAAAGCTTTATCGATAGCTAGAATTTACGATTTTATCAGGCTAAACGGGTTTAGTGTTGTATAGCAGGGAGCGGTATTCTTTAGCAAAGAATGCTGTTGAGCGCGATGATGTTATGGTTATTTTTTGCGTTTTTCTCAGGGCTAGTCTTTGTTGACTATCAGTTTAACGATTGGGAACCTGAGTCGCAGGATCAGAACTCCCTTAATAACAACAGAACAGACGGAATCAGCCGGATCTAAGTCCTCGAATTAGGCGTTCTAAGCTATCGACTCCACAGTTGGCGTAGTGTTTTACAGGCTGACTACCAATCACGGCGATATCAGCATGACCGATGAGCTTACTGACGTCGTCGGCAGATTGGATACCAAACCCCACAGCCATCGGTAGCTGGCTGATTGATTTCACCTGGCTCAAATATTGCTGGGCTGCTTTAGAAAGCTGAGTATATTGTCCAGTAACCCCTTTACGCGTTACGCAGTAAATTAAACCGCTTGTGTGTCTAAGAATCTGCTGTATTCTCTCCAGGCTATTATTAGGCGTTACTAAGAAGATTGTTGCTAGCGTGTTTTCTCGACAGACTTGAATATAACCCTCGGCCTGTTCACAGGGTAAATCAGGGATAATGCATCCGGCCACACCGCTTAGGGCCGCCGCTTCAACAAAGTTGCTGCTACCGTACCGAAAGAGAATATTGACATAGGTCATAATCACAAAGCGGGTTTGGGGATAGTTCTGAGTCATCTCTGCTGCAAAGCTCAGACAGTCACGGACCGAGACACCCGATTGGATTGCCGCATGGTTAGCCGCTAGTAAGATAGGTCCATCGGCAATGGGTTCCGAGAATGGAAATTGGAGTTCAATTAGCTCGACACCACCGCGAACCAGGGCTGCGATTGCAGCGCGGTTGTCATCCCACGATGGATAGCCCAAAACCGTATGGGACATAAGTAAAATATCTTTTTTCTGACGCTGCTGGCGAATAAAGCGTTCTAGATGCATGGTTAGAGTGGCGGTTAGCGTCTGAAAAGTTGTTCCATTGAACACCTATACATTAAAAAGAAGAGGCGTTCTATGGAACGTCTGTACAGTAAGAAATAGAGCCGAATACTCAGTCCTTAACGGGTGATGGACCGTTTTTGTAAAAAGCTGTGCCAGTCAGGGTCCTGTAGCGCTTCAGCGATGGTAAAAATATCTTTATCCCCTCGGCCCGACTGATTGATATAGCAATTTCAGATCAATCGAGGTACATTTATTAGGAATAATAACAGACCGTCAATGGTAGGTAGGATTGATGCCGAAAGCATACTCACTGGATTTGCGACAGAAAATCATTGATGCCTACACTGGCGGAGGGATT
>JBHJIV010000221.1:0-29919 GCA_050043105.1 Leptolyngbyaceae cyanobacterium | reverse complement strand
CCCAACGGCTTCTTTGGCGGCATACATAACTTCAGCCGTAATCTCTGTGTAGCCTTGTTCGCGGGCAAATTTTTCGGTGTTGCGTTTGACCTTGCCTCGTACAAAGCCGGGAACGCGCTTGAGTTCGGTTAGGCCATCGGGTGCCCAGTTGAGGTCGGTATCTGCAGACAGGGTTTGGGTGATGACTTCTTTGGTGTCGTGACCGCCAAAGATTTCGAGCAGGTGGTCTTCCATGCCTAGGGTGAAGGAGTTGTAAATCAGGTCTACTAGCTGATTTGCGCCTTCATAGCCAAGGAAAGGACGGTAGCCGACGGGAAAATTTTGGACGTGGATGGTGGCAGCAATTACACCGCAGGGAATGTTAAGACGCTTGCCGACATGGCGCTCCATTTGGGTGCCAAAAATGGCGGCGGGCTCTAGCTGGGCGATTTTATCTGCGATCGCACCATTATCTTCACTAATCAAAACCTCATCGCAATAGCCTTCGACCTGTTGTCGGAACCACGCTTCGTCATACTTACAGTAAGTACCCGCAAGCACCACCTTTAGCCCCATTTCCCTCGAGAGAACTTTGGTTAGGGCTGCAGCATGGGTATTGTCGCCAAAGACAACGCAGCGTTTACCAGTGAGGTTTTGACAGTCGATAGAGCGAGAGAACCAGGCTGCCTGAGACGCAAACCGAGTTTGGTCATCAATAAACTGATCATAGTTGGCATCAACACCGCGCTCATTTAAGAGCTTTTGGATTGCACGAATACAGCGAGCCGTTTCTACCACACCCATAGGCGTAATATCCACATAGGGCATCTCAAACTCACGCTGCAGATATTCGGCAGTCAGTGACCCAATCTCACGGTAGGGGATCAGATTTAACCAGGCTTTGGGCAAATTCTTGAGTTCATATACCGATGCTCCCTCGGGAATCACGGCATTGACCTCAATGCCTAGGTTCGCCATTAATCTCTTAAGCTCGGTAATGTCGTGGTTGTTGTGGAAGCCTAAGGTGGTAATACCGATGATATTTACCGAGGGTTTTTCTGTTCTCTCCTTGGGTAAGTTTCCCTGTTTGGCTGCTTTCTTAAGATAAAACTCAACGATTTGTTGCAGAGTACGATCAGCCGCTTGTAGCTCATTAGCCCGGTAGTGATTGACATCCGCCAGCATCACGTCGCCCTCGGCGTCGAGCTGAGCCCGCTCCACAAAGTTAGCCAGATCTTCTTGCAAAATGCTAGAAGTGCAAGTAGGAGTAAGGACAATCAGGTCGGGATGCTCTTCCTTATCCTTACGGGTAATGTTGTCAACAACTTTCTCTTGGGATCCCCGAGCCAACACATGGCGGTCAACAACGCTAGTGGTTACCGGTGTAAAGTCTCGCTCACGGGAGAGCATGGAGCGCATCACATTAAAATAATCATCCCCAAGCGGGGCATGCATAATGGCATGGACATTTTTGAATGAGCTGGCAATACGCAGTGTGCCGATGTGGGCAGGACCTGCATACATCCAATAGGCCAGTTTCATAAACAGCGCTCCGTGCTGGGGTGGGTTAGGGCAGTGTCCCGAGTTTCGGGAGCCCAACCCTCAGAATATGGGAGTCCTTTATCAGACGCTGCAATAGCTAAACGATTCGCAACGGGTTGTAAGAATGGGTTACAGCCAGCGGAGTAATTTGAGTAATAGTTTTAAGTTTTGAGTGCTTCGGTTTGGGTTTATGTGAATTGAACGGGTGTACCTTGCACCATGGGTATTCTTTTACTAAATACCAGATATAAATACAAAATTAAGATTCGATATTGCTGCTCTTTGGGATGGCTTTAGCTGTTAGAGACGGCTAAATAGCGACTGCTCTGGGCTCATTGCTGAACATCAGCGATCGCATAATTCATAATTCAAAACTCATAACTTTATAAACGTCATCTCAATTGTTCTGGAACAATCGTCTTAACCCGTGGAGTATTCCATATCGGTTGTTATTAGTGTTCCTTAGGAGGCCAACATGCAGTCTATTGTCGGTTGTCTAGGTGTAATGGGTGCATTGCTGGGATTAACCATGCCCGTCTCAGCTGAGGTGCTGCTGCGGGCCGGAGCAACAGAAACAAAATTGGTAACAGCCGATACTTATCAGCCAACGCGACATCAGTTTACAGCAGAGGCAGGTCAAACGGTTGCTATTAAGATCAATCTGGCCAACAACAATCCTAATATTGTGAGTCGTGTAGCGGTATATCAAGCCGGTAAGTACACGCCCCTAACTGTTGAACATCAGGTTAGCTATCGGACGGTTGAGCCGCTACAAAAATCTCAGATTAGTCATCTCATTGTGCTGACGCTGCCTGGCGACAGTGGCGAAATGGCTTATGAAATTGAGCCGATCTTTGACTATCAGACTGAACCTTTGTTTGATGTTGAAAATGGGGCGAGCAATACGGCTGAGGCCACAGCTAACCCCGTGACAATGGCTGCCCCCTCTACGGTTCGCTATCGGATGACTGTAGAGACGGCAACGGTTTCTCAGCAGCGGTTGTTAGAGGCTCGAACCCAGCAGGCTTAGCAGATGCGACGTAGCCTACGCCATTAACCTAAATTACGTTCTGTCCCAAACGATGACCCGATAAAGATTGCCCGCAGAACTCGGCCAGCTGTCTATTTGAGTCGACAAACTATTATTAACTTCTGTTGAAAATTGTCGTCATGGCCAATCAAAAACGTCAGTTTCTAAGACTTCCCTGGATAATGGCTACACTGGCTGGGATAGCAATTCCCCTGTGGCCCAGGGCAAGTATTGCTGTGCAAGCACCCATTGAGACGATGGTACCGGTGGGTCAACCCATAGCTCAAACCCCTAATATTGTCGATACACCTGGGGGACCTACACTCAATGCCGAGGGGTTAGCGCTCTATGAGCAGGGGCGTTTTCAAGAAGCCCTAGTTCTCTTTGAGCAGCTGTTAACCCTGCGTCAAGAGAAGCTAGCTCAGGATAATCCGCTATTGGCCGTGGCCATTAACAATGTCGCTGAAGTTAATCGGGCATTGGGTAACTATGAAGTGGCAGAACCCCTATATCAAGAAGCATTAGAACTCTATGAAATTAGCCTGCCCTCCGACCATCCAGAAATTGCCACCACGCTGAATAATCTGGGGCTAACCTACATAGAGCTAGGTCGCTATGCAGAGGCCGAACCCTTATTTCAACGAGCCATTGCGATTCAAGAAAAGGTGGCTATTCCAGGTTTACTTGCTCGCGCCTACAACAATCTAGGAGAACTTTATCGTCGGCAGGGACGATACGATTTAGCCATCGATTACTATCAGCGCTCTATCAACCAAACCCTTCAGACGACTTGTCCTAATTCTCCTGATATGGGTCTAGCTAGCAGTAACCTGGGTCTGGCAGAACAACAGCGAGGCAACTATGCTGCTGCAGAAGAATTGTTCTTAAAAGCGATTGATATCTACCGTACCGCCTTTGGTGACACCCACCCCAACCTGGCCCTGGGTATGCTGAATCTAGGCGGGCTGTATCAGGCTCAAGGCCGCTATGATGAAGTCGAAGAGTTATACAATGCCGCCTTAGAGATTCAGTTAAATGTCTATGGAGAACAACATCCAACCGTAACGCAGACGCTGGCTAGCTTTGGTATGCTGTATCAGCTACAAGGGCGCTATGACGATGCTGAAACCTACTTTCAACGCGCCATAGCGATTAATAACCAAATCTTTGGCCCTGACTCAATACCGGCCGCTGCGCTGTCTAATCGGTTAGGAGAACTGTATCGTCTGGCGGGTCGGTTTGCAGAGGCTGAATCAGCCAGCCTTAAAGCATTAAATCTGCAGGCTCAGCTACTTGGAGAATCTCACCCAGACTACGCTGGCACCCTTAATAATCTAGGTCTGGTCTATAACGTTCAAGGGCGCTATCGTGACGCGTTACCTCTGATGGAACAGGCCGTTACTATTTTAGAAACTGTTTTTGGTGCCGAGCACCCTAGCCTGGGTCTAGTGCTGAACAACTGGGGCGAACTTTATCGTGTGCAAGGTAACTATGAGGAGGCATACCCTCTCTACCAAAGAGCGCTAACCATCCAAACTCAATCGCTTCAGCCCCAGCACCCTGATCGAGCAACAACTATCAACAATCTAGCACTGTTGGCCTACAGTGTCGGAGAATATGGGGCTGCTATTGAGCTGCAAACAGAAGCCCTGACCAGTTTTGAAGCCAATTTTGGTAACCAGCATCCCCATGTGGGACTGATATTAAACAACTTGGGTGAGGCCCATCGCATTCAAGGGGATTTACCTCAGGCGACCAGCTATTTAGAGCGGGCTTTAGAGGTGCAGCGTAAGGCGTTTCCTGACGGTCACTCTGAGATAGCCCTTACCCTCAACAATTTGGGCTTAGTCAGCGGTAAGCAAAAACAGTTTGAGCAGGCAGAGGCTTATCTGTTAGAGGCTCTGTCGATTGTGGAAAGTACGCTAGGAGAAAATCACCCTAATCTGTCGTTAATGCTAGATAATCTGGCCAGACTGTACTACAGCCAGGGGCAGCCAAACCGGGCTGTGCCTTACCTAAAACAATCCCTTGAGGTGGAAAACTATAATCTAAACTTAGTTTTATCAACCGGGTCTGAAGCGGCTAAGGCATCATTTTTTAATACGCTGCCTCGCTTAGATACCTATGTTTCGTTTCATCTACTGCCAGAGACTGCGGTGCCTGAAACCGAAAAAATTGCGCTACAGGCAATTTTGCAGCGTAAGGGACGAGTACTGGAGGCTGTAACAGACGGTCTGCAGGCACTGCGCCAGGGATTAGAGCCCGATGATCAGGCTCTGTTAGATGAGTGGGGGGAGGTGCGATCGCAACTCGCTACCCTGGTAGTTAGCGGTGTGGGCACACTATCGCCCGATGAATACCAGACAACCATTGCCGCCCTAGAAACAAAATCGAAACAGTTAGAAACCACGTTAGGAAATCGCAGCAGCCAGTTTCGTACCGTCTCCCAAGAGGTGTCGCTGACTAACATTCAACAACAAATTCCTAGTAACGGTGCGCTGGTTGAGTTTATTGCCTTTGATCCTATTGCTCTCAACGAAGTAGGCGATGAACTTCCAGAAGAGCTGCACTACGCTGCCTATATTCTAAAACCTTCAGGAGAGATTGCCTGGCATGATCTGGGGGAAGCCGCCGCCATTGACGCCACTCTAACCGAATTTAGACAGCTATTACAGACTCGCAGTCAGCGGCTAAAGCCGGTGGCTCGTCAGCTTTATACCCAGCTGTTCTCGCCCTTAACCTCTGATCTAACTGGGGTAGATCACCTGCTGCTAGCGCCAGACAGTCAGCTGAATTTGATTCCCTTTGCCGCTTTAGTAAATGAGACAGACCGTTATTTGCTAGAAGAGTATCAGATTACCTATCTCACCTCCGGCCGTGATCTGTTGCGGTTGGATCAATCCGTCGCCAGTCAGCAGCCCCCTATGGTGATGGCTAACCCAGACTACGATATTGCCCAACAGACGGTGGCCACTGCTTCAACTCGCGGTAGCGGCGAACGCTCAGCAGACCTAAGCGATCTGACATTTGGCCCCCTGGCCGGGACTGCAGCAGAGGCGGCAGAAATTTCTCAGCAGCTGTCAGATGCCACTGTAATTACCGGTGCCGAGGCTACGGAAAACATGCTTAAGAACGTTGATGGGCCGCGTATTTTGCACATCGCTACCCATGGATTCTTTCTAAAAGACCCAGACCCAGAGACACCTGATTCACCCCAGTCATCATTCCGTGGTGCGGCAGCAACGTCAACACTCAGCGATCCGCTATTGCGCTCAGGTCTGGCTCTAGCTGGCTTTAACCAGCGCAGCAGCGGTTCAGAAGATGGCGTGCTGACGGCCTTAGAAGCGGCCAACCTAAACCTTAACGGCACTCAGTTAGTGGTGCTGTCGGCTTGCGAAACGGGGGTGGGTGAAGTACGCAATGGAGCGGGTGTCTATGGTCTGCGCCGCGCCTTTGTCATGGCTGGGGCGCAAACCCAGGTGCTCAGTCTGTGGCAGGTGAGCGATCTGGCTACCAAAGATCTGATGGTGGGCTACTACCAGCAGCTTCAGGCCAACAAAGGACGTAGCGAAGCACTGCGAGAGATTCAGCTGTCAATGCTAAATGGCGACTATGCTCACCCCTATTACTGGGCCGCCTTTATTCCTTCAGGAGATTGGACGCCAATGCAGTAATGGTCGCTACGCGCGCCAAACTATGAATCTGTGGAACTCTCCACCACACGGTAAGATTGCCAGTATCTTCATCTAAAGCTGATCTATGAAGCAGTCTGTAATCCAGGTGGATGCCTTTACTGATAAACCATTTGCGGGCAACCCAGCAGCGGTATGTGTGAGCGAGACACCGCTGGATGAGGCCATTATGCAGCAGATTGCCACGGAGATGAATCTGTCAGAGACCGCTTTTCTCTATCCGTTAGAAGATGAGGGAAACTACAGTCTGCGCTGGTTTACACCAACCGATGAAATTGAACTCTGTGGCCACGCCACATTAGCCAGTGCCCACGTGCTTTGGACTGAAGGCTATCTAGCGGCTGATATAAAGGTCCGGTTTCAAACCAGGAGTGGTGAACTGTTGGCATCCCGACAGGGTGAGCTAATTCAGCTAGATTTTCCGGTTCAGCCTGTTCGCGATGCTTCTGTTTCTCCGGCTATGGTAGTGGCTATGAATCATGCGGATATTGTTCACGGCGCCCGCAATGAGTTTAACTATCTGGTGGAGTTGCGATCGCAAAAAGCGGTTGTCAATATCAAACCAGACCTGGATAAACTCGCCAAACTACCCTATCAGGGAATCATTGTCACCAGTGTTGGAGACTCTCCCTATGATTTTGTTTCCCGTTACTTTGCCCCAGCCATCGGTATCCCAGAAGATCCCGTCACTGGCTCTTCCCACTGTTCCTTAGCCCCCTACTGGCAAAACAAGTTGGGTAAAGACACCCTGGTCGCCTACCAAGCCTCAGCTCGCGGCGGCGTACTCCATGTGGAATGCACCCCCAATAGGGTTTACATTGGCGGCCAAGCAGTAACCGTACTGCGGGGTGAATTGTTGCTGTGAGATATATTTCTACTCAAGAACTATGATTTGTTGCCAGTGCCGTTGCTGACTGCCCGTTTGTAGTTAATTAGGTTGCAACGGCAACGTTACCATAACTGCTGTCCCCTGGCCTTGTTGAGAATGACAAATGAGCTGACCATGGTGATTGTCAACAATAATTTGATAGCAAATATACAAACCTAATCCTGTCCCTTCCCCAACGGGTTTGGTTGTAAAAAATGGGTCAAAAATATGTTCCTTAATCGTTTGAGGAATGCCCGTCCCATTATCGCTAATATGGATCTCAATAGACTCATCATTAACGGTAGTGCTGATTGTAATAGTTGGCTCATCGATGTCAGCATCAAACGCGTCAATGGCATTAGAAAGCAGATGATTAAATACCTGGTTCAGCTGACTCGCCTGACATTCAACTAGTGGCAGACTGCCATAATTTTTGACAACGTTAATAGCTGAGCGAGAACTTTGTGTCTTAAGCTGTGCCTGCAGTACTGCTAAGGTACTATCAATACCAGCATGAATATCAACCGCCTTAAAGACCGCTTCATCGAGACGTGAAAAAGTACGCAACGATTGAACAATGTCACAGATTCTCTCTGTTCCCGTCTCCATAGATCTTAAGAGTTTAGGGATATCTTCGGCTAAAAAATCTAAATCGATAGCCGTTATCTCATTGACAATATCTGCTGATGGATTCGGATATGCCATTTGAAACTTGTGAATGAGTCTAAGTAAGTCTCGAAATGTCTGCTGAGCATGGTTGAGATTACCCTGGATAAAGCTAACAGGATTGTTAATCTCATGGGCAATACCGGCTACAATTTTACCCAAGCTAGCCATTTTCTCTTCATGGATGAGTCGAGCCTGAGTTTGCCGCAGTTGCTGTAATGTTTGCTCTGCCAATAGCGTTTGTTGGAGCGCTTCCTCATTTGATTTGTGCAGTGCCCGCTCCACCTGTTTTTGTAGAGTAATATCTCGAAACACAGCTACCCCACCTACAATCTGCTTCATCGAATAGAGCGGGCGGGCATTAACGCTTAACCACTGGTGTGTTCTGGTATTTTCATCAGTAATCAGTATTTCAACCGCATCCAAAGAACTGCCCTGGATAGCACGTGATAGAGGTAGCTGAGCCTGACTGATAAAATCATTACCATTAGCCTCGCACACGTTATGGTTTCTAGAGCTTTGATTAAAGTAGGTAACGTAGTCTTGGCCATTAAATAAGGTTTGCGCAGCTGGATTGCTAAACAAATGTCGACCATCAACATCGACAACGACAACAGCATCCCCCATGCTATCCAAAATTGTCTCTAAGGTGCCAAGGGTTTCCTGGGCATGGGCCAGTTGCCTCGCGCGCTCTTGCAATGATGCCAGCGCGGTTTGTAACCGTCGTTCCTGTTCAGTTGCTGTTTGTTCATAGACCTGCAGTAGTTCCTCTAAAGTAGCTACTTGGTCCTTTAGCTGTAGGATTTCTTCCTGATTAGAAGGTCTATCCAGGCTCGCCATCATGGGGTGTTGCAGATAACTGTATTAGAAAAAAGTATTGAGTAGAAGAGATGCTAGGTAGATGCTTGCAAACCGAATGTCTGATGAATATCAAAAGGTATGACGGCCATTTTGATATTTAGAGGTAGTGCCTTAAAGAGACGTGCTGTAGATTCTGGAATAGCGACTTTGGTAAAGAGAATAATCGCAAAGAGGTTACCCGACGGTAACATACCGCCAAATCCAAGCACAGACTTAATTTTGAAGTGACTTACAAAGCTGTTCTGGTCCGGAATAAATTCACTATTGAGCGCGTTAGGAATAAAGAAAACATTGAACGTTTTACGCTCTAATTCGATCAGAATGCTTGGCTCTGGAGCAACGACATTATTAATATCTAATCCAAAACTATGGATTAGCTGAGAAATCATGGGAATTTCTTGAATTCCCTCAGCACTTGTTAGAGGAATGACCTGATGTCCCTGTGACAACCGTCGGTCATTCCAAGACGCCTGATCCCCTGCTGTTGCCAGCAGAGTTAAGCACTTTACATCGGGCAACACAGTATGCCTAGGCTGGTTTAACTGGGCAGTGTAAGCTTGCAACTCAGCCGGTAGCTCTTTGTAAGGATGGGTTTTAAAGAAACGCACCAGTGCACAAGCAGATTGGCCATTGTGGGGATCAATCAGCTTGTTATAAAAATAACGTACTGATCGCTGGGCGACGGTTTCTAGCGAGTCCGCTCCCTGACCCAATCGCCGGAGGTCAGCCCCTATATAAGTTGCATTTTGCAGGCTAAACTGTGTCAAGTCATACATAGCGATGGATTGTGCATGTTTAAATTAACCTCGCTTTAAGTAGTAACCCTGACAATAAATAGATGCGTTCTGATATCCGTACTAGACTTTAACCTACACTATCTAACTTTTCTTTTCTTGGATCAATCTGATAAGTAGAGTGTGCGATGGGAAAGTCCGTATGTTGTACAATCGATAGCTCAGTCTATCGGTCTGATAGCTAGCATTACTGCAACATTTATGACTGCCCTGAGCGTTAACCTCAACAAGATAGCCCTCGTCCGGAATTCCCGAACGATTGGTATTCCCAGTGTTGTCAAAGCAGGAGAAATCTGTATCCAGGCAGGCGCTTACGGTTTAACAGTGCATCCTCGTCCCGATGAGCGCCACATTCGACGTCACGATGTTTATGACCTAGCCGACTTACTGACGATGCATCCTGCGATTGAATTTAATATTGAGGGCAACCCGTTAGAAGCCGGGTTTATGGAAATTGTGCGAGACGTGAAGCCCAATCAGGTTACCTTGGTACCCGACGATCCAAACCAGTTTACGTCTGACCATGGTTGGGATATCGCAAAAAACGGTGAGCGCTTAGTTCCCATCATCAAAGACATTCAAGACCTGGGGGCTCGGGTGAGTCTGTTTATGGACCCTGAACCCGAGCAGATTCGTTTAATTCCAACGCTGGGTGTGACAGAAGGACCGACCGAAACTCGCATTGAGCTTTACACCGAACCCTATGCAACGGTGTGTCGTGAAGGGACTAAAGAGGAGTTAGAAACCCTACATACTAACTATGCAGTCGCTGCAAAAGTAGCCAAAGACTGCGGGTTAGGCGTGAATGCGGGCCATGATTTAAACTTGGAGAATCTACCCCACTTTTTACGAATTCCTAACATTTTAGAAGTATCCATCGGTCACGCCCTGACGGCTGATGCCTTAATAATGGGTCTAGATAATGCAGTTAAAGCCTATTTAGAAGTGATTGCTGCGGCTAACTAGCCGCAGACCAGTTATGAGTAATACATCCATTTCTCGTCAGTTTACGGGGACACCTTGGGAACCTAAAGTTGGCTACTGTCGAGCCGTGCGAGCAGGCAATCACATTTTTGTCTCAGGCACGGCCCCTGTAGACGACGAGGGAAATACCTTTGCCCCAGGCAATGGCTATGCTCAAGCAAAGCGCTGTTTTCAAATCATTCAAAGAACACTACAGGCGATGGATGCGGATCTATCAAACATTGTACGAACACGAATGTATGTAACTGATATCAATCGCTGGCAAGAGTACGGTCAGGCGCATCAAGAATTTATGGGAGCCTACCCACCTGCCACTACAATGGTGGAGGTGAGCGCGCTGATCGCCCCAGATATGTTGATCGAAATAGAAGTAGACGCGCTTGTTTTCTAAATGAGAAGAGAAGCCAACCAGACATCTGGAAAATTCTCTCTTAAGCCCTTTGTTTTGAACAATCAATTAATAGAACAATGCTGTGTGCTATGGGAAAAGCCTCTGTAGTAGGCTCCATTTAAATAACAAGACTGTTTGTTCTATATAATCTCAATGGGAAACTGGATTTTTACAGCTCGTCAACGCTTTACCCCATCCCAAGGGAAAGACTGGGATAGCTACATCAAATTCTCTGGCTTTACCAATGTTAGTGAGGTTGTTACCCTAGATAGTCTTCTTTGCCCTGACCTGATTGAGGATCTTATTGATGAAGACTGGTCCCATAATGTCCAAGCAGATTTTCGTATCACCTTGTTTACCGATGTAGCTTACCTCCGTCAACGTATTCACTGGCGTATTGGTCAAGATCAGCTGCTGGCCATACTCGAACACCCTACTTGCCTGCACCAAGTGCCCCAAAAGTTTGAGCTCTGCGGTTTTGATATCGTTGATGATGAAGACGGCAATAGCGTACTGACTAACTGCGGACAGTTTCCTAAAATCTTTAGCCCCTCAGATGTTAATGACTTAGGATTGTTGTCAGATTTGGAGCAGGCTAATGCCATCGCTGCACAAATTCGGGCATCGTTTCCAGATGAGCCCCATTGCTGTAATTGTCGAGTTTGGCAGATTGCTCGTGAAATAGAGCTTTGCGCCTAAGTTGTACCTTGGAGGTGCTAACGAATTAAAGATGCGTCAACAACTAGAGTCAACTACTCCAGGGGCATAGCTGCAAAGTGTTTCCGTAGCAAATCATGTACAAACCGATAGCGACCACCGGTTCTTTGAATAAATCGGTGTTTGACGGCGTGCTCTAGGAAGAGAGCATAGTTCCATGGGGTATGTCCGTTTCTTGTGAGGAAGATACGGAGGATGAAATGCTTAACAACTGTATTTGCCCCAGAAAGCAATCCAAAAATCAATCCGATGATTAGGATATGAATCAGTACATCCCTCAGTCCAGCACTCGGTCTGTCACTCAGCACAAAAATCAACCCTTCGAGTAGTGCAAAAATCAGTCCACCTCTCAGCATATAAATTAGCCCGATAAGGAACGCGTAGTGGAGGCTCTTTATAATGCCTTGATTTGGTATTTCTTTATCTGCGAGTGAAGCACTACTCAGCCCGCCAGTCAGTCCAAAAGCTAGCCCCAAAATAAGTCCAAAAGTTAATCCAAAAGCTAATCCAAAAATAAGTCCAAAAATCAATCCCAAAATTAATCTGAATATCTCTAACGTTAGCCCAAACATTAATCCCAAAATAAGTCCCAACACTAATCCCAAAATAAGTCCGATCCTCAGCCCATTCCTCAGTCCGGAAATCATTTTGGGAAAAGACCACTGTAATTTTTCTACTGGTTGGATAGTAAGTGTATTTTTTCTTTGATTCAGTCCCAAAATCAGCCCTAAAAATAGCCCCACTGCTAGCCCACTATTCAACTCACCAAGCGGTCCCCAAAGAAATCCGCCAAGCAGTCCGCCGAGCAGACATACACATATCCCATAAGTCAATCTATAAAATTTTTTTTCTCTCAAGGACGACAACAAACTAGGCTGCAATCCCTCGATCAAAAATTCAGTTTCACTAATAGCGTCTAGTTGTTTAGCTAACCAGACAAGGTAATGATGAGTTTGTTCTGGGCTAGGCTCTTTACTCGGTTTATACGTACCCTGATTACCGGGCTCATGAAGCTGCTTTTCAATATAGGCATCAAACTATTCCTGTTGACTTCGAATTTGATTACCCTGATACGCCACCATTAGCATGAACAAAAATAATGGCTTCTCTGCTAGCTCCAGCAAAGCCGAATTATCCCTAACATTCTCCCAAAGGCTTAGTCGATTGAGTTCTTCAAAGTACTGACGAATCTGGTCTTGCTTCAGCGCTTCTAGATAAACAGCCCCATTCAATCCATCCAGTTCAATTTGACCCGCTTCATACTCTTCCCGACGACAACAGACAACCAGTTCCAATGCACGAGTCGTTCCTAAAAACTGATTAATTTCCTCAATACACTGTCTTTGTTGTGTTAGACCCAACTCATCTAAGCCGTCCAACATCAGCAGTATCTGATTATCTGTTAACCATTGTTGTGTGATGTCTACAGACAGGTTGTAGAGCTTATTGAATTGACTGGCCACCCACTTATCAATGGATTCTCCATTCCAGCTGGATAGCTCCAGGATTACAGGTACTGGATGCTGGTTATCTTTCTCTACTCGAATCACTAAATCTTGGGCCAGCTGAAGTAACTCAGTTGTTTTTCCTGAACCTGGCTTTCCTAAAATCAGAAGCTTCCCCGCAATATCCGGTCGATCAAACACTTCAATTATTTTCTGGGTGAACTTCAGGTCTAGTGACGGTTTCTTGCTTTTTGAATGGAGTACTCGGTTAACAGCTTGAAAGCTCAGTTCAGAGTCCTCTGGCACCAACTCTAACCTAGGGTTCCCTACCCGTTGCCGCTGGTCTTCCATATAGAGATCCAGCTTGACCAGATTATGTAAGGAGTTAGCCAGACGACGGTTGACCTCTTTTTTGACGATTGCCAATAGCTGACGACGAATCACTTGTGGATCATCTTTGGGTGATTCTGGTATCCGGAGCAACCTCTTAAGAAAATCGATAAACCCATTGAACGAATCCCCGAAGGCCACAATCGCGACAAACGTTGAGACCGCAACAGACACCACACCCACAATAGGATGCTCTTTTACAGCTTCTATCCAGGTAAGTAACGATGATGAATTCGACTTAGCCAGCAGTAATGTTAAAGCACTCAGCATCAATTCTGCTCCTGCTAAGCTTGCGTCTGGGCTTCTTCTTCCTTGAGTTTCCAAATTAACGCTTTGACTTGGGCCTCAAAGCGAATCGGTACTCTAACAAGCTTGGTGGTTCGGCCAGTGGCAGGTCTACTCATCTTGATAACGGTTAACCACTATCAGGAATATACAGTTAGCCCATCGGAATTCCGTAGACATTGAGTACTTAGTTGGTGTACCTCAGCAAGCGCTTTTTCAGGCAAGCTTAGGGTAGGCACTGCCCACCAACACTGATGGCCATACACCGGGCACTCTAACCAGGTCACATCTTTCACCTGTATGCCCCACTACCGTCGCGCCCATATCCCTGGCAGCACCGTCTTCCTCCCCTGGGTCACCCATCGCCGTGCTCCCCTATTCCAGCATCCTACAATTTTACCAAGTCTCGCCGTAAACATCGTGAAAGTGATGTGTGGCAGTGGCGGCTTTTGGGAGCATACCATTTGCACAGAGGAGGAACTGGCTCATTATCTTGATTATGTTCATTACAATCCGGTTAAGCATGGATTGGTGAGTTGTCTTCATCTGTGGCCACATTCAAGCTTTCGAAAATGGATTATTGAAGGGCATTATCGATCGGATTGGATGTGTCAATGTAATGGCAAGAGGAATGATTTAGGAGATTTTTTGAGGATAGTTGAATATAGTGGAGAGTAAGAGTCTACTCTATGAGTGTTGGTGGGCAGTGCCCACCTTACTTGACTGTTGTCCCTACATTGCTGGGGGCACTTAATTTATCATCCAAATTACCTATGCTGTCTAAAATTTGCGATCGCACACATATATCCAATTATTCAGTATCAAAGTGAGATTTTAAATGAGATGGCCAAAGTTGTCTTTATTTCGCTGTGAAATGGGCAAGAGAGAATGTGGGAATGTGCGCTCTCATAAATCTATTATGAGCGACATGGAATGAGACCATACTCTGAGCAGAAACAGAGCCTATTATGATGCTAGCAACTTAACCGATTTTCCCGGCAAAACTCAGCTTTTTACCCCTGTAAACAACAACTTAATTTGATTAGCTTAATTTGATTGGTCAGTATTTAGAGCCGTTGAGTGATGATGTTGGCATTGGCCATCGGTCAATGTTGTACTTACAAGCAGATGGATTATAAATTTGTTAGAGTATTTTAAGAAGTTTTTGTCGCGAATGACCTTTAAACGTGCCCTTGCACAAGCCCTAACGAGTGATTCCGTACATAAACTACAAAACTCACTGCATCTTCATAAATTTAATCCTGCGTGGGTGCTCTCCTTTTGAATGCATAAGCAAGTAGTGTTTTAAGGCTCATTTTTTTCAGCTCTATATGAAAGCCCCCACTGTTATTGTTTCGTTACTAGCGCTAGCTGGCACTGCTGCGACTGCTGAAAGTGCTAATGCTGCAGCTTCTGTGGAGATTCCAGACAACTTAAAAGAGGCTATCTGTTACCAAAACTGGTACAAAGCTATTGAGATATCCGGTACGTTAATCACTTCGCCGACGATTTCTCCTGACCATCGCCAGACTCTTCTGGAGTTACGCCGTAACCTGTATGCCTATGCCAAGGGTGAGGGGCAATCTGATGAGTTTATCGAGTGCAATGGCAAGCGACTCAATGCTCAGGAACGACTATCTCAAGGTCCCACTCCTCGATTTTCAAATGCTAGGGCCAATAAGCGTAGTCAGCTGGTAACCTCCTCCTATTCTGTTGATGCGTTGGCCAGCCTGTGGACGGTGGGCACTCGTGTTGAAGGAAATAGCATTAGAGGAACCGTGCTGAACAATGGTCTTTCTGCTGCTAACAATGTGACAGTAACCATTCGTTCGCAACAAGATGAGCAATCTGAGTCTGTTCAAACTGTGGATATTGACACAATTCAACCCTGGAGTGAAACAGATTTTATAGCTACGTTTAATCATTCTCCAGGTGATTGGAAGATAGAGAGTATTCAAGTGAACTAAGCTACTAGCTCGGTTGTTTTGCTCAGGCTGTACGAAGGGTGTGGCAAAGTTTAGCAAATTCCTTTTTTGCTTTTTCTGCCACCTCTTTCGTACAGCCTATTTTTATAAACCGTGTTGCCTTTTCTTGTGATGAACCACCTACAACACGAGAAGCTTAATCGGTTGAAACATTTTTTGTCAGTCAGCTGGCATAGAGTAGGTGTATCTATAGAAAAACAGACATAATGCAAGAACTGACTTATTACGTAGCCTGTAGTGTGGATAGCTTTATTGCCCACACAGATGGTTCCCATACTGGGTTTTCTCAAGATCCTGAGTACTTTTCAGACATTTTTTCCTTATTCCCTGAGACGGTACCCTCCCATCTTCGAGAGGCTATGGGCGTCGAGACAGATAATCAGCGATTTGATGTGGTTTTAATGGGGCGGAAAACCTATGAAATTGGTTTGCGGGACGGTGTGCTGAGCCCATACTCACATATGCGGCAATATCTCTTTTCTCGTAGTATGCAATCAAGTCCCCATGAAGATATTGTGCTTGTTTCAGAGCATGCCGCTGATGTTGTTAAGCGCTTAAAACAGGAAAATGGTAAAGGGATTTGGCTGTGTGGAGGCGGTGTATTAGCCACCTCGCTTTTTACTGAGCATCTGATTGATAGTCTGATCTTGAAAGTAAATCCATTTTTAATGGGTACTGGGATTCCATTATTTGCTGAGTCGATTGACCAAAGTGCCTTACAACTGATTGACCGAAAAGTTTATAACAATGGTGTTCTGTTGCTTCATTATCGAGTTGATGGCTAGGGCTGCAGGGTGGCAAGAGTCTGATTTTTGCGATCGCTAATTGAAACTGCAGCAGCTGGTTCAGCAATTAATCCGGTGTTAACCCTTTGGAATGGGATTGGTGACTTTCTGTTCCTGGGAAGCGGCACAGAGCGCAGCGCGATTACATTTACTGCTAACGCTAATGAGACATACTACGCAGTTATCGGTAGCGCTGGTGCTCGACTGACCAGCGGCATGGACCTTGTTGGGGATGTAGGAGACTACGCGCTGGCTTTTGAATAGATAGCGATGATTAGATTTTTACAAGAACCATTATTGTTTTATTGACATGTTGTGTTGTTCCTTAAGCCGGGGACCTACAAATTTCTCGGCAGCTAAAGCGGCAGCAATTCCCAGGCTATAGGCCATAAAATCTTCCCAGCTAAAGGATGTGCCAATAACAGTTCTAGCCAACGGGTAAGATTCTAACCCAAGCACTTCGACTAGTCTAAAGTGCTGCAGTATCTCGATTAAAAATGAGAATAGTAAAACTCCCGCTGCTGTCTGAATCATTGAATATTTAAAAAATGCTCGGATAAAGGCATAAATTAGGATGACGACTAGAAAATCACCCCCATAGGGTCGAATCAGATTGTCATTGATAAAAATAGCAATATAAACTTCTGTAATAAATAGAAAGGCAGCCCAATAAAAATAATAAAGGTTGAATCTCATCACGACGCAGCGACATCAAGAACTTAAAGACTAGATACGGTCAATGGAGTGAACATTCCAGAATTAGTCATGATATCTAATTGAATTAATTGAATGCTCTGTGTCGGTTACGTAAATTTTTTTATGGGGCATTGATGGATAGATTGTCTAGTGAGGTACGTTGAGTTGCGAACTGAGAAGTCAGCGCGATCTCATCCCAACCATGTCAGCATCCTACTATTCGTTTTGGTTAGTTCCCCAGGAACCCGATCTGACCTATTTTCAGGGGGTTATTAATACCCTGGCCTAACGATTTGGGACCGTCCCTTTTTGCCCCCACGTGACGCTCTACAGTGGGGCAGCACCATCTGTTTTAACACGGCTACCGTTGATGGCCCCCATAGAGCTAGAGGTGGACACCATTCAGTGGGAGTCACGCTTTTCTAAAACTCTGTATGTTCAGCTGGTTTCAAGTCCGCCATTGGCTCAGCTGGTTAACCAGCTAGTCGCTGCGATTCCCAATGCTCAACCGCCTGCCCTCGCTCCTCATGTGAGTTTGCTATACCATCATCTGGAACCTGCTGCTCAACAGGCGATGGCAGAGACTATTAGTTTGCCTCGCGCTACGGTTCGATTTGATCAGGTCCAAACAGTTGATGCACCATCAACGTTTGAAACCCAAGCCCACGTCGCCAGCTTACGCTGTGCCCATCGCCAATTACTGACTGCACCATGACCGCCACTCCACAGAAAATTATTGGTCTACTGCCAGCGGCAGGTCAGGGTAGCCGCATCAGCCCGCTGCCCATGAGCAAAGAGCTGTTTCCTATCGGGTTTCAACCCCTAGCAGGTAAAGGAATGCGCCCTAAGGCGGCCTGTCAGTATTTGCTAGAGGCCATGGGGCAAGCAGGTGTGCAAGAAACCTTTCTGATTTTGCGACCGGGTAAATGGGATATTCCGGCTTATCTAGGAGATGGCTCTCAGCTAAATATGCGGCTGGCCTATCTGACGGTCCATGTCCCCTTTGGAGTACCGTTTAGTCTCGATCAGGCATATCCTTTTGTCAAAGATGCCATTGTTGTCATGGGGTTTCCTGATATTTTGTTTAACCCCACCCATGCCTATACTCAACTGGTCGAGCGTCTAACGACTACCCAGGCGGATGTGGTGTTGGGTCTATTTCCCACGGACCAACCCGATAAGGTAGGGCTGGTCGATTTTAACCAAAATGGTCTGGTGTCGGGAATTTATGAAAAGTCTCAGCTCACCCATTTGCGCTATATGTGGGCCATTGCCGTTTGGCGACCTAGGTTTACAGAATTTTTGCACCAGGTTGTTGAGGCTAAACGCAAGACGCTAATTGGGGAGATATCCCCTGTTTTACTCAAAGCGTTTCCTGAGTATACGGAAATGCCGATTGGGGATGTGATTGTAGATGCGATCGCAAACAATCTTCGAGTAGACGCGATTCCCTTTGAAACCGGCCACTATCTCGATATTGGTACTCCTGAAAATCTGATCAATGCCGTTTATCATTATGGCCAACCCTAAACCCTAGACAATATGGCTTCAGAAGGGACTATAGTTGGAAAATTCCAGGGAAAATATGTTGCCCTGAAACTAAACAAATCAGACTAAACTGACTCCAGTGCTGTATTGAGAGTAGTACTGGGTCGCATGGCCAGACTGATCTTCTCCACATCCGCCAGGTAATATCCACCAATATCCACTGGATTACCTTGAGCTGAGTTCAGTTCACTGAGGATGTTACTCTCATTTTCTCTTAGCTGCTGGGCTAATTTAGTAAACTTAGCTTTGAGTTCTAGATTTTTATCTTGTTCTGCCAGCGCCTGAGCCCAGTACATGGCTAGATAAAAATGACTGCCACGATTGTCTAGTTCATGGACTTTACGAGATGGAGCCTTTGCATTTTGCAAATACTGACTGTTTGCTTTGTTTAGTGCTTCAGCCAAAATCAATGCATTTTCATTATTTGTTTTTCGACCCACATCTTCTAGGGTGACGGCTAGGGCTAAAAACTCTCCGAGCGAGTCCCAACGTAGGTGTCCCTCATTCACAAACTGTTGTACGTGCTTTGGTGCAGAACCACCGGCCCCAGTTTCAAATAACCCACCACCAGCCAGTAAAGGTACGATAGAGAGCATTTTAGCGCTGGTGCCTAGCTCAAGAATAGGGAAGAGATCGGTCAGATAGTCTCGTAGAACATTGCCTGTTACTGAAATAACGTTTTTACCTACTTTGATTTGCTCACAGGTAAATCGCATCGCCTCGGCTGGGGGCAAAATCTTGATATCTAGACCTGTTATGTCGTGGTCAGGTAGATACTCATTTACCTTTTGGATAATGTTGGCATCATGGGCACGGTTCTCATCTAACCAGAAAATAGCGGGTGCATCTGTCTCTTTAGCACGGCTGACGGTCAGTTTTACCCAGTCTTGAATGGGGATATCTTTTGTTTGGCACATCCGCCAGATATCATCCTCTTCTACACTGTGTTCCATCAGGGTTTGGCCATCTGAGGTGACAACGCGCACCGTGCCGGCTGTCGGAATTCCAAAGGTTTAGTCGTGGGAGCCATATTCTTCAGCTTTTTGAGCCATCAGACCAACATTGGAGACATTACCCATGGTGGTAACGTCAAAGGCCCCATTTTCCCGACAGAACTTGATGATTTCTTGGTACATGGTGGCGTAGCATCGATCGGGAATCATGGCTTTAGTGTCGTGAAGCTTGCCATCAGGTCCCCACATTTTGCCAGAGCTGCGAATTGCTGCAGCCATCGAGGCGTCGATAATAACATCGCTAGGAACATGGAGATTGGTGATGCCTTTGTCAGAGTTAACCATGGCTAGCTTAGGCTGGCTTTCATAGGTCGCCTGCAGGTCAGCTTCGACAGCGGCACGCTGGTTGTCAGAGAGAGTTTGAATTTTGGCATACACATCGCCCAAACCGTTGTTGGGGTTCACCCCGAGCTGGTCAAATGTGTCAGCATATTTGGTAAAGACATCCTTAAAGTAAACGGTGACAGCATGCCCAAATAAAACTGGGTCAGACACCTTCATCATGGTTGCTTTAACATGAAGAGACAGCAGAATATCTTCTCGTTTAGCGGCATCAATCTCTTTTGTGTAAAATTCTCGCAGGGCTTTTACATTCATGACCGCTGTATCAAGCACTTCTCCAGCTAGCACAGCCGTTTTCTCTTTTAAGACTTTAACCGTCCCTTCTTCTGTTACAAGTTCAATTCTGACGTCGCCCGCTTCTTCAACAACAACCGATTGCTCGCCACCATAAAAATCACCACTGTCCATATGGGCAACGTGAGATTTTGACTCATTGCTCCATTTCCCCACTCGATGGGGGTGCTTTTGGGCATATTGCTTTACGGCTAACGCCACTCGTCTATCAGAATTACCCTCACGTAAAACAGGGTTGACAGCACTCCCCAAAACTTTTGCATACCGCGCTTTAATCTCAGCTTCGGCTTCATTTTTGGGCTCGGCGGGATAATCGGGAACGCTGTAGCCCTTTTCCTGTAGTTCTTTAATGGCTGCAGCTAGCTGGGGGATAGAAGCACTGATATTAGGCAATTTAATAATGTTAGCGTTTGGAGTTTTAGCTAGCTCACCCAGCTGAGTCAGCGCGTCTGGCAGTTGTTGCTCTTGGGTCAGATACTCAGGAAAGTTAGCAATAATTCGACCAGCTAGGGAAATATCGCTGGTTCCTACAGTAATGCCAGCCGCACCTGTAAACGTTTGAATAATCGGTAAGAAAGAATACGTGGCTAGAGCAGGCGCTTCATCTGTGAAGGTGTAGATGATTGTTGAATTGTGATGGTAGGTCATGTATCTTCCTGTCCGCTACTGGGTGAGTGTTTTGGTCCTAGCTCTTAGACTGTATACTCCGACCAATAGAATACAGGCAAACGATGGGTGTATGCAGTGTATGAAAAATCTGCATACGCTCATCAGATATCTACATGATTACTCCTATGATTCACTCTGCTATGTATCCATGGGATGGATATTGCAGACGAGACGCTAGTGCGGAAACGTTTGTTACATTATTCCCCTCGTTCTTGCCAGCGTTTGGCATCCCGTTTGGCATGGAAACAGGCAACCACAACAATTGTATTCCCTTCAATAAAGTAGAAAATACCGTATGGAAATTTGCGAATTAATGCTCGACATATTTGGTGGTGAACTATTGGGTAAGCCATCGGGTTGCGCCCGATTTTAGAAAAGCATTCATCAATAGAACGGACAAACTCAGAGCCTAGACCTTGACTGCGTTGTTCATAAAACTGATAGGCGTCCTGAATGTCTAACTTTGCTTCTGGACGAATCAGAACTGAGTAGTTCATTACAGATTATTCAGCCGTTCTTTAACCGCCTGCCAACTACTTCCAGCTTCTGGAGCTTGACGGTATGATTCCATGCGGTAATCAAGCTCTTGCTTTTGGTTGTCTGTCACAGGTAGTGATTCAGGATTTGACAGAATACTGTCCCAGAGGTCTTCTGCAAGCTGTATTCGTTCAGCAATGCCAATCTGATTAATATCGGTGTTAAGTAAGGGGTGCATGGTCTTCGTGTGCTAATACTTCTGAACCCACCCTTCTATTGTGCCCTACACGCCAGTGCCCGCTGGGACAGCCATCCGCTGTGGGTGGAGCGACTCGCCAGTTTGGGTCGCGCCATAGAGTCGATTGAGCGCCTGCATATAGGCGTCGGCTGAGGCGACAACAACGTCAGTATTGGCGGCGTGACCCGAGTAAATGCGCTGATTGTGGCACAGACGAATTGTGACTTCACCAATGGCGTCAATACCGGCGGTGACTGACTGCACTGAGTATTCAATCAGGTCGTTGGGCATATTGACGACTCGATTAATGGCCTCGTATACGGCATCCACTGGTCCTGTGCCAATGGCGGCGTCCATGAGTTCTTCGCCGCTGGGGGTGCGGATGGTAACGGTGGCAGTGGGGCGGGCGTTATTGCCGCAGGAGACCTGTACTAGCTCTAGCTTGTAATGCTCTGCCACCTGCTGGGTTTCGTCGTTGACGATGGCTTCGAGGTCTCGATCGCTAATTTCCTTTTTCTTATCTGCTAGTTCCTTAAACCGCAAAAACGCTTTGTTTAGTTCCTGGTCTGATGGTTCATAGCCCAGTTCCTGCAGGCGTGTACGAAAGGCATTACGACCTGAGTGCTTGCCTAAAACAATCAGGTTATCGTTGAGGCCAATGGTTTGGGCATCCATAATCTCATAGGTGAGCCTATGCTTAAGGACGCCGTCTTGATGGATGCCGGACTCATGGGCAAAGGCATTGGCACCAACGATAGCCTTGTTTGGCTGCACCAGCATACCGGTCACGCTGGAGATTAGCCTGGAGGTCTTGTAAATTTCCTGAGTGTTGATATTGGTCAATGGCGCTTCAGATTCTGCTGGACGACCAAAAAAGGGATTAAAGTACTGACGGCGCACATGCATCGCCATCACTAATTCTTCAAGGGCGGCGTTTCCGGCCCGTTCACCAATGCCGTTAATGGTGCACTCCAGCTGGCGAGCTCCGTTTTTAACTGCCTCTAAAAAGTTAGCAACCGCCAGCCCCAAATCATTGTGTCCGTGTACCGAGATAACGACCTTGTCGACATTCGGCACGCTATCTTTGATGCCCTTAATCAGGTTGCCAAATTCGCTGGGGGTGAGGTAGCCGACCGTGTCAGGAATGTTGATGGTGGTGGCCCCGGCTGCGATCGCAACCGCCAATACCTGATGTAAAAATTCAGGTTCCGAACGCCCTGCATCCTCCGGTGAAAACTCCACATCGTCCGTAAAGCCCTTGGCAAAGCGCACCATCTCATCAGTGATTGCCAGCACCTGATCCCGCGACTTCTTGAGCTTATACTTCATGTGAATATCAGAAGTGGCGATAAAGGTATGAATGCGACCTTTATCGGCGGGCCCAATTGCTCGGGCGGCAGCTTCGATATCTTGCTTAGTGGCCCGTGCTAGACCACAAATAGTAGGGCCGTCGGCTGTACCAACCTCTTGGGCAATTCGCTGAACCGCTTCAAAATCGCCAGGGCTAGCAAAGGGAACCCCGGCTTCAATAATGTCCACACCCAGTCGAGCTAGCTGACGAGCAACCGCGAGCTTTTCTTCAACATTCATGGTCGCGCCTGGAGACTGCTCACCATCGCGCAGTGTGGTGTCAAAAATTAAAACTCGGTCAGACTGTGTACTCATTGCAGGTTACCGCTGTAATGGAGGCTTGCTATCGGTAGAATGCTGGTTGGCACTCATCAGCCTAAAGGCTTAGAGCCAGGCTAATGCAATATTACCAACCAGATTTATTGTAGTCGCTAACCCATAGTTATTTCGGTTTAGCAATGCTTGGTTTTTGGGGGCTGGCCGTTTTTTGGACTTTTGCCCTGAGCCACCGTCGCTTTGTCAAAAATGCCCAGCGTCTCCAACATCACTGATGTGCTCAACGAGCAATAAGCTGCAAGCGTTGTAGCTGTCTACTCAGTGCGGTCTTATCCTCGAGCCTGACGTTCTTTTTTCAGTCTGAGCAACATGCGATCAATCGCTTCTAACATGGCATCGGGGTGATCTACCCAAACAAAGTGACTGCTTTGAGCTGGCAGACTTAGACTTTGGCTAGAGAGCCGCATAAGATTGTGGTGCATCCTGGTCCACAGGCCATCAGCGGTTGCAAGAGGTAAGGGCTTTAGCAACGGGGCCGGGGTAAAGAAATTACTGGCTTTGATGTTGATCACCGGTAGGGCTCCCAAGCTGCCGGTTTGTCGGAGTTGGTCACTACTGGCGTTGATGCTCAACATTTCACGCGCCATGGTGAACCAATGCTTGGGTCGTACAAAAGATCGTAAAACAGGCGCAAGCTGCGCTTGACTGTATTGTCTGAGCTTAGGACTAATGAGTTGAAAGATGCCAAGTTGTTGAAGAATTCGAATAAATCCTAGGGCCGAACCTGCGATAGACATGAGAAAACCAGCGGTAAAGATAGCCTTCATCAGCTGTAGGCTAACCGGGAGTCTGGCCATACCATCTTCATGCAGACCGTCGGTCAAAATCAGCCCTGCGACGTTATCCGGATAGGTATGGGCATAGAGCCGCATGGTATAGCTTCCTAGGGAGTCACCCACCAAGACATAGGGGGGGGGGATATTGGCCTCACGCATCAGCGCTTCAAACTCCTCCATCATTTCGCCACTGTTGCGAGGGTTAGGGCTATTGGAACTCCAGCCATAGCCCGCTCGATCATAAATGCAGACATCGGCAAACTCAGCGATTTCATCGATTAATAAGTAACCTTCGATGCCTCCAAGACTATGGTCTAAAACGACCGTCGGCTGATTAGGCCGTGGCCGCCCGCGCCGATAGAGGTGCAGCTGACAATCACCAATGTCATACATGTCCCCTGGTGGCGGTGTTTGGTCCTCCTGGCGACAACACCAGATGTGATAGGCCGTTGTACAAATGAGAATGAGATTGCGTAGCCACATGGATTGAGGGAACTGTTAGCATCGAACCGACACTACTTTAACGAAGGGCTGCATGTTAACGCCAAATCTTATTTCCCGACAGGGCGAAATTGTGGAGGTGTTTTTACGCCATGGTTGGGACTACATGCGGCGGTTGTTGGTGGGTAAGGCCCCGGAAGAACCCGATATTCCACCTCCCGCTGTGCTGCGCAATATTTTGACCGATTTAGGGCCGGTCTACATCAAGTTTGGCCAGCTGCTGAGTACTCGCCCCGACTTGCTGCCACCGGCCTACATCGAGGAGCTGAGTTCGCTACAGTCGACGGTGCCCCCTGTGGATGCGATCGCAATTCGCTCCTTTCTAAACGATCAGCTAGATCCAGAGGCGGTATTTGCCGAGGTAAATTATAGTGCGATCGCATCTGGCTCAATTGGTCAGGTGCACCGCGCGGTCTTAAAAAATGGTCAGCCCGTTGCCCTCAAAATCCAGCGACCGGGTATTGAGGTGCGGGTACGACGCGATATGGCCCTCATTCGAGATATCGCCAAGCTGGTATCCAGCACTCAGTTTGGCCAGCGCTATAACGTGGTGGCATTAGCAGACGAATTTAGCAGCGCCCTAAACGCCGAACTAGACTTCACCACCGAGGCAACCTATACCGACCAGCTACGCCAAAATCAGGCTAAAAGCAAGTGGTTTGAGCCCCATCAGCTAGTGATTCCTGAAATCATCTGGCCTCTGACCCAGCCTAAGGTGTTAGTCATGCAGTGGTTGGATGGCCAACCCTTACTATCGGCTGCCCTCGGTACTCAGGGGGCCGAGCACCGTGATACCCTCAGTCGGCTCTTATTTCGGACCTTTTTTCAGCAATACTTTATCGATGGCTTTTTTCATGCCGACCCTCATCCAGGCAATATTTTTTACCTGAGTGACGGTCGGATTGCCCTATTAGACTGCGGCATGATGGGGCGACTCGACCCCCGGACGCGCACCACCTTGACAGAGATGGTATTGGCCATCATCAGTGCCGATGCCCAACGCTGTGCCCAGCTCACACTACAGCTGGCAGAACCCCTCCAGGATGTAGACTTAGCCAAGTTAGAGTTTGACTACAGTCGGCTACTGGCCCGCTATTATGGCCTGTCTCTGCAAAGCTTTAATACTGCCGCCGCCTTTGCCGAAATTCTAGCAGCAGGCACCCGTAATAATCTGCGTTGGCCTGCCAATATTGGTCTATTTACCAAGTCTCTGGCCAATTTAGAAGGCGTAGCTCGACAATTTAACCCCCAGATTAATCTAATTGCCGAAATTCGACCGCTAATGGTGGATCTATTTCGCCAGCAGCTGGTAGGAGACGCCCCTCTCCAAGCCCTTTTGCGCACCGGGCTGGAGTTTCGCAATTTATCTCTATCTGCCCCCCGGCAGTTTGGGTTTCTGTTAGACCGGCTGAGTGAAGAAACCCTGACCTGGAATGTCAATATTAAAGATTTGAACAATGTACAGCGAAGTATTGAGCAGGCGGCTAATCGTCGTTCATTTAGTACGGTGGTCGCAGCGCTGATTATTGGAGCGGCCATTATTTCTAGCAATCAAACCAATGTTCAGCTGCAGTGGCTAAGTACTAGCTTATTTGGTGCGGCTACACTATTAGGTATCTGGCTAATTATCAGTATTCTCCGCTCGGGCCGCTGGCGATAAGCGCTCAAGCTAGATAATTTGTTACCACAATAAACCGCCCTTAAGGCTACAGTGTTTATACGTAGGGCATTTACACGGATAGCGATTGTCTAGGCGACACACCACCTCGCCCAAGATTTAGTGCTGTCTCGGCTTAGCCTTTTCTTTAGCCATATTCTAAGTTTGGGCATAGATAGATTACGCGGCCCCCTTTAGTCGCTATTCCTTAACCATTTTCAAGATTGTTTTTTACACCACACACGCGTGACCGTTCTCATTTTTGACTTTGACGGTACGATCGCTGACACATTAGAGACGATCGTTACTATCACTAACCGCTTGGCAAGTCACTATGGCTACCCGCAAACAACACCGGAGCGTCTGAGATATCTGCGCGCTCTGAGTACCGCCGAGTTGTTAGAACAATCCAATGTTCCCCTGTTTCAAGTACCGTTTTTGATGCGTCGGGTGCGGCGAGAGCTACATCAAGATATTGGCTCGATTCAAGTTTTTCAACGACTAGCGGATGTATTGTTGGCGCTTACGGCCGATGGTCACACCATTATGATTGCCAGCTCTAATGCACCGTCGACGATTTGTCCGTTTTTAGAACGTCATGGTCTTAAGGAGATCTTTAGCCAGATTTACGGCAACATTGGACTGCTGGGTAAAGCCCGCAGCCTCCGTCGCATTATGCGTCGCCACCGATTAATCCCCGAAGAGATTCTCTACATCGGTGATGAAACTCGCGATATTGAAGCCGCCCACTGTCAGGGGTTAGCCGTTGCTTCTGTGAGCTGGGGATTTAGCGATCGCACCGCCCTTGAAGCCCAAGGCCCGACATTTTTAGTCGACACTCCAGAAGAGCTGTATCGGGCCGTGGGTGAATTCCACAGAAGCCAGCGACGTTCGGTCTTTATTGGCTCCAAGCAGGGTGAGAGAGTAGAAACTCCATCATACGTACCCCACGTAGCTGATTAGACAGCGGCAAGTGGCCAATTGGAGCAGATACATCCCAAACAAATTCGTTTGGGTAGCGAGTCCATATATTGCCCGATTTCCAGGCCAGCTTTTCCCAAAGTCGATTCCAGTCTTGGTTAAAACCCAGCCATAGCTCTCGCTGTTTAGAAAAACCAAATCGCTCTTCTGAATATACTCGCCACAGCTGATCGATGGTGCGTAAATCGACGATCGGAAAGCTGTCTACCTCAGTAAAGTAAACCCACTTTCGCTCAACAGCGGCGGGTCCTGCCAGTTCACAAAGCTTTTGGAGGGTTAGTCGATCGGCTTCTTCAAACTTTTGAGCGATGAGTAGTGTCTGCAGCGGCTGGTAATCAACACCCTGATCAGAGACTGGCTTGACCACACCGTTGGGAAACCGCTCAGCTAAAAAGGTTTGAGCCGTTACCGACTCACTGGTGCTGAGCAGCTGATAGATTTTACCAGCCGCTGCCGAAGGCTCACCAGCCGCTTTAAGAAAATCGAGCAGGATCAAAATGCCAGATTCACCAGTATCAGTTAATTTTTTAACAGCACTTAGCTGACGCTTCAAGTTGTTGGACAGCAGTTGCTCAGCAAGCTTGGCTGTATTGTCATTGTCTACCGGAAGAGCCGTTGAGGAGTCAGCGGATGTAGTCATATCGGGCGTTTATAACACCAGCGTCTGGCGTTGCTTTAGACATTGTTCGAATAGTCGCCAAATCTCAGGCTACCGCACAATGTCTAAGCAACACAAGATAGTTCAGCTACCATCCTGCAGCCGATTTACTTAGACTCGTTAGAATTCGCTGGCCGGTATCCATGCTCAAATGCATAGCGGATTAGCTGAGACCGATTTTCTAAAGAAAGTTTGCTCAGAATGTTACTCAAATGAGTTTGAACTGTCCTGGGACTAATAAACAAATGCTCACCAATTTGCTTGTTGGTGTGGCCCTGGATGACTTCCCAAAAAACCTTCTCTTCAGCTGGGGTTAGAGGCAGAGGCTCTGGCGGTGGCGGCTGAGCTGCCTCTGGTGCTGGCATCTGCTGCACCAGACGAATAATTTCTGCATGCATACGACGAGAGCGTTCTAGCTGAGCGTCGATTTTAGCAATCAGCTCTTTGGGGTGAAAAGGTTTAACGATATAGTCATCGGCACCTTTTGAATGCCCCTGAATGCGGTCATCTAGTTCACCACGACCTGATAGGAAAATAAAGGGAACTAGCTGGCCTGAGCGAATTTCTCTAAGTTTTGTGCAAAACTCATAGCCATCCATCTCAGGCATCATCACGTCTGAGACAACTAGGTCAGGCTGGTCCTGCTCAAATAGGGCGAGTCCTTCTATACCAGAGGATGCATGGCTAACCTGAAACCCTCGTTCTCGCAGGTAGCGGGTCAATGCAGACCGCAATGTGATGTCATCATCAACAATAAGGATTTTTTTCATCCTAAAATCAGCTGCCTCAGAATACTTGCTAAAGTCTTGAACTTAACTCCCATGAGCGTTTCTAGCGTAGTGCGATTCTATCAATCCTACTGCTCCGAAGTCGGCATTATATGTTCCGCATCACAGATACGTCACACTTTTTGGAGAACTTGAAATGAAATGTTGGAATCAGGTACTAGCCAGGCTGCTCTATGTATTTTTTATCTAAACTCCTTGTATGTACCAAGGTTAATATAGTGCCCAGGCAACTCAATGGGATGTGTTTTTAGCGCAAAGCGTCAGAATTAAGTTTCTCTAAGTGTGGGATACAGCTTTTACTCACTGGTTTAGTGCGTGTGAAGGTTTCTAGATTGGATAACTTTTTTACAAAAGTGATTAGTTAGCTATTCTTACTTGGCTGATACAGTGTCGACATCGATACAAAACTTGGGTATAAAGCCCTTTATGGCTTTACTTGGGTAACCGACTAGGGACTGATGCTACGGGCGGAGCATGTATAAGAGGGAGCAACATGGGTAAGTCTGAAAGCCAGAATAGGAATAACCCACTACTGCAGTCGCTGGATGATGACTTTCAAGCACTGCAGCGTCATTTTTCTGATCAGCTGGCACAAGATATTGAGTATCTACAGACAGAGAAGCAACGCCTGATTAGCGATTTAGAGGCGCTGCGTGTGGAGTACGACCAACTTTACATTGACTACCAGTCCCTCAAAAGTGAATCAGATATTACGCTCTCACAGCGAGAGCTGGCTCAACAAAATGCCTGGGCTAAGCGGTTGGCACGAGTACTGGCTCAAAACTTGCGAGACGATTTGCATGCCTATGTCACCAATTCTTCAGAACTGCCTACACCTACCCAAGACTGGTTAAACTCCCTAGAGGAAACTCTCAATCGCAGTGTTAGGGCTCTACAGCAAGATCTCAGCAGCTACCAAAGTGCCCTCGCTCAGCAGCTGACCCGTATGCAAACCATGGAACAGCAGGGGGAGGCTATTTTAGAGAGCGTGGCGGCTCGACTGAGCGAGCAGCTGGGGCGAGCACCCACTCGCACGGTCTTACCCAGTGCATTTGATAATCGTCCTTTACCAGAGGGGAGTACCGTCACAGGCAGCCGTACCTATGTAGAGCGCCCACGCCCTGATCAAGTTGCTGGCTCTACCCGTCGAGTGGTGCCTCCCTATGGTGGCCAGACGGTTG
>JBHJIV010000220.1:0-33013 GCA_050043105.1 Leptolyngbyaceae cyanobacterium | reverse complement strand
GGTATGACAAAGGTATTTCCTTAACAAAAAAAGAGATGCGCAAGATTGAGCAGCGGCTAGAACGCAATCCCCAGTTGCCCAAATGGGACATTTTGATTCGACCAGCTTAGCTGGTACTTTCTTTATGGGAAATCCCCTTATAGAGACATCAGGCGTTGATGGCTTTGAGCTGACAAGAAAGTTCTACAAGAAGAACGGATATGATGAGGAAGCCAGAATTCGTGACTTCTATCAGTCAGGTGACGATAAAGTAATCTTCCGTAAAGCGCTACACAAATCGGACTAGCAACTCGACGTAGGCGACACTGGCAGCTGAAGGTGATTCCATTCTGTTAGTGGAGACTTCTGGCAACCTAGAATTTGAGAAAACCCGCCAGTTCTATCTGAACAACAACTGCACTCAAGCAGCTCGTATTCGAGAGTTCTATACCACTGACGAAGACAAGGTTTTGTTTTGGAACAAGACATGACAATCGAAGAAGCCGTTGCTCTCCAGCCAATTTGGGTGCAGTGGTGGTTAATCGCACTGACGCTTGCGACAACTGCCTTGCCCATAAAGCTGATGATTCACCGCAAAACGCGACTTTCTGGAATAGTCGTACTTTTGACTTCGTTCGTCGGGGGTTATGGTGTTCAGATACTATTCGACAACCTGGGTTACGTCCGTCTCCTTACCGTCGCGCCAGAGTGGTTGTCTGCCATCGCACCTAACGAGTGGTACGTACGCTATGAACGTAGTGATAGGGGCTGCTATCAATATCGACCGTCTAGTCAACTGGTTCGATCGCGTACCGAGGGCTAAGACGAGAACCTCTCGGTTCAAAGCTCTAGAAGCGGTTTGACAAGCAAAAGCTGAATTGGCCAACAGCATCGGAAAGGAATAGACACGGTGATAAGGCCGTTAGTGCTCAAAGAACTGGTTTAGACGTTGGCACGCTTGCTTGCTGGTTCATCCAACTAATAACGACGGGTGAGCGTGAGGTAAACGTAATGAGGTAGTGTTTGTCTCGGCCACCCGTCTGTTGCACTTTGGCATAGATATCGGAATGGGTGACGGCCTCAGGGGCCTGATGTGCTGTTATGGCAAGTTTTAGATTTGTCAGCAACACCAGGGGAGCGTCATCTTTGATGTGTAGTAGGGCTGTTTTGGCCGATAGCTGCTCCAGATAGCCCTGCGCCTGCTGGATGCCGACCTGCTTACCTTCTATGGCTACGTATTCAACTGGAATGGGCTGGTCTAGGGGCTCTAGAGGAAGGTCTTCGGTGCTGAGGGAGAGATTGTATCGCTCACCGCCAATACCGGCCACATCGTAGATCGTGATGGGGCGTTTAATGCCTTTTGGGTAGACTTCAAATTTGCTTTGAATCGCCAGGTAATGGGGGTTAACTGTGCCAATCTCCTGATGGGTATCCTCAGAAATAAAAGTTTGGCCGCCTGTTGTATATGACTCGATGCGAAAGGCTAGGTTAACAGCACCACCAATAACGCTGTATTTGGTGCGTTTTTCAGACCCGATATTGCCGACAACCACCTGACCTGTGTTGATGCCAATACCCATTTCCTGCTCAGGGAACCCATTGGCACGCATGGCGGTATTGACCTCATCCATCGCTTGCTGCATTGAGATCGCACAGGCTACGGCCCGGTCGGCGTGGTTATCATTAGCCACTCGATGGGGGGCACCAAAGATGACCAAAATGCCATCTCCCATAAACTCATCAATCACCCCCCCATAGTCATTGATCACATCGGACATATACCCCAGATACAGATTCAAAAGTTTGACCACCTGTTCGGGGGGCAGCTGTTCTGAAAGGGCGGTAAATCCGCGCAGATCGGAGGTCAAAATGGTGATTTTGCGAGTTTCTCCACCCAGCTTTAGATTTTCAGGGTTTTCCAACAGACTGGCGACAATTTCATCGCTCAGATAGCGACTAAAGGTGCGGCGAATCTGACTAGCACTGCGGGCTAAATAGGTGTTGACACCAGAGGCGGCCCCCACCAGCACCATTAGCGGTGGAATGACGGGCACCCACCAACCAGCCAGCAAGAGTGCATAAGCCCCTAAAACGAGGATAGACGCAATAGCAACCATCAAGGCCATTTGCCGGAGGAGCGTTCGCTTGCCCGGATTGCGCTGCAGCCAGGTAACCGTAGCGCCCAGGGCGGCAAATAGAAAAAACAAGAGAATTTCCACAGGTTCTGACCACGTGCGAATTAGCACACGGCCATCTAACGCCGCACTGATAATTTGGCTGGTAAGATTGGCATGAATTTCCACACCCGCCATTGACTTGGGCAGAGCCAACATTTTGCTGCTGTGGGGTACAAAGAATCGGTCCTTGAGGCTTTCTGCCACAGAGCCGATCAAAATAACTCGATCCGTCGCCCAGTCATCCGGTAGCTCATCATTGAGAACAGCTCTGAGGGGAACGGTTTCAATTAGCTCACTACCGCCACGATAGTTGATTAGAGTTTGATACCCCCCAGCATCAGCCCGCACATAGCCTCCGTCATTAGCCTCCAATGGGCGAAAGACAGCGCCATTGAGCTGCCAAAAATCTGTATCGCCCACTGGCTCAGGGCCAATCCCGTCAGCATCTAGATACAGCAGGGCCAGATAAAGGGCAAAGCTGGGGGCCTGCTCGCCCTCTGGGGTAGTTACCATCAGCAGCCCCCGCCGAATCGTATTGTCGTTGTCAACAATGCCATCGTTAATGCCGATTTGACCAAGCTCAGCCAGTGTAGGGGCGGCATCGATTAGGTCGCGGTCGGCACTGTCTCCTAAAACTGTGCGAATGCCCACTAGATTGGGGGTATTTCGAAATACTTGCTCTAGCTGTTCATGCCCTGGCTCCACCGGGACATCGCGAATAATATCTAAACCAATGGCTCTTGGATTTTGCTGGGCCAGCTTACTGATGACATCGGCGTAGATCGCATCTGGGAGAATTGCCTGCTGCAGTTCTCGAATGTCTTGCTCGTCAATACCGACAATGGCAACACGCGGGTCGGTTTTTTCGAGACGCCACTGCAGATATTGATCGTAGGTACGCCACTCTAAGGGTTGTAACACCCCTACAGCCCTGATTAAAACAACGAGAATGGTAACAGTGGGCGTGGCGATGGCCACCCCCCGCCACTGCCACCATAGCTTTTTCAGATTCATTTATTCAGCACTACGGTTGATACCCTCTAGCAGCCGCTCCAAGCTGCCGCCGTTGGGCATGGCGGCAGGAGTTTCGTCAGAACTAATGGGGGCGACGGCTGAACTAGGCTGCCCCACAATGGGTTTCTCTGCAACAGAGGCTAGATCCACGGACGTTAGTAGCTCGGCCCAGGCCGTTGGGTTTTGAGGTCGAACGGACGCAGCTAAGGCAATGGTTTCTTGCCAGGCACCTGCTGCTGCATACAGCTCAGCTTGGGCCAGTGGATCATTGGCGACAGTGTCTAGCTGAGTTAGCAATTCTGGACTGGCATCCAGACGCTGAATGCCGCCGCCCAGTAAGACATCGTCACCGCGATCGCTAGGGTCACAGATCAGAGCAAAGTCCCAGTAGTATAGGGTGCCAGACGAAAATGTGGGGGTGGCACCGTCGGCCTGATGCCGGGGCAGTTCGATTTGGATAGTGCCGGGGGTGTCAGGTAGCTGGACGACTTGCTGATAGACATCTTCTCCAAGCTCATCCACAATAGTTAATTCCGCTTCAGCAGCTCCAGTTTCTGGAATATAAAACCAGAGGGCCAGAGGGATATCGGTATCGGCACCAAATGCGGTTGCGATCGCATTGTGGGGCAGTAACGAGGTCAAGGAGGGTCGATTTTCGGGGTCTAAACAAATCTCACCGCGGGTTGCCAGGGATGGCCCACGGGCTGGCGCACCGCGATCGCGAGTTTCTGGAAACTGTAAGGCATAGCTGGGACTGGCAGCAGTCACCATAAGCATGGCCAGTAAAGCCTGAATGGAACGCGAACGGATAGACATGACGACTTCTTCTCTGACAAAGTTTGTGGGGGGCTGCACTTAAGTGCTGATGATATTTCAGGATTTAACTGTTCTTACAAATCACTACAGGGGTTTCAGACCTTGTTTCGGTAACTTTTATGTAGACCAATCGGAAAACTGTCTAATACAGAAGAGAGTAGCTCCAGTCCGTAAACGCGTCTATTTAAGTTGTTGTGTAGGCTGATGTATGGAGTTTAGAAGATTTGTTTTGTCATCGAGTAGTTGCGATCGCCACCCAACCTAGTTCGTAGATTCTCTTAGTGTCTAAGTAGTAGATGCTACAAAGCTTGTACTGATTCCCAAAGAGTTAAAAATCTGGCCGTCCCCGTAGGTTTACCAAAAGTGGCAAGAAAATATCGACATAGTCTGACTTTTCGCAACAACCTCAGTCAGGCACATCAAAGGAGACTTCCAGGTCAACAGAACTATCATCACCATCAAGGCCAAAATATCGAGCCTCAATCCCACTGATATTGGCAGTGGGATCCAGCGGCACTGACGCCGTAATCGAGCCCAGGGATAGCAAATCTCCAGGTCTAAGGTCTACCCCCTGGGTGTGTAATGTGTCGCGCAGCCACCGTAGCGCATTGATGGGATGCCCCAACAGTGCAGTGCTGTTACCCTCAGTCAAAAACTGTCCCTCGTCATTAGTCAGCACAACCCGAATGCTGGCTAACTGTTCTAGCCCCTGCTCTTCTGCCTCCAGCTCTACTGGATCCCCCAATACACCATAGCGAGCGCCCATATTAACAGCCACTAAAGCCCCAGCATTGAGAATGGCGTCTTCTTCGTAGATCAAATCGGGAAGTTCTAAAAATGGAATAACTGCATCTAGACCCGCGAGTAGTTCTAAATCTGTTTCCGCTTGATTAATCTCGGCGCTGCCCACACGTACCATCAGATCGCCTTCAGCCAGGGGGCGAGCACCAAAATCCATTGGCAGATCGGCACCGTCTTCAAGCAACATATTTTCGAGTAAAAACCCATACAGCGGATGACTAATTCCCAACTGTGATTGGGCTTCAGGGTTAGTCAACGCCACCTTATAGCCAACAACGGCACCTTCATCTCCGGCTTCATCCATTAAACGACGCACAAAATCAATGTGCACCAAATCAATTTGCCGCGAAGATAGCCCTTCTGTCAGCACTGGGGCTGGGTAGCCAGCTGAATAGTGCTGAAACAATGAAACAGACACTAAGTCCGTATAGTTTTGGGCCAGCCGTAAGGGCTGTAAAGGTTCAGGCAAGGGGTCTGCCGCGTGAATCGCGGTGGCACTGCTAGCCACAAGAACACCGAGGCCAATACCCTGTAGCCAGCGCCAGTTTTTCATACTCTGTTTCCCTTGCTGTGAGTGAACTTGTTTTAGACGTTAAATTGATGTGCTCAGTTTAGTCTGCTTGAGTAGAGCATCTGGCTAAGCTAACCAGCGCTGCAGTTGTTGCAGCCATTTTTAGAAGACTATCTACAATACATGGCCGCTGGTTCGATAGCATGAGCAGACGTGACGCCTGACTAACTGGCTTGCCTAGCCACAGCTATGCGTTGACCCAATAGCCTCTTTACCCCTTTGTGCCAATCTGTGTGCCAATCCGCCAGGTCATTTTGTTAATGTATATAAAGACATCTACCATCATTTCCATAGGCGATGGTGCGACCGTTTTGTCCGTTGTCCTAGCGAAGTCATAATCCATGAAGGCAGTAGTTTTGAATTCGACTGTGCGGGCCTCCGCAGCACCTACGGTAACCAAGGAGAAGGCCCAGCAAACCACTCGACAGACGTACCCTAGCTACAAGGTAATTGTGCTCAATGATGATTTCAACACGTTTCAACATGTGGCAGAGACATTGGTGAAATATATTCCCCATATGACCCCAGACCAGGCATGGAAGCTAACAAATCGGGTGCATTATGAAGGTCAGGCAACCGTATGGGTAGGCCCTTTAGAGCAGGCCGAGCTTTACCATAGCCAGCTGATTCGAGCTGGATTGACCATGGCCCCTTTAGAGCAAGCTTAAGTCATGGCCTCTATCCCCAAAAACCGTGGTCGAGTCGTGCTCAATCATTCCACCCACGTACCTGGGCTCATTGCGATTTTGCAAAAGCTGGCAGCCCATCCCAATATCAAAACCCTAACTCCAGCGGTAATTAGCCGGGGTCGTTCTAATGCCCCCAAGCTGCGCTTAAAGGTCTCGGTGCCGATTCGCGGTGGCTTTAAGCTGATTGCCCGTAAGGGTAAGTCAATCCAGGAAGTATTTGTGATTACCGACCTCAGTGCAGAACAAATGACGGCAGCCATTGAGGCGGTCGGACGGCCATGACGCAGTGAAGTATCAGCAGCCAGACAACGGCCAATACCAGGAAGGCAAAGCACGGTTTGCAATAGCCATAGGCATGGCGGCTACCACCACCGCTTTTTATCGGGCCAAAAGCCAAATAGGCCGTGATCTGGCGGTACTCGCTGCCGCTGTCTACCGCCAACAGCAGGGGCACTTGCGAGTGATCGATGCGATGACGGGCTGCGGGGAGCGCCCCCTGCGCTATCACTTAGAAGCTGGTGCTGACTGGGTTTGGGCCAATGAGGGGAACCCTGAGCTGCAAACGCTACTCAGCGACAATCTGCGTCAGGGCATGGCCCCTGAGGCGTATCGCATTACCTGTCAGGATGCCAACCAGCTGTATTTTACCTGTGCCCAACAGCGTGATTACTACGACTTGATCGATATCGACAGTTTTGGCAGCCCCACTCCATTTATCACGACAGCGCTATGGGCTATCAAGCTAGGGGGGTTACTGTATCTCACCAGCACCGACGGACGCACCACCAGCGGCCATGCACTAGAGAAGAGTGTGCAGATTTATGGGGCCTGTGGCCCGCAATCATCCTGCGGTTGATGAACAGGGGCTTGCAGTCCACATGCCCCGTGCTCTCAGAGCCAGTTGCTTCCCCCAAGCTCCTTAACTAGAGCATTTTTTGCAGCGCAGACAACAGCTTAGTATTTTTCACCTCATCCTGTAGCTGTTGAAATACAGAATCCATATCCATGCGGCTGAGTTCTTTTATGCCGTTGTAGGTGACCTTATAAATGGCGGGAGCTGTAGTTCCTAACATACTATTTTTAAGCCATCCCTGCTCAACTAGACGATCCAGTGTCTGGGGCAAATCCGGGAACAATCCCAGCTGGTTATTTAAAAATTGGGTTAGCGGGTAATCTCGCTGAAATCGGCTGTTAGAGGACATCAAACCCAGAAGCAAGAAATCAATCGCCTCTGATGTGGTCTCAGCAGCTCTTCTAGAATTGGATGTCATACATTAAGTCTGGTGTATAAATAAAACTCAACTTGTTTATAAACTGTCGTATATATCCTGATGCCCCTATTGGACAATAGTTTGCCACCTTTAGAAGACATTAGAACAGTACCATTGGTTCCTTAAGAGAATACAGATGCATTGATCAAGAGCACTATGGGAAAACTTACCCTGTTTGCTTAATAGAGCTATCCATTGCACACTCCCAAACCATTATTACCCATGTCGTCATTTGTTGGTCACAGTCTTGCAGCCGCTATCGTCTGCCCGGCAATGGTTGACCAAATCTGCGATTTAGAAATTTAACTTGGCCTGGATGGCTAATCGACAGTTTTTATACTTTGGGCACTTAACCTAAGTCGGTAAACGAAACACATCGGCAAAAACGGCATCTTCGCCTATCAGCCGTTCTTGAGCGGGGCGGTCGTATACGACCATTAGGCTGTCTTCATAACCTAAACAGGGAAATAGTGTCATCCCTTCTGCAAAATCGCTACCCATGGTCAGAGGAATATCAAAGAGGGCCTCTAGACTGTCGGAATCTTTATACCAAACACAGTCATCATCGTGCTGCAGCACATCCTTTAGACGAAATATTTGTTGTTCTCCAGAGAGCGCCATCGTTGGCCCAGCCAGGATCAAAAGCACGTCATCGTGAAAACATAAATCCCTTACCCCTAAACCATCAAGATCCAAAAAGTGTTTATGGTATAGCTTGTTCTTACCTAACTTTTTCAGAGAAAGAACTCCCGGCTCCTCCTCCTGCAGTTCGAGTTCTAAAATAATTGCCCAACCTCTTAAGACCGGACCCCGCAATCCTAAAAAGATTTTTTGGCCGACAACGGCCATTCCTTCAATATCTAGACCATTATCTTTTGAAGGCAGATCTATTTCTAAAAAAGGGCCAATATGTTCATCCTCTTTCAACGCTTCAATTAAGATATTGTTCTCTTTAGTTTTTTGGAGTGCTGCAGCAGTAAGCTCAGTCCCATCAGATAGCTGACAGGATTTTATCAGTTTGCCATTGATGACCGGGATACGCGCTAGCAAGTATCGATTGATATCGTGTTTGACCTGGGCCAGACGCTGAATATCTTTTTGAATGTCCTTACCTTTAGCATTTTTACGCTTACTGCTGTGGGAGCCGATCACCCAAAGATATCCTTCTGAATAGCCCAGGGCTTCAATGTCAATTTCTGAATCTTGGTCAAATAGCTCGACAAAGTTTCCTATCTCAAACGCCTGATGGTTGCCATAGACACAGTTTTCTATCTGCTGCAGTCGCTCAACTGCCGTAAACTCATCTGAACCTACCCAGAGACTACCATCAGGGGTCATTGTCACTGCTGAGAGATCAGCAATGACGTCTTGCGAGTTCTCACCAAACTGCAGCAAAACTCGACTTAGCAAAAAACTCTCAGCCATAGGTGGTAGTGATCCCTCAAAATTTGTTTGAGTATACAGCTGGCAGCTTAGTTTTTCTAAGATTTAGCATCGCGCCTGACCAGCGAATAGAAACGATGCCTTAGAGCACAGATTATGCCTTTAGGTGGGCTTAAATTCCTTAAATTGAAATTCCATTGAAGGAAGTATTTTTAACAGTGGTAACTCCGCAACACTATGATTTATTATGAAGGAATGCGTTTACGTATTAGCAAAATTCTCTCCTCGTTTAGTCAAGCTATGAGCAACCCGACCCAGTACCCCGTCATGGTAATCGGAGGGGCAGAAGATAAGGTCGGTGAACGCACAATATTAACCACTTTTTACAAGGGCGCAGGCGGGGCACAGGCCACCATCGGTATTGTTCCCTGTGCTTCTCAAGAGCCTAGCGTTGTTGGCGAGCGCTACCGTCGCATCTTTACCGAAATGGGGGTGCAGGACGTTAAGGTGCTTGATATTCGGCGTCCCCATGAATGTGACGAAGCCCGTTGGCTTGAGCAGTTAGACCAGTGTACGGGGGTATTCCTCTCTGGTGGCGATCAGGTTCGCCTGTTTGAGTTTATTCAAGATAGTACGTTTACAACGTCCATTAAAAAGCGTCTACACCTAGGGAAGCTGGTGCTGGCTGGCACCAGTGCCGGTGCTGCAGTGATGGGTGAAAAGATGATTTCGGGCGGCAGCAGCGGAGAGTCACCCAATCGTAGCTTGGTTGATTTGATGGATGGTCTAGGATTTATTCCTGAGTTATTGGTGGATCAACACTTTCACAATCGCAATCGGATGGCCCGATTGATGAGTGCGATCGCAGCCCATCCCGATAAGTTAGGCATCGGCATTGACGAAGACACCTGCGCAGCCTTTCAAGGAGACGGTACTTTTCAAGTTATTGGCAAAGGCTCCATCACTGTTATTGATCCGAGAGAATTAACGTACACAAACTATCGCGGCACCAGTGGCCCCTCCCCACTGAGTTTGCATGATCTCAGAGTCCACATCCTCAGCAACGGAGATCAGTACGACTACAGACGTCGCGCAGTTTGTATGCGCAGCGTTGGAGCACTATCCAAGTTTTAGACAAGATTTCCTCACCCGTTTGGGCTGCCAGCCTAAAGTCTGTCTTTATTCAGAAATCTCTAATCACTTATATAAGCCATACTAATCTGCGCTGTAACCTCAAACACCGCATACTAGACATGCACAAAACGCATGAAAAGCCCGCAATATGTTATGAATCTTTGACAAAAAAATTATTTCCGTAACCTCCTTTAGAGGAGTCTGTAACATTCAATACAGCCACCCGGCACCCTTGATTACAGCCACTCACATCCCATGAGTCGCTTGCAATCTTTAGGTTACTTTCAAGGATTAAGGCAAATTTAGGAGCCGTTTCGCAAAATATTCCAGCCAAACTTATAGAGCATTCACTTAAGATCAGATACATCTGTAGCTGAACTAACAAAAATTCAAACAATAGTTGACAAGCCCGGTCTAATTTTCTTCAGGTGCGTCAACTTTTTCCTTAACTAACCATACTCTTCCTTAAGAGAGTCCTTGCAGGCTTTGCATATGAACGTCAAAGGCTGCACCTGATTTCTGTTGGCATCTATTCAAACCCTTTTGTCGCCTATGAAAATTCTGCACACCCGAACCCTTCGTGGGCCTAACTACTGGAGTATCCGTCGTCCTAAGCTCATTGTTGTCCGTTTAGATTTAGAAGACTTAGCCGATAGTCCTTCTGATACCCTACCCGGTTTTTACAATGGGCTAGTAAAAGTGCTACCCAGTCTTGAAGAACACCACTGTTCTCCAGGGTGCCGAGGTGGGTTCTTCAGCCGTGTGGAAGAGGGCACCATGATGGGGCATATCGTAGAGCATGTGGCTCTAGAGCTGCAGGTTTTAACAGGTATGACCGTTGGCTTTGGCCGTACTCGCGAAACCAGCACTCCCGGTATCTACCAGGTAGTTGTTGAATACCAAAATGAAGCAGCAGGCAGATATGCCACCCGTGCTGCTGTACGTCTATGTCAAAGTATTATTGAGACCGGTACCTATCCTGCGCATGAGCTGCAAATAGATCTCGCAGACTTGAAAAAACTCCGTACCGAAGCATCTCTAGGAGCCAGTACTGAAGCTCTAATCAATGAAGCTGAAGCCCGTGGCATCCCCTGGATGGAACTCGAAAACTGTGACCTGTTCCAGCTTGGCTATGGCAAGTATCAAAAACGGGTTCACGCAGCCCTCACCTCCTCCAGCAATGTGCTGGGCGTAGAGTTAGCCTGCAATAAAGAACGGACCAAAGCCATTCTAGAAAGCATGGGAGCCCCTGTACCTGCAGGACAGCTGGTCTATCATTTCGACGAGCTGGAATCTACCATCGAACGTCTTGGCGGCTACCCCATTGTGATCAAGCCGCTAGATGGCTACCATGGCCGCGGCAGCACAACCGATATTCGCTCCTGGCAACAGGCCGAGGATGCCTATGATCGCGCCATAGAGGTTTCTAGAGGAGTGATTGTCGAGCACTTCTATGCAGGACGGGATCATCGAATTTTGGTGATCAATCACCAGGTGGTAGCCGTGGCAGAGCGGGTGCCCGCCCATGTTGTGGGTGATGGCCAACACACCATTGCTGAGCTAGTAGACCAAGAGAATCAAGATGAGCGCCGTGGCAATGGCCATGACAATGTGCTTACCCAAATTCAGCTAGATGAGTCTACCGATGAAATGCTGGCTCGGCAGGGCTTTACCCTAGAGACAGTGCTAGAGCCCGATCAGATAGCCTATCTGCGAGCAACGGCCAATCTCAGCACGGGTGGCATCGCCATTGATCGCACCGATGATATTCATCCAGACACTGTATGGCTAGCAGAGCGCGTTTCGCGGATTATTGATTTAGATATCGCAGGGATCGACGTCATTACCACCGATATCACTAAGCCACTACGCGAAGCAGACGGCGTGATTGTAGAGGTCAATGCAGCGCCAGGCTTGCGGATGCATTTAGCACCCAGTAAAGGAGTCGCTCGTAATGTGGCGGCTCCGATTTTACAAATGTTGTTCCCCCCTGGAACACCCACCAGAGCCCCCATTGTGGCCGTGACCGGCACCAATGGTAAGACCACAACAACTCGTCTAATTGCCCACATTGCCCGACAGGTCTATGAGGGAGTAGGTTTCACCACAACCGACGGCATCTATATCGGCGATCACCTGCTTGAAAAAGGGGATACAACCGGTCCCCAAAGTGCTCAGATGATTTTGCAGGACCCCACTGTAGAAATGGCCGTTTTAGAAACTGCCCGAGGGGGGATTTTGCGCTCCGGGTTAGCCTTCCGTCACTGTGATGTCGGCGTCGTGTTAAATGTCGCGGCTGACCATTTAGGCTTAGGAGACATTAACACCATTGACCAAATGGCAAGAGTCAAAGGCGTAATTGCAGAGGCCGTGCATGCCGATGGGTATGCCGTCCTCAATGCCGATGACGAGCGAGTGGCTGCCATGGCCGACAAGGTGATCGGCAAAATAGCCTACTTCTCGATGGATCCCCAAAACGCCTTAGTGCAAGACCACGTCCAGAGAGGAGGCATTGCCGCTGTCTACGACGATGGGCATATTGTTATCTTGCAGCATGATTGGGTGCACCGAATCGAGCATGTTGAGCGCGTGCCGCTCACCCTAGGCGGACGAGCACCGTTTATGATCGCCAATGCTCTAGCCGCCAGCTTAGCCACCTTTGTCCAGGGCATTAAGGTAGAACAAATCAGAGCCGCGCTGCGCAGCTTTGAAGCATCCGCCCAGCAGACTCCCGGACGGATGAATCTTTTCAATATGGGTCGATACCATGTGTTAGTAGACTATGCCCACAACCCGGCTGGTTATGAAGCAGTCGGCGGCTTTGTGAAAAATTGGTCTGGACCAACCATTGGTGTTGTCGGTGGACCTGGAGATCGTCGCGATGAGGATTTGATTGGTCTAGGTCAGCTGGCGGCAACATTCTTTGACCACATTATTGTCAAAGAAGATGATGACGAGCGGGGACGTCCGGCTGGCAATGCAGCGGGTCTGATCGTTCAGGGAATCGCCCAGGCTGACGAATCAACAGCATCTCATGTTGTTCAGCTGGATGAAACAACCGCGATTGAATGTGCGCTGGAACAGGCTCCTGAAGATGCGCTGGTGGTGATTTTCCCTGAGCAGGTCAACCGAGCAATTGAGCTGATCCAGGCACGCAACCCGGTTTCTGAGGCTGCAGCGGCTGCAGTGTCAGACTCGTCAACTCTGGAACCAATGGCGGTTGGCGGTCAGTAACGTAGACCTCAATTAAACCGGAATGATTTTCTGTAGGGTGTGTTGTGGCGTTAGCCCAACGCACCCATTTTGTTTTAAGTCGGTTACCTAGCTAGAAGCCCATGTGCTTGTCCATTCAATAGGTGCCATACCAAGGCAGTAACATTAAGGCAGTGGGTTTGAAAACAAGTACGGAATAAGCCCATCCTAATGGTGACGTTATCCTTGTTAGGAGCAGCAAAGCCTTCCAATCAGATGCTTGAACCATGCAAGTCAAATTAAACCTCCCCGATGAATTGCTTCAGCATTTCAACCTTGAGCACCTTGCTCGTGAAATTGTAGAGGCCTTAGTAGTGCAAGCCTATCAACTGGAGAAATCACCAGTGCTGAGGTTGGGCGTATTCTAGATCTACCATCTCGCTGGGCTGTGGACGCTTTCTTTAAGGAGGGTAACGCAACTTACATTATGATGAGGCAGACTTGGAGAGTGATCGTGAAACTTTCCACCAATTCCGAGACAATCATGCGCACAGCAACTCATGATCGTCGTTTCCGACACCTCGCCAATCAACTATCTTTTGCTCATTGACCAGATCGAACTGCGTCCTCACTTATTTGGACAGCTCGTTATTCCTAAGGCTGTGCGAGATGAAATGCTAGTTCCAGATGCACCACCAGTACTTCAGACATGGATAACTAATCCTCCTAACTGGTTGACAGTTCACAGGGTATCCAAGATCGATGAAACACTCAATGCTCTCGATCTTGGAGAGCAAGCAGCTATTACTCTAGCTCAAACCATTTCAGCTGACTTGCTGATTATTGATGAGCGATTAGGACGACGCACAGCAATGGAGCGGGGAATTCCAATTATCGGCACGCTTGGGATTTTAGATGAGGCTGCTAATCAAGGGTTGATCGATCTCGCAAATGCTGTTGCTCGATTGCAAACAACGAATTTCCGTATATCCCGTCGCATCATTCAGACCTTGCTAGGGGATAAGACGTAATGCAAGAAGGAAGTAGTTAGCCCAAAAACCAGCTGATACTGGTATAGCGATGGAGAGATGCCATTTATCCCAAGGTGCAATGGACCTCTCCCCCATGTTCAATCCAGCCGCAGATCAGTCCTGTTGTTAACTGAGCCGATGCACAACAACCTGCTGCATCAATAACAATTACCCCACCTTCACCGCACACTCGATTTACCAGATAGTCAATACTAGCTTGCGCAGCTGTTTCCACATCCATGCCGCGAAACTAGGCAAACATAGAGATTATCTTTGCCAAAACAGTTGCAAAAACTCTTCTCCATAGCCTGTGGCCGATACCGCAGGTATTGCTGATTCTCGGAATGATTTCATCTATGCGGGTGTGTGGTATTTCTGACAGATCGGTGCATCCTTTAAATCAGCAAAGGCTTATTTGGATTTGGCGGCTGTCGCACTCGGGTTGAGTTCATCAAGGATGCGAAAGCGGATGTGGTTGATGGCTAAGTCTCGTAATGAAAACTCTTCCGGTTTGTCATCGGCGGTCATTTTGGTAAAGGGAATGCCTTTACCAATTTCGGTGTGGTACCAGGACAACCCCATAAAAAAGCGTTGGGGATAGGGGCCGCGCTCAATCACATCGTCCACATTGGACTCCATCGGTAGCCAGCCAACACCAGGCACATAAAACTCTAGCCAAACATGGTTAAAATCAGGTTCAAGTGGTAGGTGGCGATATTCAGGTTGGGGCGGACATTTGTAGCGGCCAATGGTGCGGCTGGCAATCCCGTTTAGACGAGCGAGGGCCAGCAGTACTCCTACATATTCTCCACAAGAGCCGGTACCGCGTTCTAGAGCAACATCGGGAGTATCGATTTTAGGTTGAATGCCATAAGAGAGGCGGTCATAAACGTAGTTACGAATCCGCAACATCTTGCGCAGTACATTGGTTTCGGTGCCTGCGCTTTCACGAGCGGCCTGTTGAATCGCTTCTGTATCCATCGCTAGCTCATCATCGTCGATGAGATATTGATGCAGCTCAGCCGGTAGCGACTGATCCGCATCAATATGGTCGGGGGTGAGGCTATATTTAATCCCATACATTTCAACAGTGGCCTTCCAGCCTATAAGACCTCCTTGAAACGGCTGAATCTGGTCAAATCGAAAAACAGCCATCTGTTGCCCATTTTGTTCTTCGAGTGTAAACGGGTGACCGATGGGTTCTACATGACGCACCCGCTGACGTAAGGTATTAGCGGGTAAAGCAATTCGCCATTCCACGTTGTTGAGGGTGATCGCATCTAGCGGCAACAGTTCTTCAACATAGGACATCTCTACGAGATAACCATTGGAGAGGGTATAGTGATCGGTCTGGTTAGTGTGAAAGTAGAGTGGATGAATAAAAGTGCGATCGCGAAACGTTAGTTCATAGGGCGACTCTGCATTGGGGTTATCGCGAATATAAGGTTCTTCGTCGGCATAGACGATATGGCAGATAGGGTCTTGCTCTGCGTTGGGCTGATAAAACGCGATGCCGGTGGGCGAACCGTAGGGAGTTAACGCACTCAGCTGAATCTCGCCTGTCGTGCTATCCAGGCAGTAAACGGTCTGTTCTGTTTTATCGCACACCCACAAACCGTCTTTATTAGCGGTCAGGGTTTCTTCACCAACGCCAGGCTGTGGGAATTTTTCGATTGGCTCGCCTGTAGTTTGATCAAATAGGTGGATATAGCCAGATTTTTGACAGCTTACATAAACAGTATTTTCCCAAACGGCTACGCCAGATACGGGGTAGGGTAGCTTTGCAAAAAAGGTTGGGTTGGTGCGACTTGACGCGTCAGCGCTGGCGCGATCGCACCAAAATACTTCTTCATCTTTGGCAAACCAGAAGGTATCGCCTGAGAGAGATAGCCCCACCGCATTGATCCACTCCTTGTCTTCTAACTGATGCGGGTTGAGGATGACTGTATTGTTGGTCTGGGGATCAATGGAGATAAGATAGCCTCTTACGGTATCGATGGAAAAGAAGCGCTCGCTATCTGCCGCTAGTCCTGATAGGGCATAGACACCGATTGGTCGAATGGTGGGTACGGGTGACATTGCGTCGGGAACCCCATGATCAGGCATAGATTCAAAAAAGAGCTTAATGGTTATTTAAGGTTTTTTATTATAGGGATTTATGGGCGTTTGGAGTTGCAGTCTACTACACTGACATTTTCCTTCGTTGGAGCTTGCTAGGACTCAGGCTAACAATGTTAACTCTGGCTATTGGAGTCAAACAGCTAACTCGTAACCTTTACGTTTAGAATTTTGTCGCAGCGCGCAAAATTCTAAACCACCTAACCGACTACTCATCATGTGGACGCAGTGAATAATTTATGACCTTCTGTGGGGTTCTAGGGCGGCAGAACGCCCTAGCCAGGGGGTTTGGGGAACTCGGAGGGACCCCAAGCAACCGATTCTACTTTGATGCAGTCACTTAAGATGTCTCCGCGAGAATCGGCTAATAGCGATGAAGGTTGCTCAGGGCTTGCCCCCCTGAAACCCCCTTGTTCGTGGGGGCCTAACTCCCTCACGAACAAGGGGGTAGGCTGTCTCCTACAGCAAAAATTCAGGTTTAGTGAGAGTTACGGCGGGGTCAGGGTATAGGTTACACTGCCTCCCCTCAATACCTTCTTGAGACACTGACATCTCAAACCCGAGCATATTCGCCCGTAAGCTTATTCAGCTGGTTAACCAATAAGCTCAAAAACAGTCCTACATCGGTGACTACACCGATAGATTCTAAAGAACCTCGGTCGCTCAGTTTTGTAACGACTGCTGGGTTAATATCCACACAGACCATTTTTACTCCGGCGGGGGTCATGTTGCCAACACCGATGGAATGCAGCATGGTGGAGAGCATCAAAATTAGATCTGCGCCTGCGATTAGGCGGGCGTAGTCTGCCTGGGCCTGGAGTAAATCCATCTGGGTATCTGGCAGCGGGCCGTCATCGCGGATTGACCCGGCTAGGGAAAAGGGCACATTGTTTTTGACGCATTCGTACATAACGCCGCTTTGTAAAACGCCTTGCTCTACGGCATTGGCAATGCTGCCGCAGCGGCGAACCGTATTAATGGCTTTGAGGTGATGGCGATGCCCGCCATGCACTGACACACCCCGTTTCATATCCATCCCTAGGGAAGTTCCCATGAGTGCCTGCTCGATGTCGTGGACGGCGATGGCATTACCGCCTAGCAAACCGTGCACATAGCCTTCGCGGATCAGGTGTCGCAGATGTTCGCTCCCCCCGGTATGGATAACTACCGGCCCTGCGGTGACAACTGCTTTGCCTCCCTGGTCACGAATCCGGCGTAAATCCCAGGCGATTTGTTCGACCACTAGCTCTACTCGCCGTTCGCTAGAGACACCGGCACCCATAAAGCTAAACTCTTCTGCAGAATTCTTTTTGAGGGTGGTATCAGTCCGCTTGGTACGAATGCCTTCGCTACCGATAACAACAGATTCGCCGACCTGTAAATCTCGCAGTAGTTTACAGTGGGCGACCGGGCCATCTGGAGTTTGGGTAATTGCGATCGCACCGTCCATCCGTTGGCTCTGCACCTTAATCCATTGGCCGCCGACAGAAACTTCCGTCGGATAGATAGCCGTTACATAAAAGTCATCGGGGGCCACACCTGCTTGCTAAACAGCTTCTAGATGAGCATCTAAAGAATCGGTCTCTGATGTCACCACAGCGCCCAATTCCACCAGCTGCCCCATAAAGTCTTCAATCACTGTCGCATCTGGGGCTGACACCTTAACCTCTGCTGTGGAGATATCCTGACGTTGTGCACCCAGGTCAAACCGCAGTACCTGAAAGCTACCGCCGCCAGCCAAAATCGTATCCAGGGCTCGGTTTACAAGCCCAGAATCGAGTAAGTGCCCCTGCAGATGAACCATACGACTTTGAATCGAAGAGGCTTGAGGAGAATCTTGTCGAGGTTCTGTCATCCTTAGGGTTAAACATTTTGCCGCCCCACCCGCTTTTAAAAATTCGGTCAGGGGGGTTTCAACGATGGTGAACCCACGAGCTGCCAGAGTTTTCTGCAAACCGGCACTGGCGCTGTTCATGACAATTGTTTGGTCAACATTCACCGCGTTACAGGCAAAGTTAACCGCATCCACTTCATCCACAGCGATGCGCTTTTCTGCTGGGATACGTCGCTCAATCAGGTGGTTAGAATAGGTGTCAAACGCAGGCGGATAGTAGAGTAAATCGCCATTGGTGAGCGGGCAAAAACAAGTATCGAGGTGATAAAACCGACGGTCAATGAGTCGTAACGACAGCACCTCAACATTTAGCCATTTTGCTAAATAAGGATGGGAATCCAGTTCTGAACGAAACCCATAGCCAGCCCATAGCCAGCCCCCAGCCCGGTCCAAGAGGGCGTCTCCAGCCCCCTCAAACGGCAAACTCTTAGGCAGCGTATGGACTGTGTAGCCATGGTCTTCAAACCATGTTTGAAAATGAGGTTCTTCTCCCTGCCGTTCAGGATGAAAAAAGCGACTGAGGACAACCGTATCGCCCAGGACTAAGCCGGCATTGGCAGTAAACACCATGTCTGGCCATCCGGGCTGAGGGGTCACCAGCTCCACGGTTGCATGGTCTTTCAGAATGGTATGGAGCTGATTCCACTGTTCCTGGGCGCGATCGCGCGACGAGCGATGGATATTACCCTCCATCCACGGATTGATTACATAATCAACGTCGTAGTGCTGCGGGGCACACATCAAAATTCGCACAGACTCTGTCATGGTCAACTCAGATAGATAGGGTATGAAACGGTTGGTGACTGGGAGAGACCTCAGTGCGCCACACTCAATAATTTATGGATTGCTGATTTACAACAATTTTTTTGCCTTCACGTATTTTTCTGCTCTCAAATACAGCTTAAAAAGTTATGAGCTGCTAACTTTTTAGCCGTTGTTCGGATGTCATCCATGCAGAAAATACATGTGTCTTAGCGTAGCCCCTTGTTTCGTTGAAGATGGGATTTGCGATCGCACAGCTAACCTTAAACATCGCATATGTCCTCTTATGCATTTGGCAAAGGCTTATTGAGGTTAGCTTGACCCACATCAAATGAAATCGCGTAAGGGCTATCTGTTTTAATCGACGCTCGTCTGATTTCCAGACCAATCACCTGTCCATCTTCATCATAATCAAGTACTAATCCAGGTGTGATTTGCGCAGTTTCCTCAACTACGGTCGAGACAAAGGTAATTTGCAGGATGTCTTTATCTGGATCATAAATGACTTTCATCGGCAAGCGTTTCCCTGGTTTTAGTGACGGACTACTTTTCAAAGTGGACTGTTGGTGGCCAGCGCAGCCCGTATTGTGCGCCCCTAATTATAGATAGTTTGTGGCTTCGCCCCGACCCGACGCAATATTTTCTGCAGGATTGGCAACAGTATTTTTGGGCTTGACATATGACAAAAATCAAGTTTCATAAAAAGACTTAATATTCATCAACGATTAGCTCGACTCCTGGCGATTTTATAGATAAATAAGTTGACCCAACAACTTATCAAAAACTCTCCTAACGGAATCTGCCTGGTTGCAACGACCGGGCATTTTGTCTGGTTAGTAGAAACGGGCGAGGTTGCCAGTCACAAAAAAACGCGCTCACATGTTGCTTAGTGGAGAGGCTTTCAACAAAGGTGCGATCGCAACCAGCGTAGGTTACATAAACAGTAACACTGCTCTGATAGGGATCATCTCGTGCCACATTAGAGTCATGATTCCATGATGTACTGAGGAGATGACACATGATTACGCTACAGCGATGGATATTGCCTTCAGCAGGTTTAGTGCTGGTTGCAACAGCCCTGGCGGTCGGGCGCATTAATATAGCAGCAATTTCTCCGGTCAAAGCTCAGGAAGCAGTTTCAAGGGTATTAACCGTCACCGGAGAAGGGAGTGAAAGTATTCCGGCTACTTTAGCCCAGGTACAGCTTGGAGTTACAGCCCAAGGAGAGAATGCGCAAACAGTTCAACAAGAGATTGCTCAACGGTCATCTGCAGTGGTTGAGTTATTAAGGTCTCAGAATGTTGATGAGTTGCAAACGACCGGTATTCGGCTGAATCCACAATATAACTACGATGGCAATCAGCCCCGCATCACTGGCTACACAGGCTCTAACACCGTCAGTTTTCAAATGCCAACCGATGAGGTGGGAACGCTGCTAGACGATGCGATCGCAACCGGAGCTAACCAGATAGACAGCGAAAGCTATGTTGCAGCCGATGATGCTATAGATACTGCTCGGGGTACGGCATTACAAGAAGCAACGGCGGATGCTCAAGCCCAGGCTGACGTTGTATTACAGAGCCTTAACCTGAGTTCCCAAGAGATTATCGGCATCCAGGTTAACAATGCAAATCCGCCCATGCCTATTCCCTTTGCAGCCCAGGCACGGTTGGCAGATGCAGTACCTGAGGCGACTACTCCAGTGGAAGGAGGCGAACAGACTGTTAATGCCAGGGTTACTTTGCAAATCCGATATTGATGAGACCGTATGGTTTATGGAAAATCTCGCTATTGGCAGCATTGAAGAAATTGAGCGTATTGTAAACTCAGGAATTTTTAAGGCGTCATTCATATGAATTTTGAGTGACCTGACTTACAATACGCTCAGCTTTTTTGATACATCCTGCGAGGTCTATTGTCGTCTTCCACTGTGCTTAATTTGGGGCAACTTTGTGAGGCGTTGCGATCGCATCTTTACGGTCGACATCTGCTTGAGTCGGACGACACTGTAGAGCTATTGGCCCACGGTGAGGCGAATGTTATCTTTCGTCTGAATTCGGACCGACTAGTGCGGGTGGCGGTGAATACCCCAAATCAGCGCTTTGGGGGCGACTTTAGCCGAGTAACCGCATTTGAAGCGTCTATTCTGGGCTATTTGCAGGGGACAGGGTTGGGGCATCAGCTACTGGATGCTCAGCTGCAGCCTGGCGTAGATTTTCCCTATACCTATTTGATTACTAACTATCTTCCGGGCGAGCCACTGGACTACAGCCATTTGCAACTGCAGCAATGTGCAACAACGCTGGCTCGGCTGCATCGACTGCCGCTGCAGACAGAAGGTGACAGACTCTATCAACTGATGCCGCTGGTGCAGCGGGTCAGTCAACCGCTGAGCCTGTTTTTTCAAGAGGCTTGGGACTACGCTCAGCCATACATCACGTCATCTGACGCGGATTCTGACATAGTGGATATGTTGGAGACCCTGCTGACCAAGGCGCAGACTCGGCTGGCGGCAGAGACGTTGCTGACCGACTATCCCCATGAGTGTTTGGTGCATAGCGACCATACCTATGAGAACTGGGTGATTAACCCCCAGCAGGCCTATTTGATTGACTGGGAATGGGCTGAAATTGGCTCACCAGCAGGGGATTTGGGCCATTTTTTGTCGCCCGTTACCGTCCGTCGATATCGCCATTATCAGCTGCCGGCTGACGATAAACAGTTTTTTCTCAATGCTTACTATAATGCGCTAGGAGATGTGGGCCTGGCCCAAACCATGCGGGTGCATTTTGCCGTGTTTGGTGCGTTTCCGGCATTGCGATCGCTGTGTTGGACGGCGGGCTACTGGGTGACGGCTCGTCGCTGGTACGCTGGGGCAGATAATAGCAGCGCTGTCGCTCGGATGGAACGTCTGCGAGAGAGTCAACGACAGTTTTCTACAATGTGGGCTGAGGTCATGGCGCTATTGGAGGAACCGCTACCATGACGGTTGCCCAGTCGTCTCAGGCTATGGGGGGTAGACGGTTACGGCAGCGAGTCTCAGGGATGCCGTGGCAGGCGTATTGTCTGGTGTTACCTGCAGTGAGCATTATCGTTATTTTATTTGGTGGTGGCCTGATCCTGGCTTTTTTGCAAAGTGTGGGGCTATTGGGGGTAACCACCGATGGCACGTTTTCTCTAAATGCCTATCAGCAGGCATTGAGCCGTCGTGAATTTTGGCGTTCTCTAGGCTTAAGTCTATATATTGCATTGACAGCAACAACGTTGTCGACCGTACTTAGTATTGGGCTGGCCATGCTGTTGCGGGGCGCAGGACGCTGGGCTAGCTTTGCCTGTCAGCTGACGCTGCCGATTCCCCATTTAGTGGGTATTGCGGGCATTTTGTTGCTGCTGTCTCCTAGCGGTTTGCTGGCACGACTGTTGTTTGCGCTAGGTCTGATTAGCTCTGATCAAGCGTTTCCCCTATTGGTCAATGATGCGGCAAATTTTGGGGTAATCATTCACTTTCTATGGAAAGAGATTCCGTTTATGACCCTGATCTTGTTGGCAGTTTTACGGGGGATTCGACCTGAGTATGGCATGCAGGCCCGCGCTTTGGGAGCGAGCCCGTGGCAATGTTTTTGGCATGTGACGCTGCCGCTGTTGCGGCCAGGTATTGTGTCAGCCAGTTTGCTAGTATTTGGATTTATTTTTGGCTCATTTGAGGTACCTTTTTTACTGGGGGCAACAGCGCCTAAAACATTACCGATTTTGGTGTATCAGGCGTTTACTGATGTTGATTTAGAACAGCGTGCGGTGGCGATTGCTTTGGGATTGATTCTATCTCTGATTTCAATCGTATTGATTGCACTTTATCTCTGGCTGGGCTCGGGTAAGCCCTTTCGGCACGGTCTATCTAGCCGCGCTAACGGGAGGCCGTCATGACTCGCAACATCACGCTTTCTTTAATTGTCATTGTGTTGTTTTTGCCGTTTTCACCCCTGTTACTCTGGTCAGTAGCGGACGGTTGGTATTTCCCACAGCTCATACCAGACCAGTGGACACTGGCCAACTGGAGCGCTATTTTGACGGCCAGCACCAAGGTGGGTGAAGGATTTTTGCAAAGTTTGGTGATTGCGGCCCTGTCTACGGGGCTGGCCCTGCTGGTGGGATTACCGGCTGGGCGGGCGCTTGGGCTACTGGATTTTCCAGGAAAAGGGGCGATCAAAATACTGTTGCTGTTGCCAATTATGGTGTCTCCGCTGGCAACGCTGATGGGGATTCAGTTTATCCTAATCCGGCTGGGGCTAAGTGGCACGATGCTGGGGGTGGTGCTGGTACATCTGTTGCCGACGATTCCTTATATGACATTGGTGCTCAGCAGCGTGTATGCCAACTTTGATACGGGTTATGAGGCGCAGGCGCGGACCCTAGGGGCGTCTCCGATCCAGGTGCTTTGGCAGGTGACGCTACCGTTAATTGCGCCTGGGGTGGTGGTCGGAGCCCTGTTTGCGTTTTTGATCTCGTGGAATGAGTTTCTGTTGACCTTTTTTGTGGGGAGCGGTCGTGTGTTTACCTTACCGATGGTATTGTTTACGTCGCTGCAGGGGGGCAATACAGGGGTAACGGCTGCGATCGCAATTACGTCTATTTTACCGGCTCTAATTTTTCTATTGTTTTCTAGTCAAGCGTTGAGCGATGATAGTGCTATTGGAGGGTTAGGCGATGTCTAATACACCCTACTTCTCGATTCAGCAGTTAACCAAATCATTTCGCAAAACCTTAGCCGCTAGCGATGTCTGGCTAGATATTCAACAGGGCGAGCGACTCTCATTACTGGGGCCTTCTGGCTGTGGTAAATCGACTGTTCTAAAGCTAATAGCCGGGATTTTACGCCCCGATCGGGGTGAGATTTTTCTAGCAAACCGTTTGCTAAATCGGGTTCCTCCCGAACAGCGAGAAATTGCCCTGGTTCTGCAAAAGGGACTGCTGTTTCCACATTTGAACGTGGGTGAAAATGTAGCCTTTGGTCTGAAAATGCGAGGAATTTCTCGCGCTGAGCAAGAAACGCGGGCCTTGGCGAGGTTAGAGCAGGTACAGCTGGGGGGATTTGCCCATCGCCACCCGAGTGAGCTATCTGGTGGTCAGGCTCAGCGGGTGGCGCTAGCGCGTGCCCTGGTGATTCAACCCAAGGTGCTGCTGCTCGATGAACCCCTGTCTGCGCTGGATGCCAGTCTGCGTAGCGATATGCAGACGCTAATTTTACAGCTACAAAAGGAAACGGGAGTGACAATGGTGATTGTTACCCATGACCAAAGTGAGGCGGTGGTCATGTCAGACCGCATTGCCCTGATGTTTGACGGCTGTCTACGTCAGGTGGATACGCCTGAAGTCCTCTATCAACAGCCGTGTGATCAGACAGTGGCACGCTTTTTTGGCGGGGTGAATTTCTTCTCTGCCGAGGCTCAGCAACATCAACTATCCTTGCCAGGAGGTGATACGCTCATCACCGATTATCCTCAGCAAGGTACCGTGGATGTCACCATTCGACCAGAGCGTATTCATGTGTTGGCTGAAGCGATTTGCAGCACAAATCTGTTGCCAGTGAAGGTGGTCCAAAACCGGTTTACCGGCACCCAACGACATTTAGTACTCAAAACCCCTGATCGGCTTGAGCTACAGGCTTGGGTGCCACCCAGTCAAGATTTTGCCATTGGTCAATCAGTGTTTGCCCATCTGCCGGCAGATGCGCTTTGGAGTTTTTCTCCAGATTCTCAACTAGTGTCTACACTGCCTCAAACGGTTTAAAGGGGTTTCCCTCGGACTGTTTATTGTCATCTACGGTTTCGCCACTCTTCTATGACTCATCGTTTTCTTCCCCGTCGTCGGTTTCTTTATCTATCTGCTGGAGCGGCCTTGGTCGCTGGTTGCGCCAATAACAACACACCCGACCCTCCCCGACTAGATCCCATCTCTGCGACCTGGGACCAGGTGGTTGAACGCGCCCGGGGAACCACGGTCAACTGGGCAATGTGGGGCGGTAGCGACCAGACAAATACCTACGTTGATGGTTGGTTTGCCAGTGAGTTACAGACGAAATATGGGGTAATGCTCAATCGGGTGCCCCTCACAGATACCGTGGAAGCGGTGAATAAGGTTGTCGGTGAAGTGCAAGCAGGACTCACTGAGACTGGCAGCATCGATCTGATCTGGATTAATGGCGAGAACTTTCGCACAATGAAACAGGGAGATCTGCTGTGTGGTCCCGTTGCGGACAAACTACCTGCAATGCAGTATTACGACACGAATAATCCTGCGGTTAGCAATGACTTTGGATTACCGATTGAAGGCTACTCGGCTCCCTATACGGGGGCGTTTTATATCATGGCGGCTGACAGCGCCAGGGTACCAACGCCACCGACCACGTTTGCAGAGTTGCTGACTTGGGCCAAGGCAAATCCAGGACGATTTACCTATGTTGCGCCACCTCAATTTGATGGCAGTCGGTTTTTGTTGACGGCCCTCTACGGTTTGACAGGAGGCTATCAACAATACGCAGGAGCAGAGTTTGATGAGACTCTTTGGGCTGAGCAGTCACCCCGCGTGTGGAACTATCTAAAAGAGATTGAACCTTATCTTTGGCGAGAGGGAGCCACCTATCCGCCCACTCAAAGTCGATTGCAAGAGCTGTTTTCTAATGGTGAAATTTGGATGATGCCTGCGTTTACTGCGAGTATTGCAGAAGGGATTGCGACAGGCCAGTTTCCTGAGACAACCCAGGCCTTTGCGATACCGGGGGCGTCGTTAAATGACCCTTCGTTTACGGCCATTCCAACCAATGCCAGTAACCCTGCGGGCAGTATGGTGCTGGCAAATATTCTCTCAAGCCCTGCAGGACAGTTGCAAAAATTTGACCCGGCGGTTTGGGGCGACCCACCATTGCTCACTCGGTCGCTGTTGTCTGCAGAGTTGCAAACAAAATTTGACCAGGTGGAGATGAGCTATGGTATGCCACTACAGACGTTGACTAAGCAGACAGTGCCGGTCGTAAATGCGGAATATACCACACGATTAGAGCAAACATGGACGGAGCAAATTACTATTTAACGTTGGTTCAGGACAACTTACAAAGAGAGGAATAATAAAATGGTATCGACAGAACAAGTATTCAAAGAACGACAATCTCGTGATAGAGGCGTGATTGAAAACCATCGCCTGATGGAGCTGCATCTTTATCCGGGAAATCAATGTAACCGAGACTGTGATTTTTGCACCGTGTTTGGTACACCTAAAGGTTGGTATACCGACTACACGGCAACTCATCTAGATGCAGCCCTTCACAGTGTGATGCTGCACGAACAGGGCGCCATTAAGTTTTATGGTGGTGAGCCTACTCTCAATCATGACAATGTGATTTGGGCGGTTGGTTATCTACGAGACCATGGGTATCAGGGGGCAATTGTTGTTTACTCCAATGGGATTCAAGCAGAGCAACTGCTAGCGATTTTAGAGGCCGATCCGTTAGGTAAAACGACAGCTTCGCTAAATTATTCCATTGCGACTGGGGATGGTGCGCCGCAAATGCCGCTGTCGTCGCTGCGCAAGCTGGAAACCTATGAGCGCACCCATAGAGGTGCGATCGCAATTGGCCATCCTGATATTGTCGACTCTGGTCGAGGTGTTGATCCGTTTACGGGTGAAGCGGTCCGCCCCAAAAATAACCATCAGTGCCCTCACTGCTACCCTGTGCTCAAGACCGACGGGCAGTTTCACGCCTGTCCGTTTGCGGTTGAAAATAAGTCTCCCCATTTTCAACTGGGTACTGTAGACGATTCATCAGAGACGGTTACCCAAAACTTTCAGCGTTTCTTGACCTGGCTAGATACCGTGCATGAGCCTTATGCCGTCGAGCATGATTTACCCGCCTGTACCGTCTGCTGGAAACATATTCAACAACTTCCGACTCCTGAGTTTGTTTCACAACAAGAGAGTTAGTCACTGGATGGAGATATCAGCAGCCAGAAGATAGGCACCTGATACCAAGGACGGATGTTGGGCTTGTTCGCCGTTGCTGATTTAGAGGGATGCACCGATCTGTTAAAAGTGCTATGTGTCGGCCCTTTACAGATGAAATCACCCCGAGGATCAGCAACCCCTAAATTTCTTATTAAAAACTCATCTTTGGTTCAGGGAATGTGTGATTAAATCAATTGCTATTCACCTGACACTGAGCGGTTTTGTTGATGGTTGCATCTATCCAGCGAGTTCACCTTTCCGATGATTGCGAACAGATTGCTATCTGTGGCGGTCCTTACAGTAATTTTGCCGCCGTTGATGCATTTTTAGTCGCGACAGCGGATATGCCCTATCGATTTTGTTTGGGGGATTTGGGCGGCTTTGGCCCCTATCCTAATCGGACCTTAGAACAACTGCGGGCGGCTGAGGTGGTTTGTTTACAGGGTAATTACGATCACGCCGTTGGTCACGGTCTACGGGACTGTGGCTGCGGCTATTCTGACCCGCGCGATCGCAAATTTGCACAAATAAGCTACGACTACACGTTTGCCCATACTTCTGAATCCCATCGGCAATGGTTACAGCAGCTACCGGGGCTGATTGTTCTAGAGTGGCGAAACTGTCGTATCTTGTTGTGTCATGGCAGTCCCGATATTGTAAATGAATTTGTGTGGGAAACAGAAACCAAGAACGCTCAAATTCAAGACTTTTTGACGCGTTACCAGGTAGATGGCATCTGTGCCACCCACACAGGGCTACCCTGGGCTCGTACCGTTAATCAGGACGGGAATCAGAACGGATTTTGGTTTAATGTAGGTGTGTTGGGGCGTCCAGCCCATGAAGGGCAGCCCCACGTTTACTATGGCTGTCTGCACTTTTCAAAAACTGATGCCGCCCCTATTCCTAAACTTGTTCCTCTAACTTATGACGTCGCTGCGGTTACGGCAGCGATGCGCTTAGAAGGGTTGCCGCAAGAGTTTATTAACTCCCTAGAGCAGGGGGTTTGGACTACCTGTGCCGAAATTTTACCAATGGCTGAAAAATCAGTAAAACACAGAGTTGCCGCCTAAGGCTATTTTTTCAACCTTCAACATCATCCTCACAACAGTCTCCTTAAAATCAAAATATGTTCACAGTAACGCTCACCTGGGCTTTGTTGGCCGGGTATGGTTTGTTTATTTATCGTATCGTTCAAACAACGACACCGGGCAAGGTATCGGCGTCTGAATTTTTTCAGGGGCAGTCACGTCAGGGGGAAGGCCCTGGTCTTTGGCTGCTAGTATCCAGTGCGGCCATCTCATGGATTTTTGCAAAATCGATTGATAATGCGGCCAGCCTGAGCAATTCTTTTGGCATTACGGGCGGCATTGGCTATGCCATTTACTACCTGAGTTTTGTTACCGCTGCGATTACTCTCTATCTGATTCGGACCCGAGGTGGCTACGGCTCAATTTCTGAGTTTTTAGTCAGTAAGTATGGTCAGCTTTGTTCTCGACTGTTTTTGTTAGCCATTGCGATTCGATTACTAAATGAAGTGTGGTCCAATACCAAAGTCTTTTCGCTATATTTTGGTCCAGAAGGCAGCGGTGGCTATTGGTTAGCGGCCCTGCTGGTGACTGTGTTTACGGTCTACTACAGTCTGTTGGGCGGTTTGCGCAGCAGTCTGTTGACGGACGGGGCTCAGATGTTGCTGGCGGCTGTTTTGTTGGTGGTTATTTTAGCTGTCCTGGGGCTAGGGTGGGTAAATCAGGGACTGCCTCAGGTCGATCAAGATACGACTCTGGCAGGACTGACATTTTGTGGCCTGGCGGTTGTGCAAATCTTTAGCTACCCGTTTCACGACCCGGTGATGACTGACCGGGCCTTTATCACATCGCCCAAGGTGATGTTAAAAGGGTTTATCTTAGCCGGGTTGCTCAGCGGTGGCTTTATCTTTCTCTTTAGCTTTGTTGGGCTATATGCCCGTGCATTTGCAGTTGAGGGGTCCCCGGTGCTAGCCGTGCCAGCACTGTTTAGTTTGCCGATGCTGCTGGTCTTTAATGCCATTATGCTCACCAGTGCTGGCTCCACACTAGATTCCACATTTTCAAGTGTGGCCAAGTTAGGGGCCCGCGACTGGTCAAATCATCAAGATAACCCGACTGAAAGTCAGGCGTTGGTGGGCCGCTGGTGGAATGTTGCGATCGCAGTTTTTGGTAACTTCCCACTCTTGAGCATTTATCTAGGCGACCAGATTGGTCCGGCGATCATTTTAGCGACCACCATTAGTGGCACCATGGTTATGGGTCTGGCCCCCATCTTTTTGCTGTCGTTTATTCCCAGCGCCGGTCGCCTCAGCTTTCACCTAGCCTTTTGGCCAGGGCTTACTTTTGGCATTTTGCGAGTGCTAGAGAGCGCCCTTGGAACCCAAATTTTCCCAGATTGGGTACTGATTGGCGCTGGTAGATATGCTGTTGATCTTGGTGTTAATGTCTATGGTCTTATGCTCTGCACTGCCGGATATTTAGTGGGAGCTGTGATTGCTCAGTATGTACGTCGTCCCCGTTCGCTAACAGAATAATAAAACGACAAAGAGGTGTGAGCTGCTCACACCTCTTTGTCGTTAGCACCTTAGCTTAGGGAATCAACATTACCCCCGCCAAAGCCCTCAGGTGCAGACTCTTCCAGGTCTGCCACCATATCACCCCCGCCAAAGCCGTCGCTGGATTCAACGGCAACAGTTTCTATGGTAGCCACCATATCACCCCCGCCAAAGCCATTGTTAGGTTCAGCAGTATCAGAGATATCTGACATATCGCCCCCGCCAAAGCCATCGGTGATGTCAGGGGCCGATTCGTCTATCTCTAGTAAGAAATCGCCGCCCCCAAAGCCATTGGTGACCTCAGTCTCTTCAGGAACATCCGAGAAATCGCCTCCGCCAAAGCCATTCGTGTTTTCAATGTCGTCTTCTGTAAGCGTATTGTCCCGCATGTTATCTCCGCCAAAGCCGGACATCAGCTCGCTAGCTGTTGCATCGAAACTGGGCGCTGAACCTGAACCGTTGACCTCAATGTCGACCAGTTTCAAGCCGTTCTTGGCCAGTTCTTGCCACTTGGCCTTAAAGCTATGCCAGTTGGCATTAACCCAGAGATAGTAGCCGCCTGACCCCGGTAGCCACACACCGGAGTAGCGATTGCTATTGCCTACACGATGAACCTCTAAATCGACCAGTCTAAGACCTTTGTCAGCCAGTTCTTGCCACTTAGCTCTAAAGCTAGACCAGCTAGCATTCTCCCACATATAGTAGCCGCCAGAACCCGGTAACCACACACCGGAATAACGGGTGTTGTTGCCAGAGCGGTGAACCTTTAAGTCCACCAGTCTAAGTCCTTTGCCTGCTAACTCTTGACACTTAGTTCTGAAGCTGGACCAGCTGGCATTGGCCCACAGATAGTAGCCGCCAGACTTAGGTAGCCATACACCGGAGTAATTGCCAGGGGTTAAGCTCAGCGCTTGGGGAATAAGCTGACGCAGATTGGGACGATTTCCAATCCGTTCGGTTCTGGGTCGTGTAGGAGCATCCTGCTGGGGACTACCGGTTCTGCGTAGCAGTCGGATAGCCTGAGATGATGTCAGCAACGGTAGATTTGCTGCTTTCAGAATGCCTTGAACACATCCCAACGCGCCTGTAATGATGGGAGCTGAACTGGAAGTGCCGCTAAACTGGTCGGTATACCAGGTATTGGCGTTGCTGCCTCCTTGCAAGTCACCATAGCCTGTGGTGGTGACTTCACGCCCCCAGCCTTGAGCATCAACCCTGGCACCGTAGTTGGAGAACCCGAGACGGGAGCGATCGGGACCGTGGTTACGGCCATGGGTGCCCGGAGGAGGCGCGCCTGCACCGACAACTACAGCGCCTGAACTTAGATTTGCTGGGTTTAGGGGGTTACGCCAGCTAGTAGGAAATCCGTTGGGTCGCTGGTTATAGAGTGGATCGTCAAAATTCTGTCTGCCGTTACCAGCGGCTTCAACGACAATGATGCCTTTGGCAACCGCGTAACGAATAGCGGCAAAGTCGTCGGGCCACCATTCAACAGCGATATAGCCTTGCTGGTCTTGGCGCCCCTGGAAATTAAACCGAGGTCCTGCTCGGTGGATTTCCAACAGCATAATGTCTCCTCGACGTAGCCGATCGGCGGCTAGGCGGATAGCGGTTGCTGTCGGCATTGAGAAGGCGACAGCACTGACGTTAGCATCTGGGCAAATACCGGTGATACCAAAATTATTGCGATCGCCACCGATTTCACCAATGACTGCCGTACCGTGATCGTTGTTTTTAGAGTTTGTACCCCCCACGACACCGCCTTGACGAGCGCGCAAATCTTCATGGCTAAAGTTCCAACCCCATTCAAGGTCGATGATGTTAATGTCAGTCCCTGTGCCTCCTCGAAAAGTTTTGGCATAGGCCATATCAATGCCAGTAGGTGCGGCGTTGAGATAGCCCTGACGGCTGACAAAATTAGGTGTGACCGGTGGGGCCTCATCAGCCAGTGGGCTCATAGCGTTAATGCTCACGTCTGGTTGTTGAGTTTGGGATCGCTCAATGGTCATGACCGCCAACTCAGCTGCAGGTTTCACATAGGCCGCTTCAATCGTATCTTGCTCCAGCAGCCGGGTTGCCAGATTGTCGAGTTTTTCGTCATCAGCCTGCACACAGTAGTACACAGAGGAGTTCATAGCTGAGTCCTCAGTGGTTGCAGCCGATGTCGCCACTTCCTGTTCTAGCCGATCCTCATTGGTGCCAAATAGCAGTTCCAGAGTTGCATTCTCTGATGACAAGAGTTCATTAAGGGAATTAGTGTCAACGCCTGCCTTAGAAACAACACTTGGACCGGTAGCCCTTAATTGAGCTTCAGGCTTGGCAATAACAATCAGTTCCCGACTTAACGGTAAGTCATCGTCAGATACTGTCTGAAAGTTGTTGTCTGGAGTTGTCATTGATTTATTTCCTAATCTTTCAAGATCAAACATTTAGTTAATGAGATCTTGACTATAGGAACTAAAAAACGTCTGCGCAGCACCCAAATAGGTACCTTGTGGCGAATGATGAGTTCACGAAAAATGTTAATTAATATTGTTGTTTATTTCTATTTTATTATGAGTAAAAATATGAGAGATGAACGTGAGAAGAAGATAAATAAGAGAAAGCCTGAGATGATCTTCTAGAGAAAGTTTGAACCAATTTCTGACAGGTTAACAATTCTAAATACGTTACTCACCTCGAATTTCTGTCCACTCAGCTTGCTATTACGCCTAAAAGTTTGTCACTATAAAAAACTGGTGTTGCTAATCCTCGACTACTTATTAGGATGCGCGGGTCTAAGGAATTTCTGACAGATCGGCACTAGTAGATCGACAACGGCAAAATGTAGAGGTAATCGGTGACTTGATTCTATGCGTAGTTTAATCATTGGTCTGCCTCTGTTAGGGGGACTATGGGTATTTTCTGGTGCGGCCTACGCCACTGACCAAGATCAAGCTGTGGCACCCTCGCTTGTGCCAGATTCGGTGTCGTTGCCTACCAAGCTGCCTGTTTCTAATGAGAAGTGGCCACTACCATCGACTCAAGAGCAGCCTGTGGAGCTGGTTGTACAAATAGCAGAACGACAGCTGTACGTCTATCGAGGAGATGTGTTAGAGACTACGTTTCCGGTCGCTGTGGGTAAGACGGGTTGGGAAACACCGACAGGCACCTTTGAGGTGTCCTACATGTTAGAAAATCCAGGTTGGACCAATCCATTTACCGATGAGCTGATGCCGCCTGGTCCTGAAAATCCTTTAGGTGAGCGATGGATTGCGTTTTGGACCGATGGCCACAATGAAATCGGTTTTCACGGCACCTCTAATCGTAATCGCAATTCCATTGGCCATGCTGAGTCTCACGGATGTATTCGTCTTTACAACGAGCACATCCGTGAGCTTTACGACATTGTTACCCCAGGTACCCTGGTGACGGTTTTACCTTAAAAAGGCGTTTACCAGAGTCCTCTGGGGCTATTTGTTGGAGCAGTTGTTTCGTCTGTATCCTCTGTCGCATCTGTTTCCTCATCCATTATCGGCTCGTCCATTATCGGTTCGTCAGATATGTCGTCGTAAATAGGCTCGTCCAAAGAAGGGTCGTCAAAAATGGACTCATCGGAAGTAGGA
>JBHJIV010000219.1:0-13802 GCA_050043105.1 Leptolyngbyaceae cyanobacterium | reverse complement strand
TCGGGAGCACCTTCAAACTCTCCTCCATCAGCCGGTGGGGTGGGGGTGGGAACATCCTGGGCATAGACTCTAGGGGTAGCTCCCAGGGTTAAGCTGACCGCTGAAACAACTGCTAGCAACAGGCGGACTTTGGAAAATCGGTTGGAAAAAGTAGCCATAGCAAGCTCCTGCAAACACTAATATCAAACTTTTAAGAATCGGGTAATTCAATTGGATGGCGATCGCACGTAATACCACCATCCACCAAGCGTCCCTGTTGCCATATACCTGATTGTGAGGTGCCGTCGGCGAACACATATACACCTTCGCCGTTGCACTTATTAAACTCAAAATCGCCGATATAGCGATCTCCATTTTCTAATAGCCACATGCCGCGACCGCTAAATAGGTCATTTTGAAATTCACCCACATAGCGACGACCGTTATTAAAAGTAAAGGTGCCGCAGCCATTGCGTTTACCATCGCGATATTGGCCATCATAGCGATTGCCATTGGGGTATAGCATACTACCTCGACCGTTGGCGGGTTTACCACCCTCAAAAGATCCGTAAAAACGGATGCCGTTCTGATAGGTATGATCGGGGTCATCTACGCTGAGAGGGGTAATCTCCGACTCTCGACAGACCAGCTGGATAGTGACGGTACCGTCGGGTGCGACAAAATTTTCTGGTCTGGGACGAAAGATAAGGTATAGACCGGCAAGTGCGATCGCACCTCCAATCATTGCCATTTGAGGCGTGGACAAGCGCCGCTGAGGCTGAACCACCGGCTTAGGCTGTGGTGACGGAGCTGCCTCAGGTGTCTTGGTCGCAGGTTCAGGTGCGGCCGCTGGTTCAGGTGCGACCGCTGCTTCAGGTGCTTCGGCTACTGCCTCAGGCGCTTTGACTGCAGCCTGCCAGCCATCTAAACAGGTTTCCTGCAGACGAGCGTTGGTAAAATTAGCGTTTTCAATTGCCGCGTCAGACAGCTCTGCTTGAGATAGATCCGCCTCGATAAAATTACTATCTCGCAAATCAGCGCCAGTCAGGTTCGCTCGCTGCAGGTTTGCATTGCTAGCATAGACACCGCTGAGATTTGCTCCAGTCAAATCAGCGCCTTCTAAATTTGCACCAATTAAACAGGCACGGCTCAGGTTGGCATCACGAAGGTTAATCCCCTGCAGTGATTTTTCAAATAAATAGGCCGATTCTAGCTCAGGATGTTGTTCAGGATGCTCTGAACGCCAATGATTCCAGGCATCCACTCCCTGCTCAATCAGTTCTATATAATTGATCGCTATCATGTCAGCCCCAATGTACCTTCAGACAGGTCCACAAAGACACTAGCAGAGTCACAGTTACACAGGTACCAATACTGCAGAATGGCTCGCCCTTGCGCAATACAGGTAGGGACGCATGTGTAAACTGTCACATTGATCGGCACCATTTGTTAGATCTACTACAAGGCTGCATACCTATCGATGGTGCCCACCACGGTGCTGCTTCCTGTAAAAGCTATCAGATGGCGAAATCTGCTGAATGCATTCAGCAGATTTCGCCACATAGTTGCTGCCATTTAGAGCTTTCAGCAATCGCTGAGGGTGTGAACTATGGGTGCAAAGCCACAACACCAGTGGCCTTAGCAACAGCACCGGTTCAGTCTGGGCTATGCTTCCACCCAAACAGAAACAGAACCACCATGACAGCGAAACTCTGCCCAGCCCCACTCATTCGTGGTGATCGGTGTCTTTACATGCTCGGTTAGGTCATAAAACTGAGTATTGGCCTTACCCACTTCCATCCATTTAGAGCCTTCAGAACCATCACTCATAATCACGGCCATGGCCTTAGGATGCTCTGCATCTCCCAATCGAGTCCAGCCAATGGTATTGAAATGATCAAAATAGGTGTACTGAGGACCATAGGCAAACTGTTTACGCGCGTACAAAAACTTGTCGATCATCCAGCGATGAGAATGCAGCGTAATGGGATATTTGTTGCCGTCTTTGCCATAGTCTTCGTACTGTGCACCGTAGTAGTCGGCATAAAACACACAGGGATAACCCTCTGAGCGCACCAAGATCAGAGCGTAGGACAGAGGCTTAACCCACGATTCTACCGGTGCTTCTAACGCCTGTAGGGGTTGAGAATCATGATTTTCAACAAAAGTTACAGCATGGGTGGGATCAGTCTGCATCATGGTCCCATCCAAGATTGTTCTCATGTCGTAATTGCCACCGGCCTTACTGGCGTAGTGAAAGTTGTAGTGTAACGGCACGTCAAACACAGACATTCGTCCCTGCACCGCATCCACATACCACTGCAGCGTGCCGAGATCGTTATACCAATACTCGCCCACCATAAACAGATCTCTTTGAGCATAACGTTCAAGGGCATCGATCCAAAGCGGAAAATACCAGGCAGAGATGTGTTTAATCGCATCTAGACGAAACCCATCGACACCGGTTTGCTCTAAATACCATTTACCCCAGTTTTCGATCTCTTTTTGCACCTCAACACTTTGAAAGTCCACGTCAGCTCCCATGAGGTAAGCGAAATTTCCTTTCTCTAAGGCAACATAATCATCAAAAGACTTGCCTTCAAAGAGATAAACCGTATCTCCTTCTTTTGTGTAGTCGTCATAGTCAACCGCATCAAAGTGCCACCAGTGCCATTCAAAATCAGAATATTTCTTTTGGCGACCGGGGAACGTAAAGTGGGTGTAGGCACTCACATCTCGCTGCCAGCCCTTAGGATTGAGCCGATCATTCTGTGAGAAGGGCGTGGCCTTAACGACTTCTGTATGCTCTCCCCCCATGCGGTGGTTAAGCACACCGTCAGCGTAGACTTGAATACCGTTAGCCTTGAGAGCATTAACGGCATTTAAGTACTCATCTCGAGTGCCGTACTTTGTGCGTACCGAACCACGCTGGTCAAATTCACCCAGGTCGTACATATCGTAGACCGCATACCCGACATCGTAGCCACCGCCCATACCTTTATAGGCTGGCGGTAGCCACATGGCAGTAAAACCGGCGTCTGCCAATTCTTTAGATAGGGTACTAACTTGATTCCACAGGCGGCCGTCGTTGGGCACGTACCAGTGGAAATACTGCATTATGACACCGTTTACTGCAGACATTTATGACAGCTCCTTTGAGTACAGGTGAGTGAGCAAAAACTAAGGCAATCGAGGACACGCCCGGTATTTAGCCTATACAGACGGTAACGGACCGTATGCGGTTTTGGGCACCGCTAAGTCAGCGATGCGGCACCAGACAAACTCCAACCCTACTCAGAAAAATTCCAGACTTTAGGGTGTGACATTAATCACAACATCGTCATAAGTGGTCCCGCGAGGTCACGTTCCGTACAGTTCAATACAGGTCAACCAAGGCATCAATTCTGTTATGGTGCGCCCGTATTTTCATAGGCCAACTTTCCTAAAATATAGGTTTGTTCAACAACGCGATCATCCCCCATCATGATGAGGGAAAAAACACGATCAGCTAGCTGTTCAATCGTGGGAGGCGTCTCCGAAGCATTCCGAAAGGCTAACAGCGGTGTCGCTCGTGGATTTAGCACAATAAAATCGGCATCTTTGCCTACCTCAAAGCTGCCGATTTTGTTGTCTAAACGCAGTGCTTGCGCGCCCCCTAGGGTGGCTAAAAACAGTGCTTGAAATGGAGATAGTCTCTGACGCCGTAGCTGCGCGACTTTATAGGCTTCGCTGGCGGTTTGTAGCATGGAAAAGCTGGTGCCGCCGCCAACATCGGTACCCAACCCAACCTTGACCGGATAATCTACGGATTTGGCTTGCTCAAGCCTAAACAACCCACTGCCAAGAAACAGATTAGACGTTGGGCAAAATGCAAGGGCTGCCTGGGCTTGAGAGAGACGTTGAAACTCGCGATCGCTCAGCTGTACACCGTGGGCAAACAGTGAGCGTTTTTTGATCAGTCCGGCTTGATCATAGACATCTAAATAGGTTTCACAATCAGGAAACAGCTGTTTTACCCAGGCAACCTCATCCACATTTTCAGACAAATGTGTGTGTAATTAAACATCTGGAAATTCTTTTAAGAGCTGGCCCGCTAGCCGCAGCTGTTCATTGGTAGACGTAATGGCAAACCTGGGTGTAACCGCGTAGTGGAGACGCCCACGCTTATGCCACTTTTGTATCAGTGCTTTGGTCTCTTGATACGCCGACTCTGCAGTGTCACAGACAGCTTCGGGGGCGTTGCGATCCATCATGACTTTGCCGGCAATCATACATAGATTACGCTGTTCGGCCGCTTCAAAGAAGGCATCTACAGATGCCGGAAACACAGACGCAAAGACCATGGCTGTAGTGGTGCCATTACGCAACAGCTCATCTAAAAAGACTTCGGCCACCTTTCTGGCATAGTCTTTATCTTTAAACTTTTGCTCAGTCGGAAATGTATATTGATTTAGCCACTCTAGAAGTTGTTCTCCATAGGAGGCAATTATCTCGGTTTGAGGATAGTGAATATGGGTATCAATAAACCCTGGCAAAATTAGTCGCCCAGAGTAGTCTGTAGTGGGAATATCTCTGTAGCGAGAAACCACATCAGCATAGGGGCCAAAATCTTCAATTTTGCCGTTTTTTAATACTAAAAAACCATCCGGCACATAGCGGACGCAGTCGGGCTCGGGTAGAAAAAACGGATCGCCAACAAAATCTAAAAATGCTCCGCGAATACCTTGGCACTGAGGTTGGTTCACATAGCCGTCTGGAGAAGACATCTGCTTGGGGGTAAGAGCATGGAGACTAATTCTACTGCGTCGTTACGGAATCGCGTCATGCTTTCTCTGAAGGACTGGCAAGACGCGATTCTCTAAAGCCGCTGGTCTTGTAAAAAAGTTTCTACCGCATCGATCAGCTGGTCTATTTCTGACTCTGTTGTGAAGTAGTGAGTACAGGCCCGCACACAGCTGGGAGACAGCAGCGTTCGTAGATAAAACTGCTTTGATTCTAGGTGGGTGACTAGCGTTTGATGCAGTGTCGCAGAGGGTTCTCCATCCTGAAAAATTTGAAACGAGACCAGCCCCGATTCTGGCGGAGATTTAAGCAGACACTGTATGGCCCGCAGGCCGTTTAGTTTGCCCCAGAGATAGCTGCGCAGCTGACAAATCCGAAAGTAGCGCTCCTCGGTGGTGCTCCAGTTATTGTGAGCTGCGATCGCAACCCGCAATCCACTACACAGTGCCACATTGGCGGTGGCCACCTCATACCGCCGTGCATCCGACTGCCAGCCTGTGGGCTCTCCCTGTTTACTCATGGTAATTCCGCGCCAGCCAATAAACGTAGGTGCGAGTTCTGGCATTGCCTCAGGACTGACATAGACTGCCCCCAAACCGGCTGGCCCGCAATACCACTTGTGTCCTGTAAATGCGTAAAAATCTACTCCCGTCTCAGTGAGTACCAGGGGGAGCATGCCCACTGACTGAGCCGCATCCGACAGTACGCGCACTGGCCGAGGTCGGTCATGACACAGCTGACAAATTTCTGCTAGCGGCATCACCTGTCCTGTATTCCACAGAATGTGGCTCACCACCACCAGTCGGGTAGTCGGTCGCAGGTGAGCTTGAATCGTCGCCACAGGGTCAGTCACATTTAGCTGGCTCAAGTGGGGAAACACACTAACTTCCAAACCATAGCGACGCTGCAGCTCATACACCGTGGCCAAGATTCCGGGGTGCTCACAGTCCGACAGCAAAATATGGTTACCTTTTTGCCAGGATATTCCCCACAGGGCCACATTACACCCCACGGTCACATCTTCTGTTAGGGCAATTGTCTGGGGTGAGACCTGAAGATCGTCTGCAATGGCCTGGCGTGTTTTTTCACCCTCCGACTGCATCCACTGATTGACAGCACTCCCAAAGGGGCCAAGAGTTTGGATGGTCTGATGGGCGGTCTGAATTGCATCAAGGGCGCCAGTGCCCATCGGCCCCTGACCACCGTAGTTAAAGTAAGCCTTACTTTGTAGAGCTGGAACTGTCTGACGATATTGCGCAATGCTTACACTCATGAAGGCACAGCCAAGCCAGTTAAAGATTTATCAAGTTTAATCTATTCTGTATGGGTTAATTCGTCCGTAAAACCAAGCTCCCTAACAGGTCTTGAGTAATTCCTGACCGGTAGCCCCGATACTTGAACGTATTTACTATCGGGCTGGGTAAATTGTAAAAAAGATTACTGTTACGCATTCACTGCCAGCTCACTAGACGTTAGCGACCATCACGGAAACGGAAATTACTAATGCGCTTTTCACACTCAATTTTGCCATTGGGACTAGCAGCCCTGACCTTAGCCAGCTGTGGTCCTTCAAAGGTATCTCAGTGCAATGCGTTTGCCGATGTAATCAACCAGGCTCAAGTCTTTAAAGATGAGTTTGAAACTGAAATCGATAGCTTTACCCAGCAGGCCCAGGGAGCTGAAAGTCTTGGAGATATTCAAACTGCCGCCACTCAATACATCACGGCAGTGGATAACGTAGTCGGCAACATTGACGGTATGGTTACCAGCCTAGATGGGCTAGACCTGTCAGATGAACAGCTGTCTCAATATCGTGACGGCTATGCAGATATTATTTCTGGCTCTGCCCAAGAACTACAGGTGGCGGGTGAGGCGATGCAGCTAGTGGCCAACGCCGAATCAGAGACCGACCTTAGCAACGTTTTAGAAGAGTTTCAGGGTAAAGCGAATACTGCATTTACCAATTTGCAAACCCTGTCTCAAGATGAGGCCACCCTGGTAGGCGACATCAATGGCTACTGTGGTGCGGAAGTACCTGTTGGGACAGAAGGAGAAACCCCAGAAGAAACACCGGCCGCTGAATAAGCGGGACCGATGCCCGCGACAGGAGGCAGAAACGCTGCCTGTTGAATAAGCGGGACCGATGCCCGCGGGGACCGACGCTCGCGATAGAATCAGAAACGCTGCTTGCTGATTCTATTTATGGTTGCCCCTGCTTTACTCATTAAAACGGATACGGCTGCTCGCCAGGCTTGGACAATTACAGCAAGTGGCAAAGGGCTACAGGGGCGATTACGGGTGCCCGGTGATAAGTCCATTTCCCATCGATCTTTGATGCTGGGTGCGTTAGCCAAGGGTGAGACTCGCATCAAGGGGTTGCTCTTGGGCGAAGACCCGCGCAGCACAGCCGCCTGATTTCAAGCTATGGGGGCTGAGATTTCTGATCTTGAAGCAGAGTGGGTTAGTGTCAAAGGTCTAGGTGTCGGCCAGCTGCAGGAACCTGTCAATGTCTTAGATGCGGGTAATTCAGGCTCCACACTGCGGTTGATGGTGGGGCTGTTGGCCTCTCAGCCCGACCGGTTTTTTACAGTTACAGGAGACAGCTCACTGCGATCGCGACCCATGGCTCGGGTGATTACTCCCCTCACCTCCATGGGCGCTCAAATTTGGGGTCGCCACAACAATCGACTAGCGCCTCTGGCGATTCAGGGACAAGTGCTTTCTCCCATTCACTATCACTCTCCCATTGCCTCGGCCCAGGTAAAATCTTGCATCTTGCTGGCTGGTTTATCGGTTGATGGCGATACAACAGTGACTGAACCTAGCCTCTCACGAGACCACAGCGAGCGAATGCTGAGCGCTTTTGGTGCCAACCTTAGCGTTGACCGCGATGCTTGCCGTGTAACTTTGCACGGCCCCAGCCAGCTAAAGGGACAAACCGTGATTGTTCCGGGTGACATTAGCTCGGCTGCTTATTGGATGGTGGCCGCCGCCATCGTGCCAGGGTCTGACTTGGTGATTGAAAATGTTGGTGTTAACCCTACCCGCACGGGCATTTTAGACGCCTTACAACAGATGGAGGCTGACATTACCCTTGAGAACAGCCGTGAGGTCACCGGAGAACCTGTCGCCGATATTCGGGTGCGCACAAGTCAGTTAAAGGGCTGCACCATTGGCGGTAGCCTGATTCCTCGGTTGATTGATGAAGTCCCAATTTTGTCGGTAGCGGCTCTGTTTGCAGACGGTACCACCCGCATTCAAGAGGCGGCTGAACTGCGGGTAAAAGAAAGTGATCGCATTGCCGTCACCGCCAGTCAGCTCAATCGCCTAGGCGCGTCGGTTAGCGAACTTCCCGATGGCTTAGAAATTCAGGGAGGGGCCACCCTCACTGGCACAGACGTGGATAGTTTTACCGATCATCGCATTGCCATGAGCCTGGCTATTGCGGCCTTGCGAGCTAATGGCTCAACCACCATCCACCAGGCCGAAGCGGCGGCTGTTTCCTACCCACCGTTTGCCAGCACGCTAGAGCAGTTTGCCCTCTAGCGTCTGTTGTCATAGCTATAAAAAGCGAGCTGCAAGCTGTGTTGATACGGTCGAGCTTCAGCTAAGCGGTTCAATCAGGCCGCTCTGATTCGATTGATTCCAGGCTACGCCGGGCATTCTAGAGCAACTGTGGACAAACCCACTATTTGACCGCACGCTCTCCCCCGACATGTCATTTGCGATTGACCTGCTTTTGACTAGGGTTGCAACGTAGCATCTATGCAAAAGATTTTACTGATTGGGTCATCAAAATCACAATCATCGACAACGGTACAAAAGATTGCAGCCGCAGGCTATGCCGCTGACTGGGTAGAGACCGGCACAGCTGGTTTAGAGATGGCCCGCGCGCAAAATCCAAACCTCGTTGTGTGTGATTGGGATCTCAACGATTGCAATGGTCACCATGTTCTCAAACAAATGCGGCAGGATCTCCAGCTGGTGGTCACTCCGTTTATATTGCTCAGTTCGCTGTACGACCACAGACATCTCCGACAAACAATGCAGCTGGGAGCCGATGACTGTTTGCTCAGACCGTTTTCAGATGAGATATTAATTGCTGCGATCGCAGCCCGACTAAAGCATCAAGATGCTATTGCCAACCATTACCTCAGTCATCTGCGTCTAGCTGCAGAACACCTCAATCGGCTGTCCTACTATGACAGTCTCACCAAGCTACCCAATCACCTCCTATTTGAGCAGCGGTTTATCCAGCTGGTCAAAACCTCTCAGCAGCCCATAGCGCTACTGTCTCTCAGCCTTGATCGCCTCAGACAGATCAACAACATTTTGGGATACCCAGCGGGTGATAGCCTGCTACAGTCAGCCAGCCACCGGCTGCAGGCCTGTCTACCAACAGGCACTACCCTCGCTCGTCTAACCGGCAATCAGTTCGCCATTGCCCTTGGCCATGTAGAACATCCTGGGGCCGTCAGGAAACTAGCCACAGAGCTAATGGATGGCCTTAGCCGCCCCTTTTCACTGCCCGGTCACGAAGTGTTTCTGACGGCTAGTGTGGGTGTTTCCATGTATCCAGAAAACAGTCAAGATCTGCCGGTACTGATGCGCCAGGCTGATGCAGCACTGGAGTACGCCAAACGCCAAAAAAGTAACTACTGTCAGTTTTATCAATCTGATATGGCAGTTGCGACCGAACATCAAATTCGCTTAGAAACCTGGCTACGCTACGCCCTAGAACGAGATGAGTTTGAAGTGTACTATCAGCCTCAACTCAATCTGTGCAATGGACATATTGAAGGCGTTGAAGCCCTGATTCGCTGGCACCATCCTGAAGCTGGCACGATCTCGCCTGGGCAGTTTATTCCCCTGGCTGAAGAAACTGGACTGATCATTGCCATTGGACAGTGGGTTTTAGAAACCGCCTGTCGTCAGGCCCGCCAATGGCAGGACATGAACTTAGGTCTACGGCATATGTCAGTTAACCTATCCAGCGTGCAATTTAACCAGGGAAATTTGGGGAAACAGGTGGCAAAGACGTTATTTAAGAGCGGCTTATCCCCCCGGGTACTTGAGCTAGAAATTACTGAAACCGCTCTAATGCAAGATGCAAATGCAGCCATACACACCTTAAATGAGCTAAAAAATCTGGGAATTCGTCTAGCCGTGGATGATTTTGGTACGGGCTATTCGTCGTTGAGCTACCTACAAAAGCTCCCCATTGACACCCTCAAAATCGACAACTGCTTTGTTCGAGGGGTCACCACCGATCCCAAAAATCAGATTATTCTCCAATCGGCCATTAACATGGGGCACGATTTGGGCCTGAGCATTGTTGCAGAAGGTGTGGAGACAGCCGATGAGCAGTCCTTATTAGAAATATATCAGTGTGATTTTGCCCAAGGCTATCTCATTGGTAAACCTATGCCCTCTCAGCTCCTGCAAACCTATCTAGAAAAGCGTCGGGCACGGGTCAGTTTACCGTTATAAAAGGTTTCATATACGCATCTCCGAGCACGGGTGGAATGTGGCAAGAAGACCTTAAGATAACGGTTGCTAGTGCCAAAGCGTCTCTGCTATCACCGTAGTTAGGCTAAGGGTTAAGGGAATAATAGATACATAGAAAAACAGTACATCCTCCTAGATTAGGGGCACAAATCCCAGTGGCTAACAGATGGGCGAGTTACTATAGCGTTGGAAACGGTTCTCTCAGTCAGAATGTATGGTTAGAACCTATGGGCAGGCAAATAACGTTTTGGGGTTGCGGGGTAGGCAAGAACTTATGTGGCAACAGTGGCGATAAGTCAGTAATTACCTCCAGAGCGTCAATACCTATCGGGATATAAGTCCCGATTTATCCATACGTCATCAGGTTAATCAAGCACTGCGTCAGCATCGCCGCCCCCTCTCAAGGGAAGCCTGGTGTGACACCTGTCAGCAAGCCACCCAGTCCCAACCCAGCACCCTGTTGTTTGTCTATCGTGTATTAGAAGTCTATTCTGGCATTGAGTTTAATCTAGTGAGACCCGATGACCGCCTGGTAGATGATTTGCAATTTCCGCTGGTGTGCTGGTTTGACTGGTCTGTCAACTTTTGTGATGACGTCATCAACCAGTTTGGTGTAGACATTAGCGACTGCTTTGATGAAACACGCCTTGAAACTCTGGCTGACCTGATTGTGTTTCTAGATACCTGTTTGAGCAGTAGATCTTCCGCTGCAGATTAATATTACGGGCCGGTCAAGGTTTAGTGGCATTGCATTAGAATATAGGTCGGCACTCATACTGACTAGTCTTGCCATGCCTAGAACCCAGCGCAACGATAATTTCATCGATAAATCTTTTACGGTCATGGCCGATATGATCTTAAAGATGCTGCCGACCAAAAAGCAGGCAAAAGAAGCGTTTGCCTACTATCGGGACGGTATGTCTGCCCAGGCAGACGGTGAGTACGCAGAAGCACTAGAAAACTACAACGAAGCTTTGGAATTGGAAGAAGATCCCTACGACAAGAGCTTCGTCCTTTACAACATGGGGTTGATCCATGCCAGTAATGGCGATCACGAGGCTGCATTAGAAAAGTATGCGGCAGCTATGGAGCTCAACCCTCGCATGCCTCAAGCTTTAAATAACACTGCCGTCATCCATCATTATCGAGGTGAGCAGGCGGAGGCGGCCGGTGATAAGCAAGCGGCTGAAGCCCTCTACGATGAAGCAGCTAGCTACTGGCTTGAAGCCCTGCGGATGGCCCCCAATAACTATATCGAGGCTCAAAACTGGTTAAAAAATACGGGCCGTATGGCTGCAGATGTATTCTTTTAACTAATGCATTGGGCGGTGGGCGTTGCTCATCGCTATGGCGTATGCTTAATTTCCCAAATGATTGATTTAGAACAGGTTCGTAAAGTGGCGTTATTGGCTCGTTTAGAGCTAACTGAAGCCGAAGAACAGCAGTTTACAGAGCAGCTAAGCGGCATTTTGGACTATGTACAGCAGCTCAACGAACTAGATACAGAAGATATTGAACCCACGACACGGGCCATTGAACTCAGCAATATCACTCGTCAAGATGAGCTAGATCCCTTTGAAGATCGAGAATCTATTTTAGGCATTGCCCCCGACCGTGAGGATGATTTTTTTAAGGTGCCTAAAATTTTGGGTAATTAACCGTAGGGATGTTCCATGGAACATCCCTACGGTTAACCCCCTAAGAATTTGAGATAGTCATTACTCATTTCTTTAACAGCGGCTTCGTAAAATTGTTTGCCATGCTCTGGTGTGGCCAAATCGGGGTTAGAGCCCATGCGACCGTCGGTATAAAACCGTCGAAAGTCAGCAGCGCCATAGATACGATGACCTGACGGGGCTACCTGGGGGTCTAAAGTGGCTGATTTGATGGCATCTGGATAAGCATATTGAGTCAGTGCCACCTCGCTAGGTGTGGCATGGGAGCCTTCTTGATCACCATAGAGTTCCTTGGCGAGGGTATATACGGAGCGGCACATAAACCAATTAGCCAGCTTACATCGCACATGCTCGGCACCGGAAATATTTAGATCCGCCAGGGCTGCGTAGGTTTCAGAAAAAGCGGCTTTAAGCGTCGCCATATTACCCCCATGACCGTTGAGGAAGTAAAAGCGGGTAAACCCGGCCCGAGCCAGAGGTTTTATGTAGTCTTGAATTAAAGCAATTAGGGTGCTGGGACGGAGGCTCAGGCTGCCTGGAAATGAAGTGTGGTGCAGGGCCATACCGACATTAATGGTGGGGCCAATCAGGGCTTCTGTTTGATCGCCAACACCCATGGCAATGGTTTCAGCACAGATAGCATCGGTGCCAATTAAGCCGGTTGGACCATGCTGTTCGGTGGACCCGATGGGAAATATGATGCCTTGAGATCGCGATAAATAGTTCTCGACTTCAGGCCATGTACACAAATGCAATCTCATTGTTTTACCTTCGTTGACCGCAATCCTATTATGCGGGTGGTCAAACTCGGTTGCCCTCCCTTAAGCTGTACTTAAGTTATAGCCTTAGAGCCGTAGCTCTGAGGCCACAGTAGTCGCTTAGATGACGGGTAGATTTCTATGCTACATCGCAAGATATACCAACTCTCCTGCGACGGTCGTGAGGTGTGGGTATTTTTAAGGGATCAGCACCGCTGGATCGAACGGGCTAAAATTCTCAATATCGAAGGAGATCTCGTGACTCTGCGCTATGAAACAGAAGAAGACGACGAGCGCTGTGCATGGGAAGAAATGGTACGGCTAGAAAGCATCGGCTCCATCCAACAAAAGCTAGCTACAGTGCCTAAGAGAGACACGGAAATCGTAATTTCAGACGATTGCCCCACATCTGAGCAAATCCGCGAATAGGTGTGTTCAACGCCGCTAACGAGCCGTGAACTCTGGACAATGGCCTTCTGGAGCAACCAGTCGTCCAAATAGGGGCGATTGCGGCTGCTGACAGACACGTTGCTGATAAAACTGACAGTTATCACAGGCTATGCGGTCGGGCGCTAGCCGATTAGCAATCTCTGCTAGCTCAGACGGGTCTATGCCGCGCAAAATCAAATTTTCACCCTGCCAGCGCGCTTCGATGATGCCTGTTTCCGCAAAACTTTGCCAGCGCGCATCTGCTGTGATCGCGGGCGGTAGCTGAATCGACACATGGGCTTGAGCTTCACCAACGGTGCCTTCGAAGGTGGTCTCGCGGGGGGGTGGGGGCGAGGTAAACCGACTGTCTAAAAGCAGCGATAGAGGGTTCCCCGGCAACGGAATATGAACCTGATAGCGGCTCTGTAGCGATTCTATATTTGCCAGGGCACTGAGGTGCTCTAACTTGCCATGGACCAGCACAACATGGCGCGGTCGCAAATTATGGATTAGCTGTGTGGTGCTGTTACCGTCGCAATGGCTATACAGCTGGTAGGTTTCTAGCTGTACAGTGCCAGAGGTGGTGGCAGTCTTAAAGCTATCAAACCAGGCGTAGACCGGGCCGTAGGGATCGAGCTGCGTTTGCCAGGCGGGTAGGTCGGCCTGCTCT
>JBHJIV010000218.1:0-30101 GCA_050043105.1 Leptolyngbyaceae cyanobacterium | reverse complement strand
ATGCTGTGAACTGTAGGGTAATTAATAACCCCGACAAAATAAAGGGAAGCGAGGGCCAAATGCGGCTAAAGTCTAAATCTAGAGCCGCAACTAGGGGGGGCAAAAACAGATGCATTAGGGGGTGGAGTACAACAGCGAGTCTCTTAAATAGGGCAAAGGATTACTGATCGTAGTAATCTTCAAACCACTTGGTGACCATGCCGTCTAACTCTCCGCTGTCTTTCAGATCGCTGAGCGCCTGGTCAAATTCAGCTGCCAGAGGAGACCCTTTAGGAAATGCGATCGCAGAGCCAGATTCGCCCTCAATGGGCACGGTTTCAAACTGCAGATCCTCGTTATTCTGCACATATCCTTTAGCCACCGTATCTTCCACAATAGCCGCATCCAGACGCCCGGCTTTAATCTCTTGCACCAGCTCGCTAATCTTGTTGCGGGGCTCAATGGTCATGGTGACAGTTTCCGCCTGGTCTTTGGCTTCCCCTTCTTGGATAGAGCCCAGCTGCACACCTACCGTCTTGCCTTCCAGGTCTTCGTAGGTAGCCAGACCCGAATCTTTCATCGAAATAATCGTGTTTTGAGCGTCGTAATAGATCTGAGAGAAATCAACGCTTTCTTTTCGTTCTTCCGTGGGCGTCATCCCCGCCATGGCAAAATCAGCCCGTTCTGACTGCAGGGCGGGAATAATCCCGTTAAAATCCATATCCTTAATTTCTAAGGTATATCCCAGTTTTTCAGTAATTGCCTTTGCAATATCAATGTCAAAGCCAATCGGTTCTCCGTCCCCACCGGCCGTTTCGTAAAACTCATAGGGGGGATAGTCGGCAGAGGTGGCCATCACCAAAACGTTGTCGCCATCGGCTTCAGCGGTGCCACTAGGAGACGCACAGCTGGTCGCTATACCCAAGGCGACAACAGCCGAAAGAGAAGTAAGGGCTAAAAAGCGTTTACGTTTCATGAATTCTGCGATTCCTTCTTTGCGTATTTTGCCGAGAAAACTGATGGAGTGTCCTTTCTGGATGGAATTAGCTTAAATTTAGAAGACCAGACAGAACTGGGGATTTAACCAAATCTAAATATTTTGTGATTGATCTGTCTTAAAGCCTGACCTGTGGCTTAGAGAGAGTTCCAATCCTTTAAGTTACAGTCAGTTTTATTTTCTAACGGTGACGGTTGTTACCTAAATCTCTTAAAGACTGATGGGGGTTTCTATGGCAGCTATACAAAAAGTTTAACGCTGGCGCTTAAGCCCAAGACTGGCGATACCCAACCCTCCTAACATCCCTAAAACTATTCCAGGCTCTGGGATAGGGGCAATGGTAACCGACAGTTTTTCAAACGAAATTTTTTGGGCTCCTTGACTATCTGTCCCAGCGTAGCCAAAAGACTCGGGGGTTCTCACAAAGCTGACTCCATAGGTGGGGTCAGTCTCAAAACTTTCGCCCAATGCGCTGGCTGCAGTCTGCTCAAAAAGTGCGATCGCAGTTTCAGTAAAGGCCCGCTGATTGGTCCAGTCCCCCAGCTCGTCATCAAAATAGCTAAAGATATTCTCTGTAACCGGCAGCTCGCCACCATTGGCTGTAGCAAGCAGCGATTTATTACCAAAGGAGGCCGTTCCAGTTAGCGGGTCAAACCGATCGCCCTCGGTTAAATAGGTCACCTCAACATCCGAGATCGTCCAATAGCCATTTTTTTCTCCCACCTCCGCACCAGACAAATCAGAGATAAAAACACCGCCCTGACCCAGCACCTCAACCATGCCATCGTCCGTCACAATCAAAGACGTATTTTCATCCACCCCATAGGTCATCTTCACATCTAAATCTGACGCCAGCCTAATTAATCGTCCCTGTCGTCCCCGTTCACTAAAGTGGCTATCGATGAGGCCATATTCAAAGAACCCCAAACCACCCAAAGGATTGTAGTAAAGCGTATTATCAAACGGTGGGCTACCAATAAAGCTGACCGGCCCATCCCGCAGCGCCTCATAGGTTTCGCCATTGGTAATCATCGGCTCGACCGGCTGCACAGCCGTACCGGCACTGGTGCCAGCGATAACAGCACCAGCATCAAACTGCTCCCGCAGCACTTCAATGAGCGCCGTATCACTACGAGTCTCAGCCACCGGATCTTCATTAAAAAAGCAGTCAGTAATAAAGGATTGATCTCCCCCGGTAAAGATAAAGCTGTTGCGTCCTTGCATCTGAGTCACAATGCTAGAGGCACTATCATTTTTATAGGCATTACACTCATCCACCGTGATCGGAATCCACTCCACATCAGCAGCATCCCCGTAGAGAATGTCAAAATCTTCTAGATAAAAACCAGCTGAGCGTTCTGGATTGGAGCTAGCTGTCGAAATAACGCCAATTTTGGCATTGTCTAGACCACCGGCTAGATCAACAATTTCCTCATAGATAGAAATACCATAGGGCTCCGCCTCACCACCGCTGCCAGGGAAAGCCCAACTGCCCCCCGGTAATACCCAGAGAGCCTGCCAACGCAGAGGAGGACTGAAGTATGGTGAACGTTGTTAATCCGAGGCCAATGGCAAGCTGACTGTGCTGGGTCATCATGTTCTATATCATCTGTAAAGAAACTTAATCTTGATGCTTGTAGGGCTGCATCAAAGAGATAACGTCACTCGCCTATAGGCAAAATATTTACCCATAGGCTTTGTTTTTGTATCAGAAAAATCTTTTCAATTTTGTTTTACCTGTCACACTTTCAGAAATCTCTGCAAACGATAACCCCTATATGAAGCGTCTCCCTGCACTTGGACTATCGTCACTGGCAACCCTGGGCTCTATGATTTTTTTCTCTGCCCAGGCTGCTATCTTAATTGGTAATACCGCAGGCAACAATATTGTCGAGCTAGATGAAAATACAGGTAGCTTTCTCGGTGAATTTATTGCTCCCTTTGATGATTTTGAAAGTCCAGATACCCTGGCTTATGGGCCAGACGGTAATTTGTACGTAACTAGCGGTACCACCCGTGACACGTCCGCCGTTTATCGATTTAATAGCCAAACAGGTGAGTTAATCGACAGATTCGCTACGGGGAGTGGCCTATTTCGACCCTATGGTTTGGCTTTTGGTCCAGATGGTCTACTGTATGTCAGTAGCTTTCTCTCTGATCAGATTCTGCGGTATGACAGCATTACAGGGAGTTTTGTCGATGTTTTTGCCAGACGAGATGGTACCAATGAAGGCTTGAATGGCCCCAATGGTCTGCTATTTGGTCCAGATGGAAAGTTATATGTCACTACACAGGGCAGTGTTGCCGACAGTGACGGTAATTTAACCTTTGCGTTTGACAGTCAGGTGTTGCGATATGACATCACCACAGGTGAGAGCGAAGTATTTATTCCCCAACCTACTCCATTTCCCAGTAGTTTTGGATTCGTCAGCTTTTTGGGGTTAGCCACCGGACCAGAAGATGGCGATTTATATGTCAGCGACTTTGCTAACGGTATTCGTCGCTATGATTTTTTAACTGGCAGAGAGATAGACGTATTTGATACCAACTACACTCAAACAATTCCTAGCAATAACTTTATCGGCAGTTTAGCCTTTGGTCCTCAGAGTGACCTATACACAGTTGGGTTTGATGTCAGCACAACCGTTGGCTCACTCCTGAGTTTTGATACGTCTACGGGGTCACGCACTCTAGTTGCTAGCAACTCTTCTGCCTTAAATCGCCCCATTGGTCTACTGTTTAATGCGTTTCCTAAGAGTGCAAGTGTGCCTGAGCCTGGAGTAATATCGGGATTATTGGCTGTTGGGCTGATGGGGATTGGGTTTAGACATCGTCATAAAAAGTGTTGAGTAGACATTAGTCTCACCACAAAAACTTGAGTAGAGTCGACACAAATTCTTTGGGGGCATCTTGTTGTATCCAATGGGATGCATCAACTGGCTTAAATATGGCCCCTGGAATCTCTGAAGCCAGCTGTTTGCCATCCTCAGCTTTTTGCCAGGGGTCGTCCATCCCCCAAAGAATCATAGTCGGTGCCGCAATTTTTCCGTGGCGGTCAACCAGTGCCATCGTCTGATTAGCATTGAGTGCTGCCGCATTACGCAATAAGCTAAGCTTGCCTTCTTCACTCGCCCAAGGGGCAATGATTCCTTCTCTAAAGTCTGCGGTTAGCCGCTCAGACCGAGAAAGCCCCATGGCTAAACTCTCTTCCAAAGCAGCAACTAAATCCTCAATTGGCCGTGGCTTCCACCGTAGCGGATGACCAAAATCCAGCATGTCATCATCAAACCGGTCATAGCAAACAGAGTTAGTAATAATCAGTTGGTTAACCACCTGAGCATGTTCAATCGCCAGAATTAAGGCAACCGCTCCACCCGTATCATGGCCAACAACATGCACTTGAGACAGATCTAACACATTTAACAGTGCCAAAATCATTGTGGCCTGATCTTGAAACGACCGATCAAAGCGATCGCGTCTATCGGACCAGCCATGGCCCAAAAAATCTGGCGCAATCACTCGATAGCCCGCCTCCACCAACGGTGGAATTACCGCATGGTAAAGATAGCCCCAGGTGGGAATCCCATGCATCAGCAAAATGGTGCCGGTCTGATCGGTACCCACATCCACATAGCGAATCTTGACTGGAATATGGGCAGCACCACCAGCAGGCAGCTCAATCTCTTTTTGAGCATTTTTGTAGTCTTGCCAGGTAGTCCAAAATGTCATAGGGGATAGCCGCTAGTGGGAGAAATTACAGGGTGGTCAAAAACATCTCTATGCCTTTGGCAACTGCATTAGCCGCAAGCGTGTTCCACTCATCTAAGGTGGCAGTATCCGTCACTGAATCAATAAAAAAGCCCTCTGTCAGCACAGCTGGTACAGGTAGAGGCACTCCTCTGAGGACTCCCAGACCGGCTCGCTTTACCCCTCTATTTGTAATGGGCAATACGGCGGCCAGTTCCTGATTAATCAAGGTTGCCAGTCGTTCATCTGCCGCTGTCCCCTGACTGTGCACAAATACCTCATGCCCTTGTGCCTGTCGGTTAAAGGCATTTAAGTGAAGAGAAATAAAACAGTCGGCCCCTCTGCCCTCTGAGCCAATTTCACTGAGGGTTTTAGCACTGTCATTCTCAACAATGTTAACGGTTGCCCCTTTCCGTACCAAGTTTGTTTTAACAATATCAGCCTGTCGACGTACCTCATCCCGTTCGTTTCTGCCGAGACTGGTGTTAACAGCTCCCGGATCGTTGGTGCCGCCTTGAAATTCCCCATGCCCCGGATCTAGCACAATTAGCTTGCCAGCCAAGACCGATGTTCTCCCGCCGGGGAGTGAGGGAACAGGAATCTGACAGAGATCGGGCTCGGTTCCATTTAGATTAACCACCATGCCGCTGGGGACATCTCTTCCTGTAAACCAATCTTGGGGAATATACAGCCGTAGCTCTGATGGATTCTGATTGGATGATGAAACGTTTACCTTGTTTACATAGCAGTCAGAACCGCTCTTCATGAGATAAAGCGCTTGCCCTGTTAATTTCAACCAAGACATAATCAGAATCCTTATTAGACACATACACCACCCATTACCCGTATGGTAGGCGGATATGTCTAGATAAATTGACGGTTTGAGTATATTTTCTAAACCTTTTGGTTAAGAATTAATTCTATCTGTTTTGCAAGCGATACCATTTACCGACAAGTTACAGACAAAATCTGCTGCCCCTTAGAGCAGCAGACCCTATTCGTCACTGGCCTACCGGTCAAGGTAAGATATTTCAATCTAATTGGATAAAACCGTTTCACAGATTGCCATACAATCGTTCTCGACTTACTCAATCTGTCATTCTGAGAACGCTTAGATGGTTTTGGAGAGACATCTATGGCTAGACCAACGTATGGCCCTCAAGCGCAACAACGAACCAGTCAACTCCTAGCCGCATTGCTTGCCTATGCCAATGATGAACTTGATGGTTGCGATCTCATTCCTATCCAAACTAAATGGCAAACCCCAACTCAGCTAGTTGTCAAAACCAAGATTCGTTTTTTAGCGGCCCTGATGGCACAGGTAGGTGCCTCCCAAATTACCAATGACCATATCAAAGCATCCCTCAAGCGTCTGACTGATTTTGTACAGATTTTAGACGACCATCGTCCGGCCACTCAAGGATCTGATGAATGGCACTTTACCCTCAGACTCTGGTATCAACGCTGGGATAGCGACAAAAACCTGCAGCGTTTCGACCAAGAATGGGAAGAATGCCGTCCCCATCGGTCTAAGCATATTGCACCCCAATAGACACTTGAGGTAACAAAAAGACCAACTGTCAAACCTGAGTCTCCGGCCAAGACGCCGGATTGGGGAGATGCGCCTGATGTGCCAAATTTTTACGGTCGTATCGAGGAGCTGAATTGTTTAACTCGCTGGATTACTGCCGATTGCTGTCGACTTGTGTTGTTGTTAGGTATGGGCGGTATTGGCAAAACCGCTATCTCTATTCGTCTAGCTACCAGTACTCAAGCAGACTTTGACTGCGTTATCTGGCGCTCATTGCGAAATGCCCCCCTGCCCCAAAATTTGCTCCGAGACATTATTCAAGCTGTTTCTCCCCAGGCAGTGGTATCCAGTGAGGCAACCATAGACCACCAGCTAAACCAGGTGCTCAAGCAGGTGCAAACTAAACGCTGTTTAATTATTTTAGATAATCTCGAATCTGTACTGAAGGACCGAGAGGGAGCCAAGTCCTTTGACCGGGTGGGTAACTATCGTTCCGGGTATGAAGGCTATGGACAACTATTGCGATGTATGGGTGAGACTACCCATCAGAGCTGTCTGATTCTGACTAGTCGTGAAAAACCACGGGGATTAGGGTTTCGAGAAGGCATTGACAGCACTGTTCGTGTCTTAAAGCTGTCGGGGTTACCCTGCTCTGCTGGGGAAAAAGTACTACAAGACAAAGGCATTAACGCGGCCAATACCGACATCCAAGCCCTTATCGATCGGTACGCTGGCAACCCCCTTGCCTTAAAAATTGTTGCCTCTACCATTCAAGAACTTTTTGACGGTGATCTGACCCAGTTTTGGCAGTATGGATCGGTCATTTTTGGGGATATTGCCGATCTGCTAGATCAACAGTTCCATCGATTGTCGCCAGTGGAGCAACAGATCATGTACTGGCTAGCAATTAACCGCGAAGAGATTTCACTGTCGGAATTAAGCGCTGATTTTATACCAAAGCCTTCTCCTAAAATCTTATTAGAAGCTGTAGAATCACTAAAACAGCGCTGCCTAGTTGACGTTGTATCGTCTATAGAATATGGGTCTCAGCACTTTACACAGCAGCCTGTGGTAATGGAATACATTATCGAGAAATTTATTGAACAGGTCTGTGAGGAGATTCTGCAAGGTCCGCTCATCTTGTTTAATAGCCATGCTCTGATTAAGACCCAAACGAAAGACTATTGTCGCAACAGTCAGATTCGGCTGATTTTACAACCGATTGCGGAACAGTTGGTGGGGGCATTAGGCCATCCCTTGGCAGTGGGGCATTGTTTGGAGCAGCTGATGGCAACTCTACGGGCTGCTCCCTATCGTCAGCCTGGATATGCCGGGGGCAATATCTTTAATCTCCTATGGCAGCTGAGGCTGGATATGAGTGGCTATGATTTTTCTAACCTTTCCCTATGGCAGGCTTACCTGCAGAGCGCGAATTTGCAAGGGGTCAATTTTGCCCAGAGCGATCTGTCTAAATCATCTTTTTCTCAAACCCTGGGTAGATTTCTCTGTGCTCATGTTAGTCCTGATGGCACCCTATTAGCCACGGGTAGTGATAACAGAATTTGTCTGTGGCAAACTACTGAAGGAAAAGCAGTAAGAACGTACAAAGGTCATTCAGACTGGGTAGTTTCGTTGGCCTTTTGTCCATCCGCATTCCTCCTTAGTTTTTCGCAACAGAGAGAGCAACAACAAGAGTCAAAGATTAGTCTGATGGCTAGCGGTAGCTATGATCAAACGGTTCGATTATGGAATGTTGCCACAGGGCAATGCCTCAAAACTCTACGGGGCCATACCAACCGAGTACAAGTGGTAGCGTTTAGTTCTTGTGGGACCTATTTAGCCAGTGGTAGCTATGATCAAACAATCCGAATATGGGATATTCAAACGGGTGAATGTTTACAAACGTTATGTGGACATAGAGGGCGCATTCTCTGGGTTAAGTTTATCTCGAATGACCAAACTCTCTTAAGTGCAGGTGACGATCAAACAGTGCGTGTTTGGGATGTTCAAAGGGGAGAGTGTCGTCAAGTCTTAGAGATTGCCGTGAATTGGCGGCTTGCGATCGCACTTAGCCCTGATGGCAATACCCTAGCGACTGGCAGTCCCGACCCGACCCAAAACAACCACGTGATTCAACTATGGAATCTCCACACTGGGGATTGTCTACATACCTTTGCAGGATATACCAGTCTGGTATGGGCATTAGCGTTTAGCCCTGATGGTCGATATTTGGCAACAGGTGGTGAAGACCATATCCTCAAACTGTGGGACGTGTCTACCGGAAACTGTCTTAAGACTATTCAAGATCATTCCCATCGTGTCTGGTCAGTGAACTTTAGCCCTGATGGTCAAACGTTAGCCAGTATTAGTGATGATCAGAGCTTGAAACTATGGGATACGGACTCCTATCAACCCTTAAGGACGCTTAAAACCTACAACAATACTATTTTATCAATTGATCTAAGCCCTGATGGACGCTGGCTAGCTAGCAGTAGTCAAGATCACATCATTCGGTTGTGGGAAATGTCAACAGGCACCTGTGAGAAAACGTTTCCTAAACAACCCAACCAAATCACCTGTGTGGCTTTTGATGCGACTGGGCAATGGCTAGTCATGGGCGGGCTTGACCGGACGATAACACTTTGGGATATTACCTCAAGTGAGTGTCTGCAAACCTTTGAAGGCCATACTGACTGGGTTGCATCGGTTAAAGTTAGTCCTAACCGGCAGCTGTTAGCCAGCGGTAGTCATGATCAGACTGTTAAGCTTTGGGATGCCTATAGTGGAGAGTGTTTGAGAACGTTACAGGGCCATACTCATCGAATAAAAGCGATCGCATTTCATCCCCAGGGTAATCAGCTGGCTAGCGCCAGTTACGATAGCTCGGTAAAGCTTTGGAATGTTGAAACTGGGGACTGTATGCGTACCCTGCAGGGCCATACAGTCTCTGTATTGTCAGTTGCGTTTAGCCCTGATGGCAGCCTATTGGCCAGTGGTAGCAGTGACCAGACCATCCGGCTGTGGGATCTTAAAACTGGGAGCTGCATACACACATTCACAGGACATACGCAGCAGGTGAATGAGATCGCTTTTACACCAGCGGGCGATTTGATGGTGAGTGGCAGTAGCGATCAAACACTTAACATCTGGCATGTTCAAACTAAAGAATGTGTAAAGACGCTTTCTGGTCATACAAAGGTGATCAGGTCCCTGGCAGTGGGTCACAGGGGGCAGATTGTGGGCAGTAGTAGTGAGGATGAAACGATTAGAATTTGGGACATTCAAACGGGAGACTGTTTGCAGATACTACAGCCAGATCGCCCCTATGAGGGGATGGATATTGCTGGTGTAATTGGGTTGACATCAACTCAACGAACTATACTCAAGTCGCTTGGAGCTGTGGAGGGTTAATCATGGGTGCATCAGATAAAAAGGGCACTGAATCTGAGGAGATAATCAGAGAACTCGTTATACCAGATAGTGAGGTTGAACCTGGGAGTGACCCTGATGATGATCGCTCGCCGAGTGATGAGGAAACGAGGGATATGCCTGTAGAGCCTTTGCCTGATGATGGGGATGATGAAGAAGCGGTACGGAAGCTAGTCGTGCCTGATGAGTCATAGGGTACCTTTTTGACTTGTGTTTTTGGGTGATTTGTTAGTCAATTCCCGGTCTTTAAAGTGACGAAGACTGGAGATTGACTTAATGTTGTTGTATTGAGAATCAGCTTGCTAACGCTGTCTGTTCGGCTTTGTGGATAATATCTACCCAAGAGGGTACATCTGTTGATGGGGGCATAGTACTTTGCATGGTTCTATGCTTAGCTGTTGCATCACAGAAATCGCCGATATAGACCTGCGGATCTAATTTAACCGCTTTGTCTATAACGGTTAAATAGTTCTTTAAAGAATGACGGGCATCATAGTGTTTTATACAAGCATTCTTTACATCAAAGCTAACTAAAAATTGCTGACCAATATGGTGATAGCCCAGTATTTCGGGTGGCAAGGACGGAATCAAATCTCGGTAGTTTGCGATTCTGTAAGTAACTGATTCAAGATCATATTTTTTGTTATATGTATCTTTCCATGTTTGTAATCCTACCCGTGGACTGGCAAAGGTTATATTTTTGATGCTGATGTCCTTGCCGAGACTAGCGGCTATATCTAGCGTGAAAAGACTAGCCAAAGGCCCCCCTAGGCTATGGCCTGTAATGATAATTTCTTGGGGGGAACGTGTTTGATTGCTGAGCTTTTCAAAGAGCTGTTCTTGCATACTGAGCAGCATATTTTCACCCTTCGAGCTATAGATGCTGTTGAATCCGTCCGCAATGTGAACATCTTTTGGAAAAGTGCTCTGATTATTATAGGGCTTGAAGGCAACTGTATTTGCCCAGATGTCTTCATAGGCATCAGCTAAAGAAGCAGTTCCTCGAAAAGCGATGAGATAGGTTGTTGGCTGTAAGGTAGATTGTAAGATGAGGCCAAAACGTTCTGGCTCACCTGTACGGTCAAAAAACTTGTCAAACCCGGTAAAGCGAGCTACGCATTTGAATTCAGGAGGTAGAATACATTTGACTTTCTCATAATCTTGATATGCAGCAAGAGATGCCATTCCACAGTTAACTGTTAACCTGGAGTCAAGCTTAACTTGAGTGATGTGGCGGTTAGCATTGCAGTTTCGTTGAGTGGACATATGAGCGTCTCCTTAAATAATTCATTAGCTATGTGTGAGCCTTTAGACTCTGGAACAGTCATTAAAGGTCTTGGCCATAGTGCGATAAAAGGAATCAAGGATGTCAAGCAAATAAATTAGAGAGGGAAGACCTCCCTAATTTATTTGAAAACTAAGCGTAAAAACTAAGTGTGCTCAGTTTTTACATCAATTTAATTGTCAATATATGCACAGACAATTATTTGATGATAGTCTTTGGCAAAACCGTTTTGATCACTGCTAATCAGATTGTTTACACTTGGTGTTACCATCTGACCAGAAAAGAGTACAGCATAAGATTTGTTCTCTTTTGACCAAACTGCGTACACGCTTCCGACAACGCCAGGAACTTTGGCTGGAGGAGTTTCGGTAGGTTCCATCAGCACTGGCGTTGTTGTACCTACATTAATTGTAGCCGTACTAATTTTGCTAGTATCTGTCTCAACACCGTAGCTTACTGTTACAATTAATTTATCTCCTTTCTCAACTGCATCCCAAATAAAAGTCATATCTGGTGAGGTGAGGTGACCTCTTGTTACGCTAAGACCTGTCACTAATTCATTGCCTATCATGGTAATGTTCTCCTTGTTTTAAGGTTTGGTTTCTAGTTTACTTGTCCTATCGCAGAGAAGATAAACAGTTGTCTATTTTTTCTCTACGCTCTTAAGACGTCTTTTATAGTCAATTTGTGATTTTTTGAGTTAAAGATTGTCTTTATGTCAGATTATCTGTCGATGCTGATTGTGCTCTCCAATATCTCAATCGACCGAGAATACTGTTCTGTCAGCATTAGTTTCTGCCGATGGGATAAGTCATGCTGCTATCTGTTCTCGATTCAGCTCAGTTGCTTTAGCTGAGTGGACAATACCTAACTCATGGTCATGAAGCTGTTCTACTAAAACTTGACCGGCCATGGCCCAGAGAATCCAGGATATAGGGAGCACTATCAACATCTATTTCAAGATCGGACGTAGGATTTCTAGCCGACCTGCTGCAGGCAAAATCTCACAGAGGGCGCGATAGATTTCGCGATCGCACCACCCAAACTCATAACACCGCATAATCGCATCAGCCGCCTTCTGCACTTCCCCAAGGCGAAATAGCACCTGAGCATAGAAATACCAACCATAGGGATGCTTGGGATGGTGTTCAATAAAGCGCTGCATCACCGTCTTTGCCTGGGTTTGTTCATCCCTCAAGAGGTGATAGCAGGCCAGCTTATGATGGGCCTCAGCCGACTGGGGCACTAGCCGCAGCGTAGTATTTATCAATTTCAAGGTGATTTCTCCATCCTTGCCGGAGACCTGTCGCCGCTGACAGCGTTGGTTAACCAGGCGCAGCAACACCCGAAAATCATCCGGGGCAAGCGTGTGAGCCTGCTCTAACCGTTGCTGGGCAGTGTCAACCTGGTCTAGCTGTAACCAAGCATCATGACTATACACAAGGGCTGTGACATCATCTGGCTTGAGAGAAAGCAGTACATCAAACGAACGCTGGGCCGCTGCAGGCATTTCCAGAGCAAGCTGTACCTGTCCTAAGATTAGCCAGCAGGCACTGTTGCCAGGGTCTTTTAGGGTGGCTCGCTCAAATGCATAGAGTGCGGTTTGGGGAGAGTGCTGACATTGGGCAATAAGGCCAGTGATGTGATAGCGAGTAGCGTCGTCCTGGACCCAGGTAAGGGTTTCTTTATATAGTGCGATCGCATCTTTTTCTTTTCCAGTCAACTGCCAGAGATGCCCCAACAGCAGTCGAGCTTCAAGGGCTTGCGGTTGACGCTCAACCACCCGAGAGAGTTCATCGATAGCCTGTGGCCACTGACCCATGCGATACAGCAGTTTGGCAAGTTCAAAGCGTTTTTTCCAGCCAGAAGGGTAGGTTTGAACATATTTGGTCAAGGTTTTTAGCTTTTGTTGCTGTCGGTTCAGCTTTTGGTCGAGCACCAGTTGGGCATTTAGGGCCAAGCCGTTGGCATAGGAGACTGATACCAAACATGGGGAAGCGTTTCTAGACATGTAGCAGAGACTCCGTAATCGATGGGTAAAGATTGAGCAGATTGTTGAGAAGAGCTACATTGATGCTCTTCAGACAATGGCTGTTGTGTTGATTCAGCTGTGAGAATAGATTTCTTAGAAAGACCCGCAAGATATTGCTTGAGTTGTTTACGCAAAATCAAACGAGCCTGTTGCACTCGCTTGCGGGCATTATCTTCTGAAATTAATAGCTGTTGGGCAATGTCTCTATAGGATATTTCCTTGAGAAATCTCAAGATAAATGGCTGACGTAGCCGTAGGGGTAACTCGGTGATTATTTGAAGTAAATATGCCCTGAGTTCTTGTTTGAGCAAATCAGTATTGGGAGAAGATACATTGGTGAGAGAAATTGCCTTATCAACCACCTCTTCAAAGTTGTCTATACTGGTGGCCTGGCGACGATGGGCACGATGTAGATCAACACAGTGATTATGGGTGAGGCGAGTTAACCAGGCTTTAGGGTTGGTGATTTTTTCAGAATATTGAGGCCATTTGGCACGGGCTTTAATCATGGCAGTACTCAACGCTTCTTCAGCATTGGCCCGATTACCCCCCATCCAGTGCAGGCAGCGTTGGGATAAATAGGGTTTATGCTGGAGCCAAATTTGCCAAAAGTCTGTTTGTTTTTTGGGGTTGCTTAGCTGGAGGTTGACAGGAGTACAACGAACCGGCGGTGAACTACAAACGGGAACAGTTAGAGTTTTCATTAGTAGGGCAACGAATGAATCGATACCTTCAAGTTAGGTAGGGGAGCTATACCGATTCGAATTGCTCCGATTTGTAGCTGTAATGCTTGCATGGCAAGGCATGAAGCATACTTCAAGTTTGCTCCGATTGGGGGATGCCCCGAACTTTATGAGGTTAATTTTGTGGATTGCTTAGGATACGAGCGCTCCCTTCGACTCCGCGCAGGGAGCTCTGCCTTAAAAAGTTGGCTGAGCGAAGTCGAAGCCAACTTTTTAAGGCAGTGCATACTCTAAGCTGGTTCGCGCAATTTCAATTGAGGAATATCCGCGCCCCTGAGGCTATCGACATCAATGGAAATCAGGCCCATTTCAAAAGCGTCTTCATAGGAGCGGCCTGCACCTAGGGCATCGTAAAAGCCGATTGCAAACTTAATAGCGGTGCGATCGCCCACCGCTTGGCTCATGCCCACCACGCAGTCGATATGTTCATAGATGGCGTTAGCCTGCTCTTCTGAATAGCATGCATTCAGTACTACACATTCAGTAGTTTCTCTAAAGAATTTGAACATTCGTACTAGGGCATCGGTTTGAAAAAATTTCAGTTTGCCATTGGAATCTTCTAATGCCAAACCACGGGAACCGCCACCATGTCCTGAAAAATGAATGATTTCGGGATTAATGTCTAACAGGGCACGCCGCATGTCGTCTGGGCGTTGAGCAAAGCGGGTGATCAGCTCAAAACTATCGCGTTGTTTTGCTCGTTCTAATCCAGCTAAGATTTCTCTTGCTTCTTCTCCCAACCTTAGCTGATCGGTATCTTTAGGATTGGCCGTCAGCATCAGAATCTTTTTAGATGCCATGGAGAATTACCTCTATCTACTGATTAGCTCATCGGTTCAAATGAACTAGGGCATATCTTTTCTCAGAAAACCATATGTTGAATTGTACTGATGTATTTCCCATTTCTTCCCATGCATTTATCCTAAGTGAGAAATATTTCTGAATTACTTCACAGAATCGTTGGCTCAGGCGTCTAATTGATTGATAGCTACGGGAAAGGGAATGCATTCACCACGGTATTGGCAAAACGGACAATCCATTTCCAAATATCTTAGATGGAGGCGATTTATAAATGCCAGCCTATTAGGGATCTGTGGATTGTTGAGTAATGTTGCACTGGTACAGGCGCAAACGCCTTCCCCAGAGTCACTACCACCTCAAGATATTGTTCCACCCCAGTCAGACCCTGGCCTCCCTGAAGTAGAACCATTTGAATTGCCTCCGGCAGATGACCTCTTAGGGCCTTCAGATCCTCCTACCCAGCCGCCATTGCCAATAGATGATGTTACCTTCGTCATCAAACGGTTTGAATTTGAGGGTAATACGGCATTTAGCGACCAAGAACTAGAAGATGTGACAGCAGATTTTGTTCAGGGTGAGAATTCTGAGAATCAAACATTTTCAGATATTGCTGCTGCGCGAGCCGCTGTGACTGATCTATACATTGCTAATGGCTATGCTACATCTGGGGCAATTGTGCCGCCTCAACAGATAACCGAGGATGGCACGGTCACCCTTCAAATTATTGAAGGTCGTTTGGATGACATTGTAGTGAATGGCACCCGACGGTTAAACCGTGGCTACATTAGCAGTCGCATTGCTATCGGTACAGATGCACCGTTAAATATTGAGCTACTGGTGGAAAAGCTACAGCTACTACAATCTGATCCCTTGGTGCGTAGTATTTCAGCAGACCTACAGGCAAGTCCTCAAGCAGGTGCCAATACGCTAATTGTTTCTGTTGTCGAGGCAGATAGCTTTGATACTACTTACACCCTCGATAATAATCGTTCTCCTAGCGTGGGAACAGTGCGTCATCAGCTGGAGGCAAGTGAGGGCAACCTGCTAGGGTTTGGTGATCGGCTGACAGTGGGCTATGCGCTCACTAGCGGCAGCGATGGCGTCGATATTGACTATACGGTGCCCCTGAGTCCTTACAACACTACGCTTGGCTTGGCGGTTAACCTGGCAGACAGTAAGGTAGAGGAAGACCCCTTTGATGTTTTAGATATTGAGTCCGAGGCTGAGTTTTATGAGGTGACGTTAAGACACCCTCTCACGCGTACGCCCACTCAAGAGTTGGCAATTGGTCTGGCTGCATCCCATCAACGTACTCAAACAGAGGTGGGGGCTAGAGGGCCATTTCCCCTATCGCCAGGGGCGGATGATGAAGGGCGCACTCGGGTTTCGGCATTGCGTTTTTTCCAGGAGTGGACCCATCGTAGTTCAAAGCAGGTGTTGGCGTTAAGGTCGCAGTTTAATGTCGGTCTAGATGCGCTGGATGCAACGATCAATGATGATGAGCCGGACAGTCAGTTCTTTTCTTGGCAGGGTCAGGCCCAGTGGGTGCAGGTGCTGGGAACCGATGCGTTAGTGTTACTCAGAGGTAATGTCCAGCTGGCGAACGAGCCTCTATTAACCCTGGAGCAGCTTAGGCTAGGGGGACAGTCTACGGTAAGAGGCTATCGTCAGAATTTGTTGTCTACCGATAGTGGCGTGTCAGCCTCAGCAGAGGTGCGGTTTCCGATAGCGAGAGAGCGTTCTAAGGATATGTTGTTACAGCTTGCACCGTTTGTAGATGCGGGCTATGGCTGGAATGTGGCTGAAGCCAGCCCTGACCCCATCGTAGGTGTGGGCTTAGGCTTAGTTTTTAGCCAGGAAGACTTTTTTGCACGGTTGGATTGGGGAATTCCCTTGACTGATACAGAGACTGGTAGACAAGAGTCATCCCAGGAGAACGGTCTGTACTTTACGCTACAGTATTCGTTCTTTTAAGGTTGTTTTTGTTGGGAAACGGTACGTAAACCAGTGTTAAGAGTTTGCGTAATTGTACTGAGTTTTAGACGTCATTGTTACTATCTATTTAGCAAAATTGCCCCTTGACCTATGATGTACTCCTCTTTGGTTCGATGGTCCCAGGTTGGTTTGGTGTTGATGGCGAGCCAGGTGGCCACGGCTGCTATGGCGGCGGCACCGAGGGATAATGTATTACAAAGTTTTCTGCCCCAGACTTCTGTTGATACGACTTTATCTACAAACGAGGTACTGATTGCCCAGGTGATTCCTGACGATACGTTGGGGAATGAGGGTTCATTGGTGGTTGGGGATGGTGTCACTGATCTGATTGAGGGGGGCGCAGCTCGAGGGGAGAATCTCTTTCATAGTTTTGAGGAGTTTAATGTAAATACGGGGCAACAGGTTTATTTTGCAAATCCGATAGGGATTGAGACTATTCTTAGTCGGGTGACGGGGACAAATCTGTCTGATATTGATGGGGTGTTGGGGGTAAATGGGGCGGCGAATTTGTTTTTGTTGAACCCGAATGGGATTACGTTTGGGCCAAATGCGGTGTTGGATCTGAGTGGATCGTTTACGGCGAGTACGGCGGACACAGTAGATTTTGAAGATGGTGGGGTGTTTAGAGCGGTAACTCCTGAGGGGGGGCAGTTTTTGACGGTGAGTGTGCCGTTGGGGGTACAGTTTGCTCAGCAGCCTCAGGGAGATATTGCTAATGATGGAGAACTGACTGTTGGAACTGGGCAGTTTCTGACTCTATTTGGAGATACTGTTGTAAACAATGGGTCTTTAACCGCTTCAAGTGGCACTGTAGAAGTGTTGGGAAGCCAAGTAAGTTTAATAGGAGATCAATCCACTATTGATGTGTCTGGCCTCCAGGGAGGGCAGGTGCTTATCGATGCAGAAAATATAGATTTGTCCTCAGGTTTAATTGATATTTCTGGCACTGAAACAGGTGGGGAGCTAACTGTTTATGCCAACAAAGAGCTGAACCTAGGTATTGCGGTGGATGCAGGTGGCGGTGGCCATGCTCTGTTTGACCCGCCTACACTTACAGTGAATGCCCCCGAAGCTAATACATTGGTGACTACATTGGCAGATGGTGATGCCACCATTAGTGCCTCTGAAACTATCAACATTAATGCAGTAATTGACAGTAGCATTCAAACAAATTCAAATATCCTTACGTTAGAGGACGAGAATGACGATGGCGTACTGGAAATCAACCTGAATGCTCCTATTTTGCTGGGAACAAACCAAGGTTTATTAGGGGATGGAAGTACGGTCAACGTTAATGTAACTAATCCAAGCATTGTTCAGAATGGGATAGATGTGACATTGACCGGCGGCACAGTTAATCTGACAGCAGGCGCTTATAGAGAAGGTAGAACAGTAATTATTGACCGTGATGTCACACTTCAGGGACAAGCAGCAGGCAACACGATTCTGGATGGTAGTAACAGCCACAGTGTTTTGCAGGTTAACAACGGCAATGTCAACATTAATAATCTCACGATTGCCAATGGTCTTGCTCAAGGCGGTAACGCTGAACGTGGTGGTGGCGGTGGTTTAGGTGCAGGTGGTGGGATCTTTATTGACAATGGCGATGTGACTATTAATGGAGTGATTTTTTCCGGAAATCAAGCAATTGGAGGAAATGCTACTGGGATAGCTGGCGCTGGAAGTGGTGGAGCGACTGCTGCACAGACTCGAACTGCCATAAGTGGTCCTGGTGGTGATGGTGGTGATGGTGGTGGGCTCAATGGCTCTGTAGGTGGTGGTGGTGGTGGTGGTGCTCCAGGGGCGACAGTGAAAAATAGTTTTGTTGATGGAAATGCCGGTACCTCTGGCACTTCATTAGAACCTAATTCAGCCATCTTCGGCAATGGCGGTGGCGGTGGCGGTGGTGGTAGTGGCCATGTAGCATCTGGAGCTGTCGATAATAAAAACGACCAGGCTAATGCTGTTGCTAGTGGTGGTGCTGGTGGCAATGGGGGGATTGGTGGCTTTGGCGGCGGCGGCGGCGGCGGCGGTGGTAGCGGTGGTGGTGCGCAAAATCTTCTCAATCCAGGACGACGTGGACAACCGGGAAAGGGTGGCACTGGTGATGGCGTTTTTGCTGGAACTGGTTTTGCTGGAACTGGTAATACTGGTAGTCAGGGGAGTAACGCAGGAGAGTTCAATAATGGGACTGGTGGGCAAGGAGGGCAAGGAGGAGGAGGAGCTGGCCTAGGAGGTGCCATTTTTATTCGTAATGGTAATTTGACTTTAAGTAACAGCACTTTGCAAAATAACTCAGCGCAGGGAGGTATTGGAGCTAATCCTGGAACAGGTGCAGGGGGCGCAATCTTTGTTTATTCAGAATCTCCAAATATTACTGAAGTCAACATCAGTAATATTACCTTTTCTAACAATCAGGCCGAAGAAGGAAGTGCCATTCATAACTTTCTCGGCAATACTTCATTAAACAACAGCACAATTGTCAACGATATTTCTCTTGTAAATTCTATTCCGGGAGAACCTATCAACAACGATGCATTTGAAATTAAGGATGATCAAGGAAGTGTACAACAAGTTCTTGAAGGACAACTAAATATTCAAAATTCAATCATCTCGATGACTACTGGAAATGTTCCCAGTGCAATTACACCTTCTAATTTGGAAGGCACTATTATAGAGAATAACAATATTATCAGCAACAACATAGGTGGGAACATCATTACAAATACGCTTGGAAACAATGGTGGTTCAACTCCAACCTATGCCTTGTTGCCCGGAAATAATCCTGCGATTGATCAAGCTGGCCCAGGTTCAACGACGGCGGATCAGCGAGAAGCAGAAGCCGCAGGTGAGCGTGATATCGGGGCATACGAAGCCAGATTTGTCTTAACACCCACTAGTGGTAGTGCCCAAAGCACCAATTTCGAAGAAGTTTTTGCTACCCCTTTAACCGTTACTGTAACGGATGAGTTGAGTGGAAATCCTATTACCCTTGGCACCTTAACCTTTCAGGCCCCTCCCCAAAACCAAGCCAGTGCTATTCTCAGCAGTACTAGTGCCCCATTAGATGCAGCGAGTGAGGCCAGTATTACAGCTATAGCAAACGGCATATTAGGGAACTACCAAATTACTGCCGATACTCCAGGCTCGGTTGGACCAGCTAATTTTGATCTTACCAACACTCTTGATAACGCATCTATTTTTGTAGATACGTTATCAGACATTAACGATGGCAATGTTGGAACTGGAGAGTTCTCCTTGAGAGAGGCACTCGACTTAGTTGCTTCCGGTGGCACAATTGGTTTTGCTTCAAACATTGGTGGTGAAACTATTCAGGTTGGCCCAACTTTGCCCACCATTGACCAGAACCTCACGATTGAAGGATTGGCAAATCGCCCTACGGTCATTACCAACACCCCTGCTCCAATCTTCGATATCGGAGGCAGCGCTGGCGAGGTCACAATCAATAACCTGAACGTTCTTGGCTCTACTATTTGGAATGCTGGAAACGGCAATATAAGTCTAAACGGATCAAATAGTCAACTTGGTGACCTTGCATTGACAGGTAACGAGATCACACTTTTTGGCAACAATATCAACTTTGGCTCTCTTGCACTCACAGGCAACAATGTCGAAATTCAGGAAAACTCTTTTGCCACTGATTTCATCGGCAATTCCAATATCACAGGTGCTCTAGAGGTTACCTCTGGTGGTCCGATTACCGTTAACGGCACTCTCGATGTTACCGGAAAAACCGATTTAGATGCTCAAGATAATGACATAAATTTTGATAATGCCAACGCTCAATTTGATACTCTGAACCTTACTGGTAACAGTATTCAGTTGGATAGCACCTTGAATGTTAATGATGATCTAATCATTGATGCAAAAGGTTCTGTTATCCAAAATGGCGGAAGTCTTACAGTTGGAGACACAACAAACATTCAGACTTCTTTAGCCAATGCTGGAGACGTTGCCATTTCCAGTACAACGAATCTCACTTTGTCAAACTCTAGTATTGGCGGTGATCTGACGATTCAAGTACCAGACTTCTTCCGCACTGGACGGGTTCAAGTCGCAGGAGATGCCAGAGTCGATAGTGGTGATCCAATCAATACTGTTCCTATAGATCTTGGTACAGATGTAGTAAGGACAGGACAAGATTTTGCTGTTAGTGGCAATGGCACCATTGATCTCTCAAGGCTAAGAGACTTGCCCAACACTATTCAAGGCAACTTAACCGTTACTGCAGCTCCATCAAACAACAGTTTTGATCCCAATAACACCTTCGCAGGCACACCTGCTATTACCCTAGACCAGGAAAATAATCAGTTTAATTGAGAGGTTTCTGTCATTACAGAACTGCCAACCACTAGAATCGGAGAACCTCCAACCATTATTCAATCAGACCCTCTAACGGTCAACGGTAATGTTAATCTAGACGCTCAATCAACTGGCAATATTAATCTCAATACCCCCAACAACCGCTTTGGCGACTTATCTCTCACTGGCAACAACGTCTCTATTCGTGAAAACGATACAGCCACATTAAACAGCTACCAGATCACGAACAATTTAGATATAACAGCTACAGACATAGAATTTGGTCAAGACGGCTCTATTGGCGGAGACCTCTCACTACAGCCTTACACTAACGACCAAAACATTTCCATCGCCCCTAATCCAAGTACCGACTCATTTGGGCTAGATACAACTGAAACTAACAATATCAATGCAGCAAATCCAAACTCTGTCACCATTGGCGGCTCTTCAGGATCTGGCACACTTAATCTTATATTTGACCCCAAAAACACCGCCGATCCGTTTACGTCTCCATTAACATTGCGTTCTCCCTCAGGGGCGGTTAATATCACGTCAGCAAGGACACCCAATAACAATGTCGCTGCTATTAGGGAAGTAACCTTAGGTCTTGAGGACGTAACTGTTCAAGCCGAAGATATTACGTTGAGTACAGTAGGGGGCAGTATCGGATTAAATAATTCCTCACTGCAGGGTACACCTCCTGCCGGTAGTCGCATTGTCATTGATACCGCTTTGCGTCCAGGACAACTTACACAGCTAGTTTTGAGGGGCTCAAGTTCGATTGAAGCCCCACTTGGGTTTGTCGATATTTTTGCCGACGGCATTGATGCTAATGCTGCTAACGACAGCGATATTATTGCAGGTGATGTCAACATTGAGTCCATTCTCAAGCAACGCTTAGAGAATATTGCTGAACAGGACTTTGACACACCTGGCAATGACATCATTTCAACCGGCTTTCTCCAAAAAACCTCTGGCAATGACCCCAGCGAAGGCCTACCCGAACTTCCGGCAAACCTAACAGATCCTTCCAATCGGATTGCCCGTGGTTGCCGCGCAGAAGATGTCTCAGAGAATGAAAACCGCACATCTGGTGATTTGATTGTCACCGGACGTGGTGGTCAACCCTTAAGCCCAACCGATATTGCAGGTAATACTACGACCCTAGACGACCTGGGACCTATTAATACTCAGACAAACCCAGCTCAGACAGCCTCAGTCGCACCAACAACCAGGATGGCAGAGGATGCAGAGGAGAAGGAGGAGAAAAATAATTTAGATAACAACGACTTAAAAGATGCCCAAGCCGCTGTCAGGAACGACTCTGGTGAAGTGTGGCTAGTCGCTCCAGGTGAGTGGGACTCTTCCATATCCTGCTCAGATTTGCATCAGTCTTAACATTATCTCGTGCAATCATCTCTGCAATAGTCTTACCCTGCTTATCCGTTCGGTTTTAGCCATGTACCCAAACCCATTTGCCCGCCTACTTCGATGGCCTCGTTCTCTATTAACTCTGGTCGTTGCCCTGCTTATTGTCCTCATGGGTTTGCAAGAAGGGCTTCTATTTAGTCAGCCAGCACCAGCTGTTGCAACTATGCCATCCGGTAATCAGTCGCACAATGAACAACAGCTAGCCGAGGCAACGACAGGTCCAGCCTTATTGCAGCTGGGACAAGACTATTACAATGCAGGCTACTTTAACGATGCCGAAAACGCTTGGAGCCAGGCTGAGCAATATTTTACAACTAAGGGAGATACCCTCCAGCAAGCCATTGCCCTGAGCAATCGCGCCCTAGCCTATCGACAGCAGGGTCATATAGAAGATGGCATAACCATAGCTCAAGCAAGCGTTGACCTACTAGAGGCTGTGGAAGCCTTGTCACCTGAAGGTTTCAGGATCTATGGCCAGGCATTAAATACCCAAGGCAGTCTATATATGACCCAAGGCCAAAACAAAGACGCCTGGCAAGCTTGGAAAAAAGCAACAGAACAATATCAACGAGGAGACTATACCGAAGGCGTTGTCAAAAGTCTATTGAATCAAGCACAGGCACTCCGCAGCCTTGGCTTTTTTCGGCGATCTAGCGATCGCATCGCCGATGCTCAGGACATATTACTCAATCATGAACTTGAGCCGACCCTCAAAGCTGAGCTGTATCTTAGCATGGGTAAAACTCAGCGCTTATTAGGTAACTTAGATGAGTCCAATAAGAGCCTTCAAAAAGCCGAATATATGGGTAGAGAACCCTCAGGAATAAATAGCTCACTCTGTAATCTAGACGAGCCCCAACAAATAAACGACTCACTACCTGATAAGCGATTACTGGGCAGAAGTCTTCTAAGCCAGGGCCTTAATCCACATACCTTGGCTAAGCGCGAAGCGACTTTAGCAGAACGAACTGGAAAAGAAAGAGAACAAGAAAAAGACTGATATGAGAAAGCATTAAAAACCTATAGGAAAATATCATCCATTGCAGCTTCTCAAATCACCAAAATCCATGCTCGCCTTAACCAGTTAGCCATTTATATTGATCGCAGACAGTGGCAGACGGTAGAGACACATTCTGCAGATCTAATAGATGATATCAACACGTTACCCCTAGGGCGTTCATCAAGCTTTGCCCAGCTCACTCTAGCTCACTTGATGCTGGACGTTATGGAAGAGGTCATGGAATACCAGTGCGACCCAGAGACTGACTGCACAGCCATCCAGAATTTACAAAAAAGTGTACCCAGGCAAGCCTATAACTTGTTGGCAACTGTGCAGCAGCAGACCAGTCGAGATAATGATCCCATTGTGCAGTCCTATGCCTTGGGTTACTTGGGGCATCTCTATGAGCTAAGCGGCAAAACAAACGAGTCTCAACGCTTAACCCAGGAGGCCTTAACCCTAACCAGCCGATCTAATATTGTTTACCAGTGGCAATGGCAGCTAGGACGATTAACCAATCATCCAAATACTCAAGAATCCTCACTTGAGTACTACAAGAACGCAGTTGAAAACGTAAAGACAGTTCGAGAGGATTTATTATACGTCTCGCCGGATGCGCGATTTGACTTTCGAGATCGCATCGAACCCCCTTACCGACAGTACATCAGTTTCCTGCTATCCTCCAATTCGTCATCTGCCCATGCCAAAAGTACAACTGATGAGATTCAGGATGCACTACTAAAGGAAGCCCAAGAGGTGAGTGACAGTCTACGCGTAGCTGAGCTAGAAAACTTTCTAGCCTGTGGTCTACTTGAGGCTAACAGTACAGACCTCCTCGCCTCAATTCAGGAAGTTGCCGATGCTGAGCAGCACACCGCCATTATCTATCCCATTATTATGGATGACCGTCTAGAAATATTGACTCGACTACCTGGGCAGGTTGCGCAATCAAAGAAATTAGATCAACCGAAACCACAAATTGAGCACAATACATTTTCCTGGTCTGCTGATCAAGCCGGTATTGTAGATCATAAACTGAAGCAGTTTCGCAAAGAGCTTGAAAGACCCTATTTTTCTAACGAACATGGCCAACCTCTTGCTGAGGAAATTTATGATTGGTTTATTCGCCCTATAGAAGACGTGTTAGCTCAGAATCAAATTGATACCTTAGTATTTGTTTTGGATGGCGCCTTTCGTAATGTACCGATGGCAGCGTTGTCTGATGGTGAGCAGTTTCTGGTTGAGAAATATGCGATCGCAGCTACCTTCGGTGACCTAAAAATACCTGAAGATCCTCGACAAAAGACATTTCGTCTACTAGCAGCTGGTCTTTCAGCGGATCCAAAATCTCCCCAAACAAAAATTTCTGAAGAAGAATCTCCGCCTGATATTTTTGGCCCACTATTTTTTGTGGACGAAGAAATTAATAAGATCAAGCAAAAATTTCCCACCATAGCCTTGCAGAATAGTGACTTTACTAAAGAGCAAGTCCAGAAAAATATTCGACTGTCAGCCCATAATGTTGTCCATTTAGCAACTCATGGAGAATTTGGATTTACTCGAGACCAAACCTACTTATTAGCGGCAGCTGACAACAGCATCACAGAGCTTGATCAACCCATAGAAACTGAAAAAATAGATCTCAATAATTTTGACACGCTCCTCAAAACCAGAAACCAAATGCCTCTTGACCTACTTGTCCTAAGTGCTTGCGAAACCGCAACGGGTGATGATCGCGAAGTCTTAGGTATTGCAGGATTAGCCATCCAATCAGGTGCCAGAAGCACGCTAGCGACGCTCTGGAGTATCAGTGACGCTTCTACAGCCATTCTTATGGACAAATTCTATGACCAACTGCTTACAGGTGTCTCAAAAGCTAAAGCTCTTCAACAAGCTCAAAAATACCTATTAAAAGCTGGCGACAAACCTTCTAAATGGGCACCTTATTTACTAGTAGGAGATTGGCGCTGAATCCAATTCCTGAGCTAGGTTGTGCAAAATCGGACAATCCTCACTTTCAAAAGCTTCAGCAATTTTTCCCTTTACTCGCTTATCCACCTTGTCATCCAGAAAAAGTTCAGGTAGCAGGTTTTTTAGCTCTTCTCTATAACGGGCATTGCCAGGTTCCTGACATCGTAACTGCATTAGTCCCTCAAAAGCCTCAGGCCAGAGTCCTTCCTTCGTGTAAAAGTCAACTCTTGCCTGGGCATCTGTAATAAGAATGCTATCTGCCTCTATTTTTTCCCTTTCAGAATCATCAATAACTTCAATCCAAGCGTCAACGCTTGGATTCCTTGCAGGTCGATCTCGATCACAAATAATTGATAAATACCAACGGTAAGATTGGGCCGGTTCGAGCACTATACCTAACTGCTCAAAGCTAATTGGAGCAATTCCACCACGAGACGGAACAGAAATAATTCTCCTTTGAAAATCAACTTCCTCTGTATTCGTTACCTTCTGGATCATAAGCTCAGCCAATGGACTTCCTGATGCTGATTTAGGTAAATTTTGAATATCTGATAAATCGGGCAAGTAAACGAACACCGTTGGTTGCACTTTAGCAGTAAATGCCAGTGCTCGATCAGATGTTGCTGATTGGGATGGTGTATTCGTTATTTGGACACGAGGAACTATTGCCGCAAATAGTTGATTCAAGGCATTGCAATTTCCGTGTCGGCCCGCTGAGTTGGTTTGTTTTTGGCTTCCATAACGACCACTGCTATTTGCCCTTCTGCGTCGTCCGCCAAAGGGCCAAAAGGCAAAAAGTGGCGTTTTGACCAAAACCATATTACTGACCTTTAATAATTGACTTGGCTGTTCCCAAACACTTGTAGAAGCCGTCACATTGGAGGTTTGAGCTAAAGCGGGTAGAGGTCGTGCTCCCAAACCTAGTAGTAAACTTAGTAAGACCACAAAGAGCCTTTTTATGAAAGATGACTTTAAATAATTCATAGATAGCCTCAATTTTCTTTTTGAAATTGATAGGTATCAATAGCCATAATAATACCTGCAGTTGATAAGAACCCCAGCATTGAAGGAACTAAGGGCAACCACCAACCCGCCAAGGAAAAGGCTAACCAATACCCTAAAAATATACACATGTCTATTGTTAAGACCTGTATGAAAATATTCTTATAAGATTTTGTTCGAGAGTTCGTTATCCAAATCAAACTTCCGCCACCGAAACACCAGAAAATAATCAATATCCCATCCATTATAGGCTCCAAGGCTCTAATCATAGGCTGTTTATCTAACACAGGACCTATAATGTTCTGAACCATGTGTGCCTGTAATTTGACTCCAGCCATTTTGCCAACAGGAGTATTGTGAATGTCTGTATTAGAAATATCAGACTCTCCTGTATAACCGACTAAAACAATATTGTCTTTTACTAATTCGTCCAACGAGTTAGCATTGTTCCCTGCAGCCAAGATTTTGCTTGCTTCTATGATCTCAAAGTCTTGAATATGGTAATTAATTAAAATCTGAAAACCATCATCATCAAACTCTGAATAGCCAGCCATGGGTGAGAGTATGCGGTCAAAAGTTACTGAGCCAACATTGATTCTGGTATAGTCGTTCTCGGGTATTTTTTCTTTAATACTAGGTTCCTGTTGTTGAAGATATGTTAGTGCAATTCGATAATTAAGAGAGTTCCCGATGTTGCAATTCAATGAGGGGTCTTTACTCATCTTAATCAACTGACGTCGGGCAATAAGTTCACTAGATTTAGGAATCACATCACTAAATCCAACTAAGTCTGCATTCTCGCTATTTATTTTAAACGGAGGATCGCTTTTTGCAGTTCCACTACCTACCATATGACAAGTTGAGATCACTTTATTAGTTGGATTCTCAAGGTGCTTGACTAAATCTTGAAATATTTCTGATGAGTCTGAAGATTGAGAATCTTCCTGTGATTTTAGCTCGCGAAAAATATCTATTCCGACTACTGCAGGTTGAGAATTACCCAATGTTTTTAAAACAGTCAGCAATTTCTCATCCGGGATATTGGCATCTATCCCTGTTTGGCCCCAACTACTAAGATCCTCATCATTAATTCCGACAATTACAATGCGCTGTTCTCGTGTTCCAAATGCACGTAACGAAAGCTGCATATAAAAATCATAAGCAGCGAATTCAAAAACAGAAAGCAATCCCCATGACCGCCCTGCGACCATGAAAGTCGAGAGCACAGTACTTACTATCACTGCCAGTCGAAGCCGACGCTTTTTCTCTGAGAGTAACGGCTCTGCAAGTTCTACCGCAATTCGCCCCATCTCGGAGGCATCTTCATAGGATCTGCCAGCACCTAGCGCATCATAAAAACCAGTCGCAAACTGAATTGCCTGACGATTTGTGATTTCATCATCTACACCAACCACATAGCCAATGTGCTCTCGAATTGCCTCAGCTTGCTCCTCGGAATAGCAGGCATTCAGCACAACACATTCAACCTCATCCTTAAAAAATTTAAAAAGCCTGGCCAGTGCCTGGGTGCTTACCAGCTTTGCCTTCCCATCCTTATCCTCGACAATTAGCCCATTAGCTCCAGCACCTTGACCAGCAAAATGCACAATCGCAGGCTGCTCGTCCAATAAAGCCCGCTGAATATCGCCCGTCCGCAGAGCTAATTGAGTAACAATCTCAAATTCTTCACGAAGCCTTGAGCGTTTCATCCCCGCTTCGATATCTCTGACCTCTCTATCCAATCGGCGAAGACTAGTATTCTTTGGATTCGCAGCCAGGATCAGAATTTTTCTCTTAGCCACAACCTAGTTGCCCCAAACAGTACCCTGATAAAGCGCAGCATGAAGCTACAGACCTTACTATTGTTCGTATTTATATAAAAAGCCAGCAGATGTTAAGAGATTCAACATTTCTCAATCAAAAACTTCTGATGTGTTGCTAGCTTAATTAGAGTTGTTTCTTACTCTATGTAGCGCTTTCATAACATCAGCTGAGAATTGTACTGAGTTGGTTTACCCAGTGGATCATTTCCCTCATACTCGATGAGTAGCGGATTGGACAGTATGACACCACACCATTGATGACAAACAGTTACTCGAAAAGAAATCTTGATGACCAGAAGCTAGCCCAAACCTGAACTGTATTGGCATGTGCCGTATCTCAATCTTTATCTCAATTTAGGGGCTAAAAGTGCCCAAAAAAGGCCAACCTATTTTCAGACAACGAGCGTTGAAACCCCTGTCAAAATACTGTATCGCTTGCAGTGCTTGAAAGCCAACGGCGGGATTTGAACCCGCGACCGCTCGATTACGAATCGAACAAAAAATCTTAATCTAAAAAGGTTTCGGGCTCAATATTTTTAATTACACCCATTTTACACCCATTGACATATTCATCATTCAAAGTGGATATAACTCCAATAGGTTGCTGGTTGTTCCACGTGCCTCGGTATTCTGCAGAAGCTGTTTAGTAAGCGATATACCAATATCAAGGATTTGAATTAGTTGCATCAATATTGCTGTCAATGTATTGACGGAATCTTTTTGCTCCATCAAATCAAAAGCTATTGGGAAGGGAAAACTACGGTAGAGCACTCGTGCAAAGAACAAGGGCTCTGCCGTCTCAAGCTCTACTGTTTCAAAGATAAGACCTACACAATCTATGGTGGTTCTGGAGTTTAGACTCAGGTGGCCAATGTGACTCAACGTCTAACGTGATGAATATTGCAAATATTAGTTACATTGTAACTGTTGTAATTCATAGTGTCTTTTTGCTAGGCTTAAGCTGTCAGATCAGAATTCGCGGTTAGCCCATGTCTAAAGTTGTTAGTACCCGCCTTCAGGATGATACCTATGACCGGCTGAGCCGCATAGCACGAGTTCTAGATAAGACACCCAGTGAGACAGTGGCCACTCTAGTGGAAGAGTCCTTGCGCGAGATTGAATTTGCATTTATTGAATTTCGTAACTCTACATTGGGTCGTCAGTCCTTTATGAAAGGGTCTTCATTGGCCGTCTGGGAAGTGATTGAAATCGCAAGGACCTATGAAATGGATATCTCAAAGGTAGCAAGTCACTTTGAGCGTCCGGCAGAATGGGTTAAGGCTGCATTTAACTATGCAGAAGCCTATCCTGAAGAAATTGAATTTGCGATTCAGGATTCGCAAGCAATGTCGGCATTAAACGTAAACAGATTACTGCCAAATCTAGAGGTTGTTTCAGTGCCGACAACAGAAGAATAACTCATGCTTTCTTTTCTGCTAGATGAGCATATTTCTCCTAAGGTTGCTGAGCAACTCCATCTGAAATGTCCTGACATGACAGTATATGTCTTACAAACCTGGGAGCAAGGTCGTTATCTGCAGATAGCTGATAATTTACTGCTTAACTTAGCGAGTCAGTACAGCTTGACGCTGGTTACCTATGATTTGAAAACGATTCCGATGCTACTTGCTGAGTTGGCTGAACAAGGGCACAGGGGTGTGATTTTTGTTGATCAAAAAACAATCCCACCGAATAATTTTGGCTTGTTAATTAAATCTCTTATTTATTTATGGGAAGCTGAGAAGGAGAAAATCTGGAAAAATCGGGTAGTATTTTTAGAAGCACTGAAGGAATAGTAAGCACAGGATATCTAAATTTTACTAGCAGAGAGTATACCAATGTTAACAATTAGGCTTTACAGCCTGTTTCCCTCTAGTGCAGCGTCAAGACTAAAAATTAGGGTTACTGAGAGTGTTGCGGTAAGCTCGACACAGTGTGTTGGAGCCCTATGCAGAAAAAGTACATTGTCCGCCTAACCCCCGATGAGCGCCATCAGTTACAAGAGGTGATCA
>JBHJIV010000217.1:0-28850 GCA_050043105.1 Leptolyngbyaceae cyanobacterium | reverse complement strand
AAAAATAGATTCTGTACCTCAGAAATAGCCTGACTTCCGACTCTAGGTAAGAGATTTACTGCAAAGCTGGCAATGCCCTCCGCGACTGGTTCCGCCAGCAGTTCTAAACCCGTCATATTCGTTGTATGTTACGCCATACCTATTGTGGCAGTGAATGTTTTTGCGAGGGAGAGGGGGAAGAAACCTGGTTTTCGATGCTTCAGGGGGTAAGACACTGGGTGTTTAAACAAGGACGGTTTTCTCGTAGAGAGATATGGTAATATCTAGCACAGGAGATAGCCAGTATGTAGGGGTTGTTATATCTTAGCTACGATAGGCATCCGAGACACTACGGTAGCTTTATAAAACTATTACATAAGATTCATCAGATTTTCATTAAAGAAGTCCTGAATCGTTTTGAGCAAGTAATATTGATCGCTATAACTAAAGGGGACGTGTAAAAAAAATGATATCAGCTTGAGAGATGTTTCTTTATAAGGCCCTTTCAAGTGGATGGGCGTTTTTCAAAGCTGTGTTTAGTATAGTAAACAGACATGAATAAACAGGTTTTAGCTGTAGGTATTGCGATTTCGTCTTGTCTGATACCTCTTAGAGCCAGAGCTGCCTCATATACAGGGTTAAATGTCTTTGGGGATAGCCTGGTAGACTCAGGGAACCTCTTTAATCTCACGGATTCTCTACTCTCGCCTTTTGGGCTGCCCGGTTTGCCCCCAACTCCACCCTATGCTCAGCGCAGTTCAAATGGGCCAATTTGGGTTGATAATTTGGCTCAATCTCTAGAGCTATCATCTACCTTAGCGACAGATCTGCTACTCGATCCTACTGACCCGTTGCCAACTCAAGGTGTTAACTTTGCCTTTGCTGGGTCGCTATCTTCAGACACCCATATTCTGGATGATGATATTCCTTTTTTAGCCGACTTGTTTCCTGGATATCAGGAACAGATCGAAACATTTGCAACGCTCTCCTCAACTGTTCCAGCTGATCCTAATGCACTGTATGTGGTTTGGGTAGGTTCTAATGATTATAACGCGGCGTTTGCTGGCCCTGACCCTCTGGAGGCTTCTTCACTAGCGCAGCTGCCCGATATTGTTACCGACAATATTGTCGGTGGTCTTACGGAACTGAGCGCTCTTGGGGCTAGAGAGTTTTTAGTCGCTAACTTACCCGCTATTGGGGAAGCTCCCTTTGCCGATTTTTTAGATGCTCAAACTCAACAAGATATTTCTTCAGTACTTAATCAGCTATCGTCTGCCCATAATGAACTGCTGTCATCTAAACTGGCAGGCTTGAGTCAAAACAATCCCGAGATAAATGTTACCACCCTTGATATCGGTAGCTTATTTGCCGACATATTAGCCACCCCAGAGGTGTTTGGCCTGACTAATGTGACTGAGTCTTGTCTAACAAACTTTCGGCCGGGCTTTCAGTTTGATGACATCTGTAATAATCCAGACGAGTTTCTATTCTGGGATGATGTACACCCCACTACAGCGGCTTATCAGATTGTGAGTGATTTTGCGTTGACCACTCTCAACGAGCGTTACGATGACAGAAATGATGGGGAACCTGCTAGCGTTCCTGAGCCTGGGGTCTTGCTATCTCTCGTACTGACTGGTGCTCTTGGCTATCGAGTCAGTCAGCGCAAGTAGCGATATCACTGCTGGAGCCGCTTGCTTGCTAGTGGTTGACTCTTGATGCTTACTCAGACACCCCTTGTCTCATTGTGCTCAGCGTATAGCTACTCGTGAACTTTCCCATCAGGCATAGTAGTACCATCTAATTTAGCACCCGCCAGGTTAGCGCTGCTAAGTTCTGCCTAAAACAAAATAGCTCCTGTTAAGTTAGCTTCGCCTAGATTAGTGCGTCCTAGATAAGCATTGGTCAGGTCTGCCTGGGTCAGGTTGGCACCGCTGAGGTTAGCACGACTCAGATCAGACCGCAGCAGCCGCGCATCAGTCATCACAATGTGAAATAACTGGGCACCACAAAGCTTAGTATCGGTAAAGTTAACCCCCTTTAGGTCCGCGCCTGTAAAGTCACAGCCAGCCAGATTCGCACGTTGAGCACGGGTGCGTGTCAAATTAGCATAGCGGAGGTTAGCCCCTTCTAATTGAGCATCCGCCAATGAAGCACCCTTGAGATTGGCTCCGTTAAGATTGGCATTGCGGAGGTCCGCATCTTTAAGAAATGCCTCACTTAAGTTAGCGCCGCTGAGGTCTACGCTGGCTAAATCAGCGCCCTTGAGGTTAGCCCCCCGTAAATCAACCTGACGCAGATGGGCACCGCGCAAAATAGTCTGCTCACTGCGTAGCTCCTGCCGTAGGTTAGCTCCTCGCAAACAGGCTCCAGTTAGGTTAGCGCCGCTCAGATCAGCATTACGCAAATCAGCATCGGCTAGATTGACATCAAATAAATCAGCCAGTGTCAGATCGGCTCCTCGCAGGTCGGCTCCCTGTAAGCTAGCTCCATGGAGGTTCGCATCGCTTAAATTGGTATAAATCAGATTTGCCTGATTGAGATTAACACCACTGAGATTGGAATGGCTCAGGTTTGCCTGTTGTAAATTGACCCGGCTCAAATAAGAGAACATCAGGTCTGTGCGCTCTAGATCGGCCTTAGAGAAGTTGGCGCCAATTAGATCTGACTTGGGTAGTTCTAAGCCTGCTAAACACAGACCACTAAAGTCTTTTTGACCACTGTTGTAAAGTGCTAAGAGTTCAAGATTATCCATAGGATGCAGGTCTCATAGACGTGACAACAGGCACAGTTTCTCTAGCTTCGTTTATAGTTTTTGTCTTCTCTTGGCTGGGTTCAACGTAGTAAGGTTTGATTGCATTCAGAATGGCCGTGACGACAGGCTCATTTTCGTCAGTGTCATCTAAGCAGTGAACAATAATAGAGAGCTTACTTTCTAAATCTTGGAAGGATGCGCAGTAATTAAAGACTTCTCGTAGAAAATCTTCTAATGTTTTACTGCGCAGCAGTGACCACTCTTGTGAACTTCCGGTAAAGGGACTGTAAAGAGTAGAGTGCAATAAAATTTTGGCCCGAAGTGGGTTGCAGTACTTAATGATGTCAAGTCTAAGTTCAAATAAATCTGCTCGATCTTTGACTTGGGAAATACTATCTAGAGATTGTCCTTCTAAAGATTTAGCTGAGAAGGCAACGGTGTTGTCAGGATGAATACCGACGGGCAGATCCCCAAAACATGTCTCTGGACTGTCAGTATCGTTAACGTTTGACAGCCCCGGTGTTGACATTGGGATCAGCTCAGTCTGGGTACTGTATAAGGGATGAAATGCCTTAAAAATAGCGTTGACAATTTTTGTGTATTTCGCTTTTCGATTTAGGTGGTTCAGTAAGTGACGCAGATGATACTTAAGGTCATTAGGTGTGGGGGTAAGCTGGTAAAGCTGCTGTACCAAAATGGCTGTGTCGGCCTGTTCAATCTTTTGGACATCTGTCTCCCAGACTTTGTGGCAAAGACAGTACAGCACTTTTTTAATGCGAATGATCTGAGCATCTTGCTCTAACTCATCCGCAACCCGTTGATACTGGTCTTTGGTGTCGTCGGCAATTTTGGGTGTCTCTGGCTTGGCCTCTTCTTTTTCGGTTGGTAGTAGACTAGCTGCACGCTCTATATATATGGGGGTGACCGCTTGCAAAATTACCTCAGCCACATCAGAGTAAATTTCTTTGTGATTTAAGGTAGCGACAATGCGGTACAGACTGGCGCGGCAATGCTCCACTGTGGGATTGCGCTGTATAAGGGACTCAATCAGAGGCTGTAATAAGAACTGCTTGAGGACAGTCGTGTCGTTTTCCCATAGATTTTGGCAGGTGCCAAAGACTAGCTTTTTGATCCGCAGGTGATCGTCGTGATCCCCAAGGGTCTGCAGAGCCTGCTCAAGTGGGTTATCAAAGGTGTACCCTTCATAGCTTTCTGCAAAAAAGGGCCGTGTTAGCTCTTCGTCATAGGTTTCATGTTCAATCGACGGTCTTAGCTGATATGCCGGTACTGATTCCTGAATATTTTTGAGATTTAAGGGGCCTAGAAACGTGGCATTTAGATCTAGACGACTTTTAACTACGTCATAGACTACCTGAGATACGCAGATTTCACCGGGAGCAGCAAAGCTTTCTAGTCTGGCGGCAATATTGACACCATTCCCCATTACATCTGAGTTGTAGATGTACACATCGCCTAAATGAATGCCAATGCGATGGTCAAAACTGTCTCGCTTGCTCTCGCCGCGTAGCTTTTTCTGAATATTAAGTGCGCAAGCAACGGCCTGAGCCGCACTAAAAAAGCACATCAACAGGCCATCGCCAGTTGACTTAAGGACTTGCCCCTTAAACACATTGCAGAGCCCGGCAATTTGTTTGAGGTCCCGATTGATAATCGCCAATGCCCGTTCTTCATCAGCGGACATCTGTGCACTAAAACCAACAGCGTCTGTCACCACAATGGCGGCAAGGACGCGCTGCTGGTTTTGAAGCGATGGCTGCGCTCCTTCCATAGAAAACCTGACTGACAAGACTACCTGATATTAAGATTACCCTGGTCATATAGGGTCTTCCGCACATCATGAAGCAATGAATACGGAATTTGCGGAAGAATTTATCGGGCCTTTTTATATCGTCGTATTAAAATCCGTAATTACTAGTAAATTGCCACCCTAATTGATCTGTTAGCAAGATAATCTGCATCAATGATTATGAATATGACAATCTCACTACCGGATCTGTGATGCCGTACTTATTTCTCTCACTATGATAACAGTCTTGTCTAATAATGCTAGTCATTAAGCAGCTGTCTGGTAGAGCCTTTTTAGAGCTTAGCGAAACAGATGCTATGTGATTTTTGATACTCTCAAAATGAAAAGTGTCTCTTTCGCAACTGAATATAGAAAACAATGCTATTAGCTTTGTAGTTTTGGTCACAAAAAACAAATAATCTAGATGTTTTTTAGTTGTTTTTTTAGTTGTTTATTAAGTTGCTGCACATATCCTTAAAGAGTTCCACAGGTAGAGAGCTGACACTTTTTGATTGTAGTAAATTGATCCAGATTCTAAATCCGTAGCGGTCTCTGACTTGCTGGTCAAATATAAATTGCCGTGGCCATGGGCCTTGATCGTTTCTAGCTTTACGCCCATGATTCACAGTAGTGGTGATCGCTGAAAGCGTTAGATGACAGCAGCTATGTGCGACGCCAACGGCTAAATGCATTCAGCAGTTTGCTCCAGGAGATATCTGCGGCGGCAGACTGGAAAACATACAATGATGATAGTTAGGTGGGAGGCCCGTAGGATTCCCCAAACATTTTCGTTAATCTTGATACAAAATTATTCCGCTAAATTTTCCTGAACTGCTGTATGTAGCTGTTCGGTTAATCGAGTCACTGTGTCTGCTTTATCCTTTCGAAAATCTTCTACGTAGTGTTTGAGATTGACTGGGTTACCGATTCGAAAGATTGCCTGACGGTGGGCTTTGGGTTGAATATGTTCAACTTGATAGACCTCCCGCTCTAGCCGCATAAGTGTATCTAAAAACCTCTCTGGAGTGGGGTTTGCGGCTACATAGCCATCGTAAATGGCATCAAAATTGAGCAGTCTTACGGTTTGCCAATACAGGGCATCATCCTCGGCCACGGTTTTAGGTTCTTCGGCTTCTAAGAGGGCCTGAATTTTGTAAACTCGTTCCCGAATAGGCGCACCATTGGACTGCAGGTCAAGCTGCTGCTCACACTGAGTAATGACATGATTGCGTAGCTGATTGATCCGCTGATTCCAGTCTTGCTCAGGAGTGCTGACTAACCCAAACTCAGTTTCTATGCGGGCGATGACTATAGATGCGATCGCAAGCAGCCGTTGATAGAAATCCTGAGACTCTACTGGAACGATATCCAGTTTTTGTTCGAGACCCTGTAGAGTTTGCTCTATGACCGCCGTCATCGGTTGAGTGTATCGATACTTGAGGGATATCGGCACGATATATAAGTCTGAATTAGGCTCCTTTTTAGCAAGCTGTGCCATCACCTGTAGCGGCATTTGAATGTCACCCGAGCGAAATGGCATCACCGTATCGGTTTGATATGAACACCCACCCTCTGGAAAAATAACTACCCGAGACTGATGATGCTTTAATAGACTCAGCGTTTGGGCGATACTGGCTCGATCTCCCAGTCCACGACGGATAGAATAGCACCCCATCCACTGTAAAAATTTTCCCTGCACGCCCTTAAACGATTCTCGCGCCACAATGTAGTGCCAGAGCTGACCTACTCGCGCAGCTAAACTAAACAGCGCCATGCCATCTTCTAAGGTGGCATGATTGCATACATACACCACCCGCGCTTCGTCAAGGGCTCGCAGTTTAGCAACATCGTCGTCAGCGACCACCAGATCACATTGATACAAACGCTGCAGTACCCAATAGGAAACGCTCTGTACTAAGCGAATGAGTAATGGTTGTGGCTTGGGTGGAAAAAATAACGCAGTCTCAACAGCCATAAAACAAACAGTTAAATGAATTAGTAGACCTATATGGTTATGCCTTGTCTACGGATGAAATGACAACCATAGATAAATAAGACTAGTACAATATTGAAGTGAAAAGTACGGATAGCATGGGTGCTCTGTGAATAGTGAACTGACCCTTAAGATGCGGACATCAGGTTAATTACAGACTTGTAGGGCAGTACCAACTAGGCGCATATGCGGAGCATTGCTACCCACATAGTAATCCTAACTACTAACACGTTAAACATTAATTACGGTAACAGTACTAGCTATTCGTATTTGATGCAGTGTCCAATAATTTGATTACCATACCCTGTCCTCACAAAAAAATCTCAAACCTTTACAGGAGAGAGAAAACATCTAACAACAACTGATGCAGACAATTGGCGACAACTTTGCTTCCCAGAACTTGGAACAAATTATATTGGAACCTTAGTCTGCAGAGTTTATTGCACTGCTCTTTTATTTCAAATTTATACCTCAAACGGCCCTATGAAATTGGTCAAGGTTAGCTCTCTACTCATGTATTTGGGGATACCTGTCATCGGTGCTTCAGTGGCGCTTAATTTTTTCCTTTACGGACAGCTCAAACAATATTACGTTGAACTTAATCAAGTACGTTTAGATCCACTAGGGCTCAGCTACTATAATCCAGATCCAAAGCTCAACGATAAAGGAGATAATCAACGGGTTGTCCTGTTTGGTGATTCTAGAGCCGCAGACTGGCCTGCTCCTAACGTTGAAGGCTATGAATTTATCAATCGTGGTGTAGGTGGTCAGACATCGGCTCAAACTACCCAACGGTTTGACTTTCATCTAAGCCAGCTAGAACCCGATGTTGTTGTTATTCAAGTGGGTGTTAACGACTTAAAGGCGATTCCACTGATGCCGAATGAGCGCAATACCATTGTTGATCTCTGCCGAGCTAACATTCGCCAGATGGTTGAAGATGCAAAAGCTCTAGGTGCAACCGTTATTGTTACCACTATCCTTCCAGTCGGCGAAGTTCCCCTTGTGCGTCAGCCCGTGTGGTCAGATGATATCGCTCAAGCAATTTATGAGGTTAATGGTTACATTACCTCACTCGCTGACGAGCAGGTGCTGGTCTTTGATGGATTCTCAGCCATTGCCGATTCCCAGGGGCAAATTCCCGAAGACTTTCGCAAGGATGAGCTGCATCTCAATAATCAAGGATATGTTGCTCTAAACGAGGCATTTGTGGAATTTTTTAATACTGCTGAGATTCCCAACAGTTCTGAGATTGCGGATGCAACTATGCCTTAAGCTGCCGTCAATAGTGTGGAGGCGCTGTTAAAAAAGCCCCGCTATTAGCGGGGCCAATCTAGGAGAGCTTTGATAACAACGCAGAGTTTTCGTTAGAAGCTGTAGCCGACACCAGCCATGAAGTCTACATCATCGCTACCGTCTTGAAACGGGGACCACACAACAGAACCATTGACCAACCACTGCTCGTTGACGCGATAGTCGGCACCGCCTGTTACGGCTGCTTCAATGGTGCTATCGTCACCTAGTTCGCCATTGATGCCAGCACCCAAGAAGGGATGGAGACGGCCTTGGGGATCAACAGAGTTGAAGTCGTAGGTGATAGGCAATACATAAGCCACATCTTCACCATCATCAAAGGCAAAGTCAGTGCTGACGGCAGGGCGAACAGATATATTTTCAGAGAGAGAGAGTTTACCGTTAACAACAAACCCTTCGTCGCCCCCACCAATGCCAACATAGTTATAGTCAGGAGCTTCTTGAGCCGATGCGGTTAGGGGAGCAGCAGCAAGAACAGCAGCCGTTAGCCCCAGCGTGCAAAGAATACGATTAAACATGATGGTTAGATTCCTCGAAACGTTTTATGGCAGACGGGGTTAGTTTTCCAGTGGTGTTTGGAACTAGAGATTACTGAACCTCGCTTGCATGGTTCTGTTGTATCTTTCCGTACTTGGAGATGCGCTAAAAAGAAGGACACTTTTTAGGGGTGGACTATTGATTTGTGTCTGAAAGTATTGAAAAACGGTTCGACTTTAGTGTGACAGTTGGGGATATGACCTCGGTAGTAACGCAACGGCTTACCATAGATAATGTTCGTTTCGACGCGTGTTATCGATGGTGACATTTATTCAGCGCAGCCTTGTACTGGCAGCATTCTGCCTGACCGTTTTATTCAACCTATGTGTACCTTCTGTTTATGCCGCAACGTTATCTCCTTCTGCTGAGTCTGCCGAAGCCTATATTATTTCCCCCGCTGACGGGGACACAGTGACTGCTCCATTTAAGATCCAGTTTGGCCTCTCAGATATGGGGATTGCACCTGCTGGGGTTGATCGTCCCAATACGGGCCATCATCATTTGCTGGTTGATGTGGATGAGTTACCTTTACTGACTGACCCACTGCAAGCGTCTGAACATCTTTTGCACTATGGTGCAGGTCAAACTGAAACCCAGCTAACGTTGGCACCCGGTGACCATACGCTACAGCTAGTGTTGGGTAACTATAGTCATATTCCCCACGATAAGCCCGTCATTTCTAAAAAAATTACGGTCACTGTTCAATAGTAAGTTGATTGCCAATGGCATCATCGATAACCCACCCCGTCTTTTAGTCACTTTTCCTTAAGAGGGCATACCACTTCTGTCTGCCCCACGGCAAGAATTTTTAGTGGGTATGACGACATCTCAGACATCAACTAATACCCTTTTGCCCTTTTACAGAGAGGCTCCGGGGTGGGGCAATTGCTAGCTCATTAACCCACACTCTAAGATCATGCACCCCTTATCCACCGATCAGCTACTGGCAATTGATCGCCAGCATGTGTGGCATCCCTATGCCGCCATGCCCAATTCTCTGCCGATTTTTCCGGTGAAGTCAGCGCAGGGGGTTTACATTGAGCTGGAAGACGGACGCACTCTGGTGGATGGGATGTCTTCCTGGTGGACCTGTATTCATGGCTATAGCCACCCACGGCTAAATCAGGCCGCCCGTGATCAGATTGATTGTATGTCCCATATGATGTTTGGCGGTCTTACCCATCAGCCTGCAGTACAGCTAGCACAGCGACTAGTGGAGCTAACGCCAGAGCCTCTGCAACAGGTCTTTTTTTGTGATTCTGGGTCAGTATCGGTGGAAGTGGCTATGAAGATGGCCATCCAATATTGGTACAACCTGGGGCAGCCTCAGAAACATCGATTTTTGACTGTGCGTGGTGGCTACCATGGTGATACCTTTGATGCCATGTCAGTGTGTGACCCCGTAAATGGCATGCATCATCTCTTTAATCAGGTACTGCGGCAACAATATTTTGCTGATGTGCCCCAGATCCCATTTTGGGGTGTGGGGGATGAGCGTGATATTGAAAGTTTTGTACAGCTGCTAGCTAAAAACCACGATCAAATTGCGGCGGCTATCTTTGAGCCAGTGGTGCAAGGTGCCGGTGGAATGCGGTTCTATAGCCCCGACTACGTGCGACGTGCCAAAGAACTCTGCGAGCAATATGGAGTGCTGCTAATTTTGGATGAAATAGCCACAGGTTTTGGTCGTACTGGCCGGCTGTTTGCCTGTGAACATGCAGGTATTGCTCCTGATATTCTCTGTATTGGTAAAGCCCTGTCAGGTGGGTTTATGTCCCTGGCTGCAACTCTGACGACGCCACACATTAGTCAGGTATTCTCGCAAGGAGAAGCGGGTGTCTTTATGCACGGACCTACATTTATGGCCAATCCACTGGCCTGTGCTGTGTCGTTAGCAAGCATTGCTATTTTGGAAAGCTACGATTGGCAGAGCAAAATTCAGGCCATTGAGACCCAGCTTAAAACCGAGTTAGCCCCATGCTACGATTCCCCCCATGTAAAGGATGTGCGGGTTTTGGGAGCCATTGGAGTGATCGAGCTGCACCAGCCTGTAGAGATGAATATCATGCAGACTCGGGTCGTAGATCACGGAGTATGGCTGCGACCCTTTGGTAGACTGCTGTATACTATGCCTCCTTACATCATTGAACCTGATCAGCTAAGCTACATCACTAAAGCGATGTTAGCGCTGACGTGTGCAACCTAGCGATCGCATCTGCCTAAAGCCCAAATTCATAGTTATAACTGGCTGCACTTTGTTGTTTATAGGCTTGTCCATCATGATGCGCGTTACTTCGCCTGGTTTACTAGTGACGGTGGCTATCACCCTACTTAGTAGCTGTAGCCCTCAGCAAACGGTCACGTCAGATGTGATTGAGTCAGCTACTGCAACTGCTCCTGACGTTAGTCAAGACGTCAGTCACGATAATTCCTTTGCCTCTGTTCCTGGTCAATATTGCTACTTGCTCAACAACGGTTTGCTAGCTACCTATCTGCGCCTAACCCTAGATAACGAAAATCAAGTAACTGGGGATGCCCGCTCATCGGTGCAAAATGAAGATGCCACCTACTCAACCAGTTATGTCCAGTCCTTTTCAGGTGTTTTAGCCAAGGAACAAGCTGTGATCGATTTGACTACCTGGATTGAGGCTGATGTTGAAACAACACGTACCACTTGGACACTCACCAACGATACTCTCCAAACAAATAACAGTATTCTTAACCTAACTGACTGCGAAGCTGTTGATGCTGCTTTTCAAGATCATAACGGTCTAGAAGCTAAGGATTTGCTTGACGGTGCTAATAATATCACTACCCAACAGGTTGAATTTGAGTCTGATCGACGCTACACCACTATGAGCAATAGTGTTGTGCGAGGTGACCGTAACGTTTACATATTGGACGCCACTGGTGGCCAACAAATGAGTCTGACGATTCAGGCATCAGAAGACAGTGCCACTTTTGATGTGATTTCACCTAGCGGCTATATTCTTGCCTTTAGTGCGGTGGATGAAACAATTCCTTTGCCCCATACTGGCGAATACAAGGTTGTTGTTGCTGGGACCCGAGGCAACGCTGCATACGATTTATTCATGAGCGTACAGTGATTGACTCAATCGCTGTAGTGGTAGTGTTTCAGATTTCTAGCGGTTATCGATCTTAAAAACACTTTCTACAAGGATTCTTCTGGCATAGAGACAGTTGTTGCTATTAACAACAGTCTTTGGGGCTTGCTGCTAAAAACTTCTGTTAGGTCTTTTTTTGAAAAGAGTCACCGTAGCGTTAGAGTGACTGAATCTCGCTAGAGTCATTTAGCAGTCCTAGTGCTGGTCCTAGGATAGCTCCAAAGACGAATCCTCCTGCATGTGCCCAGTAAGCGATACCGCCATCTGCCATGCCGACATTGGCTGGGGCATTAAGGCTGGCAACACCATAGGCTGCCTGTTGCAAAAACCAAATACCTAAATAGAACAGGGCAGGAATTCTAACTGGCAGGAACAGGAAGCCTAAAGGCACAATGGTGAGGATACGTACATTGGGAAACTTAAAGATATAGGCCCCCATCACACCTGCGATCGCACCGCTTGCTCCTAAAGATGGCACCTCTGAAAACATCCCAAAGTACCATTGGGCCAAGGCTGCTAAAGCACCACAGGTTAGATATAGCAACAGAAAACGAACACGCCCGAGCTGTTCTTCAACATTATTGCCAAAAATCCATAGGTACAGCATATTACCTGCCAAATGCAGAAAACCAGCGTGAATAAACTGGCTAGAGATGAGGGTAAACCACTCGTGGATGGTAAAAGATGTTATCTGCCCACCCAGAAAACTCTCCGTGAGCTGCTCTGGCACCACGGCCCATGTGCGAAAAAAGGCTGTTAGCTCCATGGGCGACGCCAGCATTAGCTCATAGAGAAAGACCAGAACATTAAGGACAATGAGCCCGTAAGTTACGTAAGGCGTAATCTGAACCGGATTCTCGTCACGAATAGGGACCATGCTGCACCCAAAAGACTCAGCTATCTACACGATATCAGGAATACGTGAGTTAAAAAATTTAGGTCAAATATGCCTAAAGACAGAGATTTGCAAATTTAATCTGGCAGGTGTTTAAACCCCATAGGCGACATGGAAACTGGGCCTGTGAGCCAGCAAATGCATGCAAAGTTTTAATTGTTGCGTCACCGCTACTTTTTGTTTTTACCAGGCAAATTACGTGGAGGTGTTGCATTACCTATGTAAAACTTTTGCTCTAAGTTACCTAACCACAGCCATAGAGTCATACAAGCCAAAGGAACACCTCCTAAAAATGCGGCTGTTGGCCAGGTGAGCGTTTTAGAAACTGCGATTACCAACGGCAGCAGCGACCATGCCCCGCCACTGACTAGTATGGCTGCTTTACGAATCTGTTGGATGCGTTTGAGAGCAGGGCGACAGCTACCACAGTGCTTGGTATGCGAATGGTAGCGATCCATTAGCGCATCTATCGACTGCTCAGAGGGTAAAGCCTGCCCTAAAAACGGGTCGGCCTCAAAATCGTTGATCCACTTGCGAAAGGCCACTACGTAGCGATCTGCCTGAGTGGGCAAATAACAGGCCTGTGCATAAGGGCGATGATCTGCCTTTGCCAAGAGTCGCTCTTGAAGATGTAAAAAGATTTGGTCATCTTCTAACACACGATTGTTGCCAACATGGCTGTACCAGCGCGGCGTGAGTTTAATAAAAAAGCCAGGCAACTTGGAAGAGAACTTAAAAGGAAATCTTGCAAACAACCGACATTCACCTTTGCGAATGGGGGTGGCATAAACAACCGTTAGCGTTCTGCCAAATTGTTTTGATGTCAGATCATGATACATCAGCGAAGGCGCGACAAAGGTTGTGTGCTGAGTGCCTAATTTTCCTTTGCGTGGTCCTTCTGGCCAAATACCCTGAAAGCCTTGTTTCCCTGCAGCGACGATATCCATTTCCATGGGAGCTGCATTTTCTCGACTGCCAACCGTTTTGTGGTGTGTGTATGGAATATGGCTGGCATCTAAGACATTTTCTAACAGCGTCAGCGCATCATAAGGCAAGTCGCGAAACGTATTGAGCATCACCCAACCGTCTGGTTCCTGCTCTACGGCGTCAATGATGGGGATTTCTACCTGGGGCGCGTTCTCCCGCTTGCCTGGATACACAAACAGTAGCCCCTGATGGACTGCCGTTGGCATAGATGCCACACAAGCCCGGTTTGATAGGTGTGCTTGACCCTCAGATGCTTGCTGAGGAATGTGCTCGCACGTACCGCTGCCTGAAAATGCCCAACCATGGTACGGACATTCAAGCTGCCCAGCTTCGTTGATCCGTCCTTCTGATAGGGGCGCTAAACGATGGGGGCACTGGTCTGCAAAAACCCGCCAGGTCTCTGCTTGCGGCTCCCACCAAATAACTAAGTCCTGCTCCAGCAGTGTAAATCGAGTCGGCTTGGGTTGGTCCAAATCTTCCACATAGTGAACGGGATACCAGGCTTCAAACCAATCAAAGCGTTGTGGGGCAGGACCACCAGCAGCCAGTGGTGCAGATTCTTGGAGGGCAGTTTTGGGGTAGGTGGCTGTCATGGTGTTGGTGAGCGTCACGTATCAATTCCTATTGTGTTACAAAACTTTAAGAATTGCATAGGTCTGCTGACAGTCGAGTTATTCCAATGCCAATCACATGGTGAATTACCTCTAACCCATTGAGGAACAAAATCTTCTGTTAACAGAAGATTTTGCTCCTCAATGGGTTAACCGCACCAACAGTCTTATTGAGATGGCGGTTTTAAAAGATGTGGCTTTTTAGAGAGTGAGACAGTTACTTAAGGACCGTGTCTAATATTTCTCTAGCAGGTTGCGCTTTCTCAAGGGCGGTTTGGTAATCGCTGTAAATTCGTACTAGCTTAGAAAGACCGCTCACGCCTGTTTTTAGCTGTTCAAGCTCATCACCTGACAACAGTTCTCCATCAAGCATGCGAACAATTAACGGTTTGATGTCTCCCACTTCCTGGCGTGATTTCTGTAGTTTGTCCACTGTCGTCATTAACGTTTTAAGAGCGCTGAAGATAGTGTCTAGATTGTCAGTGTCTACAGATGAAGCGGTGGCTGGGGCCGGCTTGGTGGAGGTGGTTTCTTTGGCTGGGGCAGTGGCGGCGGCTGTAGGTTTACTCGGTGCCATTAGTCTCGCAGGTAAGAACAGCACCTAGTTTAGGTGCTTTCCGCCGATATGGATACGGGTGTTGATAGATACGATCACTAAAACTCAAATCGTTGCTGATTTATAGGATGACCCGATCTGCTAGATGTGGCTTATGCTAGTACTTTGCACATAAAATCATACCGAGAATCAGCAATGCCAAACTTAATTAGGCTACGCGCATTGCTTTGATTTGTCAGCAGAGATATTGGCATGGAGTTCCATGACTATTTGCTGGCCACTAGACGTGTGGTTGAGATACGCGATCGCATCCTCGACATATCGACTCACACAGGTCCAGTAAAATTTTGCTACACCCAAACGCATATCCTTGACTTGACGATAGCCCAGGACATGGTTGGCCCCGTTTTGCTCAAACTCATAAAACAGGGCTGGTAGCTTTTGCAGGTAGTTGCGATCGCTAAACTGCCCAATTAAATCAGCTGAGCGTCCTAGATCTGCCAAACCTCGGATATCAGAAACGGGATACTCGTCGGCAGCTGGAAATCGGGTACGTTCAATAATTCGTCGAACAGTGGCCACATCCACTAGTGGATTGTGTGGCCACTGTTCTTGCACAAACTGCTGACCACGATCAACGTGATACTGACTCAAGGCTGCATCTGTGGCCCCAAAGGGTAGAAAGACAAATTTATCCCCCACACCCGTTGAGTAGAGACCCAGCGTCCTATCATCTTGCTGACATACCCCTTTGCAATACCCAATGTCATGACACAGAAGGGCAGTTACAAGATGTAGCCAATCTTCTACTGTCACACTGCTTTTGCCTTCACATACACGCTTGGCCTGCAAAATTTCCTGGCCAACTGACGTGACTAAAATTGTGTGTTCCAAGTCATGATAAAGTGCATCGCTTTTGGCAATAATATCCAGCGTTATTTCAGCAACAGAGCCCAACAAAGCTATATGGTCGGGATGCTCGATCCCAAAAACAGCTTTGTAGGTTGATTGCAGATAGGAAATAAACGTATTAATTAACGTCTGCTTAGGGCTGTACATCAGCACAGAATCTCTAACTAACAGGCATCACAATCAAAGTCACCCTGACTATGCAGAAATGTAAATCCACATTACAAGTAATTATCTAAAATTCCATCTCTGACATGAAAGGTCGGGGATCGGAATGAGAAAGATGCATGAACATGATGCGCTGTAGGAATAAGTTCTGATAATGTTGAGATTCGTCAAAATTTGCTAGGGGCTAAATTTTCTTTTTGGTGAAGCTTAAGCCAACAGTGCAACTTCTTCTTTAGCTATAGTCCCCAAGTTTAAGCACTTCATAAGCTACGTATTAGTACTGATGTAGGGTCGTTACTACAGAAATGGACAATACTGAGTCTTTGTTAGGACGCTGACTTACACCAATTTCCAAGCGTGTGTCTACAGTTCAAAACCCTCTATCCCCAGCTGTGCCAAGGTCTCATAATTCAAAACTGGCACTACACCTTTGCCGGTGGTGCATAGTGACCAATGATGTCCATAGAGCGCTCTAGGGCAACGATGCGCTCGGAAACCTGGTGGCTTAGCGGCAGCTTTTGTAGCACATCTAAGCGTTGCAATCCTTCTGAAACTTGACCATAGGCACCCACTAAGAACACCTCTCGCCGCTTATCTAGAGCATCTTTGATCAGGGTCTCAATTGCTAGCATCGCGGTTACCCCTAATCTGGTAACGGTTGTTAGATCCAAGATTAGAATTTCATAGTTTTCTACAATTGCCAGACGTCGGGAAATAGATTTGGCCGCACCAAAACTCATCGGTCCACTGAGGTGAAACATGAGGATTCGTCCCCTGGCTGCTGTGAGTAGCGATCGCTCATCAGGGGTGAGCCAGCTCTCATTATCACCTTGGGTGACTGCCCGCATGTCTTGGGCCTGGATGTCGCTAATATCCTGGATGGTAAGCAGGTTAGCCAAAAAGACCCCGACTGCTACAGCTGTGATTAAATCTACAAATACGGTGAGTCCCAGGACTAAATACATCAACCCCGCCCCTTTTGTCGACAAAAGGTGGGCACGTTTCAAGAAACCCCAGTCAATGATGTCAATCCCCACCTTGATTAAAATTCCAGCCAAGACCGCATGGGGAATAGGCTCAGTTAATGCGCCCGCTTTAAGGACGATGAGCGCCAGCACAATGGCGTGGATCATGCCCGAAAGATTAGTTCTACCACCGGTTTGTACATTGATAACGGTCCGCATCGTCGCGCCTGCACCGGGCAAGCCGCCCAGCAGACCTGCTACACAGTTACCAATGCCTTGACCAATCAGCTCGCGGTCAGAATTGTGCTGAGTGCGGGTAATACTGTCGGCCACCAGAGATGTCAGCAATGAGTCTAGGGCACCTAAAACTGCCAGCATGATGCTGTATCCCAGCATGTCTTTGATAGTGGCCCAGGAAAAATACGGCAGATGCAGACTGGGCAAACCTGATGGAATATCCCCAATACGGGGCATACCGCTTTCGGGGAAATATTTAACGGAGATGTAGGTGCATAAAACCAGAGCAATCAGGGGGGCTGGCAAGATGCGGTTAAGTTTTGGCGGAGCGGCAAACACAATGGCCAACGTCAGCAACCCAAGGCCAGCGGCAGCAGGGTTGATGTGACTAAAAACGGTTGGGTATTGCAGAATTGAATCAATAACGCCGCCCTGGCCACTGTGACCCAACAGCGGGCCGATTTGAATCAGAATAATGATCACCCCTACGCCCGACATAAAACCAGAGATGACGGTATAGGGCATGAGAGTAAGGTACTTACCTAACCGCAATACGCCCATCAAAATTTGAAATAAACCACCCAACATGACAACCGTAAATGCCATGGCAAGACCGGCTTCGGGATGTTTTGCGGTAAGTGCCGCAAAGGTAGATGCCATCACCACGGTCATAGGCCCTGTTGGCCCAGAGACTTGGGATGGGGTACCGCCAAATAGAGCGGCTAAAAAACCAACGCAGATGGCTCCGTATAGACCCGCAATAGGGCCAGCTCCAGAGGCAACACCAAACGCCAGGGCCAAAGGGAGCGCCACAATGGCAGCTGTCAGTCCGCCAAAGACGTCTCCTTTGAGATTATTAAACGTGAGACTGGGTGATAAGCCAGATGCAGAGATGGTCATAATCGATATCTAACCCCAATAGCTCTGAATGAATTGAAAGTAGAAGAAATGCTGGGTGCTGAAGGCAAAAGTGAAGGCAACGCTATGTAGAGAGGAGGCCGTTCTCAGGGACCGTTAAAAAAGACTGAATCGTGTGAATTTAAGATGCTTGCGACACTTCGCCCCAGTGAAATTTTTCGTGCGAATTTTGTGCGTACTCTTTAGGGCACGCTGGTTAGCAAAAACTCTCATCAAGACAAGACCCATAAGCACAGTGGGCAATGCCATCAGACAGGCTACCCTATGCTCCCCAAAGTCAACATTTGCCCAAGAGAGAAATAAGCTAGCCGCTACATACGATACCTTGCTGATCAACCCGTAAATAGCTGCAATGGCAAACCATAAGCACAAAGAGAAAAGCTTGGGGATCTGCTGGAGAATCTCGAAGTCTGACTTGAGAAACACGGCTGTCAAGCCAATAGAGAAAAGCAAGACTGATGAGTGTACAACATTCCAAAGAATCAGGCTAGAGTCCATAGATCACTCAAATAAAATGGCGTGATCGATAGCATTCGTGTGTCAAGTCAATTCAAACGTAGCATTGAAAGTGAAATAAAGTATGGAAAAGCATCTTTAGAAAATTATTTATGAATATTTACTTAATTGCGCTTAATTAATATTGTTTAAGTAATCTTAGAAACTTGTTGTAGCGGATCTTTCGACTAAACGGCTTCAGCTTGCCGATTCCAGAGTTCTGTTGTCTGTCGTAGGCTGAGAAAATCTCCGTTACCCAAAATAAGATGGTCTAAAAGTGGGATGTCCAAGATGTCTGCCCCTCTGAGTAACTGTCGGGTTAGCTCCAGGTCAGCCTCACTGGCGTCAAGAACGCCGGAGGGATGATTGTGAGCGACAATTACACGGGTTGCACCATGCTTGATCACTTTACGAAAAATCTCTCTCGGATGGGCCAATGTTTCAGTCGCTGTGCCGAGAGAAATTATTTTGGTGCCCAACAGTCGATGTTTGACGTCGAGCAGTGCGATCGCAAATCTCTCCTGGGTTTGCCACATTAAATCTTGGCTAAGGGCGGCTGCAGCCACAGCGGGATCATCCACCAGCGTGCGATCCACCGGACGATTTTGTAAAACGCGTTTGCCCAGTTCCAGTGCGGCCAAGATGGTTGCTGCTTTAGCGGTGCCCACACCCGGCAATGTCATCAACTCCTGAGGTGTTACAGTCCGCAGGGCATCTAGAGCCGAGCGGTCATCTTGAGCCAGCTCGGTGAGAATGCACTGACCCAAATTGACTGCCGATAGTTTGTGGCCACGGCTAACTCCTGTACCTAGCAAAATTGCCAACAGCTCAGCTGAGGTTAAATTTTTCGCCCCATAGGCCATTAAACGCTCGCGGGGCCGCTGCTCCGTTGGCATGTCTTTTACGCGCAGACTGTATCGTGCCGGCTCTTGGCTGAGATCGCAGGTCATAGGCATAGGCTCAATGGCATAATGGTCACCGCGCTACAGCGCATCAACATGATTTAGTGAGCCCATCAACGCACCTAATAGCGACCTCCATCCCCACAAAATCGTAGCGAAGCCCTTATCTATCTACACGCTATGCTCAAACTCACACCGTCACCCGCCAATATTAAAAAGGTCCGGCAGCAGCTAGCGCAGTTTAGCTGTTTGGTCACCCCACCCCAGATGGCCAAACCACAAAAGCGCAGTCTAATTGATGCCTTGCTGTGGTTTAGCGATCTGGCCGATTATGAAACCCTGGGTATTTGTACAGATACCCTAGCGGAGGGAAAGGCGGCAACAGAAGCCTATGTGTCCTGCCTTTGTCGACCCATTGACTTGGATCTGCCTGAGCGAACTGGAGCAGTCTACTTAAAGTTCAACACCCTCAAGGGGGCGTGGTATCTAGACGACTATGTGGGTCCCAATCGTGGTGTTTTAGTGTCGTTTCACGCCAGCGATCCCGACTATGATCTGGTAAATGGAACCTACGGTCCTTTTCCACTAGATTTATTTGACTAAGTTCGTGAGCTAGGTCGTTACTAGTCCGTGCTCCAGCGCAAATCTAACTAACTCTGTCCGGCTGTTGGTGCCAGTTTTGCCAAACAAACGGCTAACATACTTCTCGACATTGCGTACAGTGGTTCCCAGTCGGCTAGCAATTTCTTTGTTCATCAGACCCTCTGCCACCAGATTTAAGACATCCTGTTCGCGGGGGGTGAGATCAATTCGAATGGGGGATGTTTTTTGGGGAATCGTACCGCGTTGGGTTAATAACGCTTTGATCTCCTCAATCTGTCGTGCCATGGCTTCAATATCGGGAACCGCACCTGCCTCAGGTGTGCGTGCTGCTTGACGTTCAATCAGATTGCTAACCATAGCAACTAATTCTTCTGGGTCAAAGGGTTTTTAGAGGTAGGCATCACAGCCAGCGTTATAGCCCTGGATGCGATCGCTAGTCATGCCGCGGGCGGTTAGAAAAATCACCGGCAGTGACTTGTAGCGGGGGTCCTCGCGTACCTGTTTTAGAAACGTATAGCCATCCACCTCAGGCATCATAATGTCCGAGATCAGCACATCCGGTGTTTCCTGTTGTAAAAGCTCTAGACCCTCAGTGGCATTACTAGCCGTACGCACCTGAAAATCACTGTCTTCTAAATAGGCTTGAACCGCTTCACGTAGGCCGGGCTCATCATCTACAAACAGGACTCGTTTTGCTGTCTCTGCCATGGCTTTTCCTTTGGTGCTACAGTTCCTAAGCTTAATCGGTATTGGGGCATCTCATCATGTCTGTGCCCCAACCCTGAGAAATACTATCACCAGGTATTGAATGTCATACCCATACCAATTCCTGACATTTATCCACTGAGTTTTGCTGGCAATATCCAGGTGTCAGTTACCCTGTCAGCTCCATACCCAGGGCTTTCTAACCAGTCGCAGCAGGGTTAAAAAATATGCAGAATTTCGTATATACAACTGCAGCAGCTGATACCATTTGGGTCCTTTCACGCTACGATGATTAAGAATCATCTAAACTCCGGTCGGAATACCGGGGTTTATGAGATGCTTAGCGAAGCTAGCCTGATCACATGGTTTTGACACAGGCGCTTTTGTTGTAAGGAAACAATCAGGAAATTCGGTTATGGCTCTTCAACTAGGGGATCAGGTCCCAGATTTTACCCAAAAATCTTCTGCTGGAGATATCAACTTCTATGAGTGGGCTGGCGATAGCTGGGTCGTTTTGTTCTCACATCCCGCTGACTATACACCCGTTTGCACTACCGAGCTAGGTACTGTTGCTAAGTATCGGGCTGAATTTGACAAGCGCAATGTGAAGACAATCGCCCTTAGCGTTGATGGCGTAGATTCTCACAAGGGGTGGATTGGTGATATCGACGAAACTCAGAACACTAGCGTTGACTATCCTATCCTGGCAGATGAGGATAAAAAGGTGTCCGAGCTGTATGGGATGATTCACCCCAACTCCAGCACTGGTAATACATTGACCGTGCGGTCTGTATTTGTCATTGACCCTAATAAAAAACTGCGTCTCACCATTACTTATCCTGCTAGCACAGGGCGTAACTTTGATGAGATTCTTCGCGTTATTGATTCTCTTCAGCTAACCGATTACCACAAGGTAGCGACCCCTGCTAATTGGCAAGACGGTGGTGACTGTGTTGTGGTCCCTTCAATTTCTACTGAAGATGCTAAACAGCAGTTTCCTAAGGGTGTTACAGAAGTTAAGCCCTATCTGCGCATGACGCCACAGCCCAACAAATAAGTTGTTGTCAGCCGAGCTGTTGCACTAAAAAATATTGAGGATGCCACATTAGGGCATCCTTTTTTATTAGGGATAACGGGCGCTGATCGGTAAGAATAGTAATTGTTATGGTTGTTCCTGGGTTGTCACTGAGAGAGAGGCAGCGATGATATCGCGTCGTGTTTTTTTACAAGCAGGTGTAGCGTTTCTGCCATGGCTTAAGCTGCAGCCGCTGACGATGCAGCTTGATTGGCGGTTGAATGCACAGTTTGCCGGTCTATGTGTAGCTAAAACGCGTGGTACCTATCGACGTCAAGGGCTGGAGGTGACTCTAAATCCAGCATCCGTTGGTACGGATGTGATTAAAACGGTGATGTCTCAGCCCCAAACCCTAGGCTGTGCTGAAGAATCGCTGATCTTAGCAGCTCAGGCTAAAGGGGCAGAGGTCGTTGCGATCGCAACGATGCTCCAAGCCTCTCCCCTATCCTTAATGAGCCTGCCACAAAGAGGATTAAGCAAGCTACAGCAGCTTGTCGGCAAACGTATTGGTGTTCACAGCGACGGTCGTAAAGCACTAGAGCTGGTGCTCAATAAAAACCACATTTCTAGCAATCAATTAGACATTGTCACCATTCCCTATCGCGACAAACATCAGCGTTTAATCAACAGTGAATTCGATGCCGTCCAATGTTATGCCCTGGATGAACCGTTTGATGTTGCTCGTCGTCTGGGGCAGCTGCCCATGCTGCTTACTTTTCATGACTACGGGTTTGATGCCTACAGCCAGGTGATTTTTGCCCCTGCACAACTATTGGTTGAGCAATCCCAGATTATCCACCGTTTTTTAAACTCTACATTTACCGGTTGGCGTTGGGCGCTTGAGCACCCGACTCAAACGGCTCAGATTCTAGTAGAGCAGTACGTTGAACCCGACTATCAAGATGTTGACTATCAAACCCGGTCTCTGCAGCTGATTGCCAATTATGTTCAACCAGAGGGGCAAAAAATCGGGTGTCTCGACCCAGTTCGCTGGCAGCGTTCGGCTGAGCAACTAGCGCAGGCAGGATTAATTGATGCTCTACCACCCTCAGGTTCTTCAATTGACCTGAGTCTTTGGTCATAGTCATTACGTTGCTTTTTATGCTTTTCTATCCCCCTCCATGCCCCATTCCCCATTAGGATAAAAAGACTGCTCAACCTGACGTTTAAGGCATAAAAGCTCCTATGGATATCAAGCAAGGTTTTGTTGGCGCCGTTGGCAACACCCCGCTGATTCGGCTCAATAGTTTCTCTGATGAAACCGGCTGTGAAATCCTGGGCAAGGCTGAATTTCTAAATCCTGGTGGTTCTGTAAAAGACCGCGCGGCTCTATTTATTATTGAGGATGCTGAAAAAAAGGGGCTGCTAAAACCAGGTGGCACTGTGGTTGAAGGTACCGCTGGCAACACAGGTATAGGGCTTACTCACATCTGTAATGCCAAAGGATATCAGTGCGTTATCGTGATTCCTGAAACTCAGTCAAAAGAGAAGATTGATCTGCTGCGTACCCTAGGTGCAGAAGTCCGTACAGTTCCGGCTGTTCCCTATCGAGACCCTAACAACTACGTCAAGGTCTCAGGTCGGCTAGCGGATGAAATGGACAACGCGATCTGGGCGAATCAGTTTGAAAACTTAGCCAATCGACAGGCGCATTATGAGACCACTGGGCCAGAGATCTGGCAGCAAACTGACGGTAGCATCAGTGCCTGGGTCGCTGCAACCGGTACCGGGGGTACCTATGCTGGGACGGCTATGTTTCTCAAAGAAAAAAATCCTGATATCAAATGTGTCGTAGCCGACCCCATGGGGAGTGGTTTATACAGCTATGTTAAAACAGGAGAAATTAAATCTGAAGGGAATTCGATCACTGAAGGTATCGGCAACGGTCGCGTAACTGGCAATATGGCTGGTGCGCCTGCAGATGATGCCATTCGCATTGACGATCCTGAAGCCTTACGAGTGGTTTATCAGCTTCTCTACAAAGATGGCCTGTATATGGGAGGGTCAGTGGGTATCAATGTGGGAGCCGCAGTTGCTCTGGCTAAACAAATGGGGCCTGGCCATACGATTGTGACGGTGCTTTGTGATAGTGGCTCTCGTTACCAATCAAAGGTATTTAATCGAGAATGGCTGGAGGCAAAAAGTCTATGGTCCGAACAGCTTTTACCTCCTAGCCAGTAGAGATTTAGAAATTCTGTTTATCGTTTTCTCTTGTCTACAGTCTATGTTTTAGTGCCAACAATGAGACAGGTCTGTCCACGTTCAGGATGGCTGTAGAGAGAAAAGAAACAGCGGCGAAGGGTAGCCCTCTCCACGCCGCTGTTAGATATGCCCTAACGGAAATTGTCAGGATTCAGCGGCTGACCAGACTGATTTAGATACTCACCAGTACCTCCATCAGCAGGGTCCAAAAAGGGTTTTAGATAAATACCGTTGGATGCTTGGCGAGTTGAGCGATTACCCAAAATGTTACTAACGGCTCCAAAGATCTCATCGTCCAATGACCCTGAGCCTAATAAATCAGTATCTGGGAGTCTGGTGCCACCAACAAATGTATTGACGGCATTAGTGTCAGTACCTGCATCAGCCAGAGTAATGTTTGAAAAGACCGCATCACGAGTCGCTATTGGATCTTGACCGACGGGCACTGTGAAGACAATACGACAACTTTCTAGCTCCTCTTCAGTGGTAGCACAGACCGTATTGTATCCATTCTCAACATCAGTGCGAAGCTCCACCAAGCCGTCGGGGCGATACTCTTCTAAGCGGGTGCTAATAGTCTCACAACGACGCTCAGGCGTCCAGCCACCGCCCATTTCTGTTGGGACAGCCCAGGGGTACGCCTGTCCTGGCTCACTCCTGGGGCGATACATTACTGTGTACTCGCCAGCTTGAATCTCACAGGTAAATCGCGAGCTAGCAGGTTCTGGTGCATCTTCGCCATCATTTGCTAAGACAAAATTAGCTCCTAAAAGCGGTCCTAGGGTCACGCTGAGAGCCAGCACACTAACCTTAGCAACCGATAGAATATTAGACAGGGGGAGAGCTCTGTAGCGTAAGTTCTGAGGCACGATCATCCGACCCATGGTTAGCTCCTTTATGTATCCTAAGTTAGCCGATGTCTCCTCTCTGAGGCTAACTTAGCGTAATTAGTTGAGCATTGAGCTGTGGTCAGTGCGTAAATTGGCTACACAGTCTGTAGTAAGTAGGTTGGGTGAATTACGACTTCCGAATTTTGAAGTATTAGTTGAAGCCCTTTTTTCTAGTTCGCTAGCCAAACAGTGGTTAATTCAAAATTCAAAGCTCAGAATTCAAAGCTCAGAATTCAAAACTAATTTAACCGTGGCAGTGTTTGAACTTTTTACCACTGCCACACCAGCAAGGTTGACTACGTTTTGGTAGTATCGGCGGCAGCATTTCGCCATCGACGTAAAACCAGCGGCCATGCTGTTTGACAAATCTGGACCGCTCATGGAGCTGTCCCCAGCCTGGCTGACTGTGAATGGCTACAAACTCTACTTCGCCAGCTGTGTCATTCTTTTGACCCTGACGAGTTCTAACGACTGTGAGCGATTCCCAAACCGTAGTTTTAGTGCTCTTAACTAAGTTGATGCGGTCATCAAACTTTCGCTTTGACGGGTGATGGGTGGCAATTAGATAATCCACATTGCCTTGATGGTGAGCGGTGTATCGCGATCTCATCAATGACTCTGCGGTTGGAGCCACCTCAGTATTCATCAAATAGGGCTCACAGCACTTAGAATATAGACGCTTACTTCCACAGGGGCAGGTTTGGACAGACATGGCGTTTGGCACTCAACCCAGGGCAATAGACTATCAGACCTAATCTACTACTTCCCTCGAACCTGCCAGGTGTGATCTGTCCGTCAGCTCTAATCAATTTCCAAACTATCGATGCTTAATGGCACCAGCTCGTGATCGGTCGTAAATGCTATCCACATTTCCTCTTGGGGCTCAATTGTCACCCCAGTCAAAGCACAGCGCTCACTCCGCTGCGCTTCAGCGGCCATAATCGCTCGGATCTGCTGGCGCTGTATTTGAAAGCCAGGATCATCAGAATGCTGACGCACATAGTCCCACAGCACCTCCCTCACCAGTGACTGATAGCCACGACTGCCTGCAAGGGTCTTAAGCTTATCAATCAGCTCCCGCTCAAACCGAATGCTGGTAACTTGCATATCAGTAGTAGGCAGCTTGGTGTTTAGGCTCATTAATCGTTTTTGGAAGTGAGTGGACAAAGTCTATAGCTTTATACTACATATGTAGCATAAGAATGTTGAATGCTTACACCCTGAGTGTACATCCCCCATAGAAAGTTTACCCAGTATCATTTGGAATCTAGAATCTAGAGTAATACCGTCCCTATGGACTTTAACTACATTAGCGTCTTGCTGCAAATCCCTGCTTGCTAGTGGACAGGTTAAAAATTGGTTAGCCTGCCTGTATCAATATGAAAAATATATTTCAGTGCTGACCTAATCTTAATAAATTCTCCTGCTAGAACTTTTTCTCAGTATCTTTATATCGATAAGGAATTTATTACAGATGCGAAACGTTTAGTGAGATTTTTCTTTGATAAAAAAATCATGATTTAAGATTGTTGTTGATGCATATCAAGGCTGATTAAATCAATCAAAAACGTTTCTAATCAGGTGAGCTACAATTACGAAATTAGGACTATTCTTTTGTAGTTATCCAGTGTTATCAGCTTTATTAACAAGACGGCTCCTACTTTCCTTAGTAAATATAAAACTGTGCTCTTTACCGTTTTTGCCCATCTACCTTGTACAAAAAACGACGACGACCCCCGAGTTAAGAATGTGGCATTAGTTACCACAAGTAAATAACTGAAAGTTTAATGTCAGTTGTTGAAGACCCTACAGAACTGTGCAGAAATACTTACTGTCACCTAACTGTCAACTGGTTAACCTAAACGTGCAGGATGATCGCCTTAAGGTCACCATTGATAACGTCCATAGCTCATGCTTGGCCATATGGTTGCCCCAAGAAACCATATGTTTGGCGCGCGGGTCTTTTAATGGAGTGCAAAATCGGTTTTCATTCATACCTGTAGTGAATAGGAGCATTTGATAGCTGCAGCTCAACCGCGTTAGCAAATTTAACGTGTCGTCTATTAATCTAATTTGTTCATTAGCTGACAGGGAGCGCCATGACCACTAATCGGCAAGTACCTTACCTCGTTGGAGATACGAAAAAACAGTCTTACTCTGGTCGTTTACATCAGCGATTGGATGAAGCTATGCAAGAAGGCACTGAGGTGCAGGTTCGTCTTCCCTGGGGAGGACTAAGCGGTGTCCCTGTCTATTTAGATGAGACTTGCGTTGAGATCGTTTATGTTCATGTCTACGAACCTGATGAAGATGATGAGCCTGATGATGAAGTATCTCGTCGCACAGTTTGGCTAGTGCGTCTAGAGGAGATTAGCGCTGTATCATTTGTTAGCGAAAGTTGGTCTAAGGAGCGTCTGGAAAAGCTGTTTATTCCGGATAAGAAGGAAGATACTTCGTCAACTCAGGATGTGAGTTCCGAGGAATCGATGGATTAGGTCATCAATCAATGCACTGTAAATGAGCCAGTCAAGAGGAATGAACCAATTCCTTTTGACTGGCTTTTTAACGAGTTAAAACGTAAATTTTTTAGTGACCCAGATTTTTGCCAGCCGGATTGCTTCACTACGGCTATGAGCTTTAGGTACAGCAACAGCACTACCTGTAGCATAATCAATCCAAGCTGTATAAATCTTTGCACCCAAATGGGTGCCACTCGCAATTTGAATCGTCACACCGCGATAGGGGAAGGAAAAAACGGTTTTAATGTAGTCAGGGTCAGCAATATGCATAAATATGGCAGAGTGACCGGTGTACTCGTCATTGTATAGCTCTATTCAGCCTTTACTATGGCTATTGAAATTGTCCGTTGTGAACTTTCAGCCTACGATCATGCCATTCGTACTGTACGCGAAACCGTATTTGTTGAAGAGCAAGGTGTCCCTGTAGAGCTGGAAATGGATCAACGCGATCGCATTTGTAAACACGTACTAGCGCTGGTTGATGGCTGCCCTGCCGGTACAGCGCGGTTAGATATCCCCAAAGATGGAAAAGTCGGACGTCTGGCTGTGTTAACAAATTTTCGGCGTCAAGGCTTAGGGCGTCAGATCATGCAAGAAATCGAAGCTATCGGTCGTGCTCACCAGCTACCTCACCTGTGGTGCCATGCACAGAAAACAGCTGTTCCTTTTTACCAATCTCTGGGGTACGACATCACAAGTTCTGAATTTTTAGAGGCTGGCATAGTGCATTGCAAAATGAGCAAAAACCTCAGGAAGAGGTAGTTATAAGTTTTGAATGGAAGCCTCTTGTCAGGTACAACCCAGTCAAACACTAATCACCTCAAAACTAAGAACTTTCCAAGCTAGGCATAAAGATCAGCGACATACTCCCCGTAACCGTTATAGATAACTGTGTCCCGTTTCTCCCAATCCCAAGATTCGCCTTCTCCTATCATCCGCTCTCGTTTCTGCGACCAGCGAGGATGAGATACGTCGGGTTCGACGTTAGCCTCAAACTTGTATTCATTTGGGGAAATCGTATTCCAATAGGTATTTGGTCGCTCTGCCAAGAACTCAATCTTGACGATAGACTTGGCTCCTTTAAAGCCGTATTTCCAAGGGATCACCATACGAATAGGGGCACCGTGTTGTTTAGGCATAGTGCGACCATAGATACCTACAGCAAAGAACGAAAGCTCATTCGCCATTTCATCAATGCGCAGACCTTCATGGTATGGCCAGGGAAGATTAGAAAATGATATAGCGGGACCTTCGGTAATTGCTTCGTCATAAAACGATTCGAACCGAACAAACTTGGCTTCAGATTTGGGTTCCACATCTGCTAGAACCTTGTGCATTGGAAACCCGAGCCAGGGGACAACCATGGCCCAGGCTTCTACACAGCGGAATCGATAAACCCGTTCTTCAAGGGGAAACTTTTGATATAGATCGTCGAGATCGTACGTTTTAGGATTTTTGACTAAACCTGATATTTCTAGCTTCCATGGATCGGTAGGTAGCTTTTGAGCGTCAGCCCAGATATTTTTGGTAAGCCCAAACTCATAAAAGTTGTTGTAACGGCTGGCAAATATCTGATCACTCACAGGGCGACCCGCATCGATAAAAGCCGGGTTTTGAGTAAAGCCGCTAACGGGGGTACCCAGGGTGCTCGTGAGCGCCGCTGTCCCCTTTTCCGTCAGGGGACGGCCATAGCAGCTAGCCGC
>JBHJIV010000216.1:0-2403 GCA_050043105.1 Leptolyngbyaceae cyanobacterium | reverse complement strand
GTTCATTCCCCTATGTGTCTGAGGGCTGTCGCGTTATCTACGGACTGGAGCCATGTAATTTTTTACGCTGTTTTGACCTGGTTCATGAATGCGATCGAGATGCGTTAGAGCAGGCTTTACAGGTCTCTTCCCTGACACTATCGGGGATTCAGCACGAACATCGTATCATTACCCCCAGCGGTCAGCTCAAGTGGGTACAAACCATTGCTAAGCCCGAGCACAAAACAGACGATTCGAATTTGTGGGACGGGTTAATTATTGAAATTAGCGATCGCAAACAAGCCGAAAAAGAACAGCGACGGCTGCTCTCTATTCTTGAAGCCACCCCTGATATTGTTGGCATTTGTGATGCCCAGGGTAACCACCTCTACCTCAACCAGGCTGGGCACACACTCTTAGAAATCGCCCCAGAGAATTTGCACCAGGTGAGTATTCAATCCTGTCATCCACCCAAAACACTCCAAAACATCGAGTCCCAAGCCATCCCAACGGCCATTCAAACCGGTATGTGGCAAGGAGAGTCCTATTTACGTAGCCAGAGCGGGCAAGATTTTCCAGTTTCCCAAGTCATTTTGGCCCATCGAGATGAGGATGGCAATCTCGAATTCTTGTCGTCAGTAATGCGAGATATTAGCGCTCTTAAAGCCGCAGAACAGGCCGTCCAGGAAAGTGAAGTTAAGTACCAGCAAATTCTTGACTCGATTACTGATATGGTGCTTGTGAAACGTGAGAACTCTCACATTGTCTGGGCCAATCAGGCATTTCGAGACTATTACGGTATGAACAATGAGGCGCTTCAAGATCTGATTGATGCTGATTTTAATAATCCCGACTACACACAGCAGTATATTCATGACGATACCCGTGTGTTTACCTCAGGAGACTGTCTTGAAGTGGAAGAGCCCGCTACTCGGTATGATGGCGAAGTTCGACAATTCAATACAATAAAATCGGCGATTCGCAATTCTCAAGGAGAGATTATTCTAACGGTAGGCGTGTCCCGCGATATCACTGAGCGCAAACAGGTTCAAGCACGCTTACACCAAAAAGAAGCCCAATATCGCCAGGTATTTGAAACCGTCACCGATGGGCTGAGCATTCTCAATCTAGAAACAGGGGAAGTCATTGAGGCAAATCCGGCCTACTATCAGATGCACGGATATTCCTATAAAGAAAAGATCTCGCTGTTTCCTAGAAACTATGTTCACAGAAACTCTCAGCAAACCTACCAAAAATTTATTACAGCAATACAGGCAGGCAAGACCTTTAGTGGACAGGCCATCAATATCCATAGAGACGGTAGCTTTATTGACATAGAAGTCAAAGGCGCGCCCTTTATTTATAAAGAAAAACCCCATGCGCTGTGCGTGCTGCGAGATATTCGCCAGCGACTGCAGCTCGAAACAGAACGCAAACGCCAGGAGCAAGCTTTTCGGTCTATCGTGGCCGGCACTGCCAATCAAACAGGTGAACCCTTCTTTCGAGCCTGCGTCAAGCAGCTAGCTTCCGTTCTCAACATTAGCTACGCTTTAATTGCAGAGGTTGTTGACAGAGAGGGCCAAAAGTTTGCCAAAACCCTAGCCTTTTGGCAAGAGACAGCCTTTGGTGAAAATTTTGAGTACAACCTGTCGGGCACCCCGTGTTTAACTATTTTTCAGACGCGTACTATCTGTCGCTACGCTAGCTCTGTGCAGGAGCTGTTTCCTAGAGATTTTGATCTCGTTGAACTCAATGCGCAAAGCTATGTGGGGATTCCAATTTTAAGCCCCAGTGGTCAGTTTCTCGGCTTTATCGCTGTGCTCAATACTTTACCGATGGAACAGAGTACCGAACTGCAGACATCTGTGCTAGAGATTTTTTCAGCTCGGGCAGGGGCAGAAATGGAGCGTATCCAGGTGGAAAAGGAGTTAGTGGCGTCCACTGAGCAGGTGCGACAGCAGGCCCAGCGCGAACAGCTGCTCAATCATATTGCCAACCAGATTCGCACTTCCCTTGATTTAGACAGCATTGTGGATACTGCAGTGCGAGAAATTCAACAGTTTCTGGGTGTAGATCGCTGCCATCTGGCGTGGTACGTTCCAGCTAAAGACGACTGCGAAGCCTACTGGCACATTACGTCGGAAGTACGGGAACCGGGGCTACCCAGCCTGATCGGTCGACACTCTGCTAGCAATTTTGGTGCCCTTAGCAACAAACTATTGCAGCAAGAGATTTTACAACTAGACGATGTTTCAACGGTAGAGGACGCTGATGTCAGGGACGTCTTACAGGCCCTGGGCAACAAGTCTATGCTGGTGTTGCCGGTTCATGCTAACTCTGAGAAATTTGGCCTGATCAGCTGTATTCACTCCCAGAGCGTTCGTCCTTGGTAGACGTATGAGCTAAAGCTACTCAAAGCGGTTG
>JBHJIV010000215.1:0-19748 GCA_050043105.1 Leptolyngbyaceae cyanobacterium | reverse complement strand
GGCACCACCATCGAAATAAAAGCTCCAGCGGTGAGAAGATGCCAATCTTGACCCCGGTCACCCACCAGGTTGCGCAATACAAAAGTGACTGGGGCAACATCTTGATTGCCCCATAGGTAAACCAGGGCAACCAGCAGGTCGTTCCATACCCAAAGAAATTGGAAAACGGCAAAGGATGCGATCGCAGGCATCGACAGCGGCACAATCAGTCGCATAAAAATCTTTAGATGTGACGCACCATCCACAGCGGCGGCTTCGATTAAATCTCGAGGCAGTGACCCAATATAGTTACGCAGTAGATAAATGCCCAGCGGTAGGCCATACCCGCTATGGGCCAGCCATACTGCCAAAAAGCTACCTGCCAAACCCAGATCGTTATAGGCCCGCAACACCGGAATCAGCGTCATCTGCAGCGGCACCACTAATAAACCAACAATGGCTACAAACAACACCTGTCGTCCTGGAAACTGCATCCAGGCCAGGGCATAGGCGGCAAATGTAGCAATAGAAATGGGAATCACCGTCGCTGGAATAGAGATGACCAGGCTGTTAAGAAACGCCTGCCCCATGCCCTGACTGGTGAGTACATCAATGTAGTTGCCAATGTGAAACTGAGTTAGCTCAAAGGGATGTTGAAAAACAGTCCACCAGCCATTGGCAATTAGCGCATCTCTGCGGCGAAAAGAACTGATCAGTAGACCAGCGGTGGGCAGAGTCCACAGGAGTGCGATCGCAATCACTGTTGTATGCAATGGCAGCCGCTCAAGCCAGGTCGTGCGGGCAATTTTCATCGGTTAGCCTCCTGCTGGGTAAAGCGACGAATGTTGGTAACCATGACCGGAATAACCGCCAGCAGCAATACCGTTGCAATGGCACTACCGCGACCAAAATTTCTAAAGTTAAACATCTCTTTAATCATACGGCTGGCAATCACATCGGTATCCAGGTTGCCGCCGGTCATTACATAGACAATGTCAAATACCTTGAGCACTGCGACTACCACCGTTGTTGTTACCACGGTAATTGTCGGCATAATCATCGGAAAAATAATCCGTCGAAAAATCTGAAACTCATTGGCCCCATCGATTCGGGCCGCCTCGATGACATCCTTGGAAATGCCTTTGACCGCCGCCGACAGCAGCACCATACAAAACCCAGTTTGCAGCCAGATCATAATGACAATCAATGCCAGGGTATTGAGCGGCAGCAGCGTGGGCAGTGGAGTAAGATTCTCGATGCCCAGGCCAGACCATAGCGGCTCCAGCAACCCGTCTCGCTCGATCAGCCAGCCCAGAGGTTCTAACCCCACAACCTGGCGTGCGGCGTTTAATAGACCAATCTGGTCGCTACCTGCTGGCTTAAAGGCATAGACAAATCGCCAAATGACGCTGGCCCCCACAAAGGAAATGGCCATGGGTAAAAAGATCAGCGATTTAGCCACCGATTCATATTTCACCCGGTCCACCAGTACGGCAATAATTAACCCCAACCCCACACTGATGGCCGATACCAGCACCAGCCACAGCAGGTTGTTGCGAAAGGCAATCACCATGTCTGAGTCGGTCAGGGCAAATGCATAGTTTTTAAGACCGACAAACTCAACCGAGCGACTGTCAAAAAAGCTGATGTATATTGTCCGCAATGTCGGCAGCACTAAATAGGCCGTCAGCATCAGCACCGCTGGCCCCATATAAACCCAGGGTAGAACGCGATCTTTCCACCGTCGGGAAAAACGCTCTACCAGCAGGTTGAGACCGTAGAAAATGGCAATGGTGCCAACAGAACCAAGTGCGATCGCAATTAACGCCGTTAAAACCCTAAGTAGGTTGGGTTGAGCCCCCGCAAAACCCAACATGCCAAAGGTCATTTCCCCCCAATCAGAACGAGCCCCCGCGAAACCCAACACGCTAAAGATCATCTCCGACCTAAACATCATCAAATCCATTGGTTCTCCCTTTATAAAAACCAATAACGCTTGTGTTTTTGATACCGAAAATGTCGTTCAAGAAATTACATCCATAAGAGTTGGGTTTCGTTGAAATTACATCCATAAGAGTTGGGTTTCGTCCCTCACCACAACCTACGGTGATATCGATTTGAGACTAGATTACTCCGGCCAGCTCGCCTCAATATCATCCAACACATCTTCCACCGGTTCACCCGCTACATAGTCCACCACACCAGACCAAAAAGAACCCGTACCCACCGCTCCTGGCATCATATCCGAGCCGTCAAACCGAATAGTCTCAGCATTGGTTAAAAATTCCGCCTGTTTTCTACTCAGCGCATCCGGATACGCATCCAACCTGACCTGCTGATGAGGCGACAAAAAGCCCCCTAACCCAGCCCAGATCTCATGGGGTGTGGGTGTGGCCAAATACTCCATCAGCGCTTGAGCTTCAGGTGTATTGTTAAACATGCCAAACACATCTCCAGCTACCAAAACCGGCGTACCGTACGCTGGGTCAATCCCTGGCAACAAAAAGATATCAACTTCCTCTTCTAAGTTCACATCCTCAGGAAAAAAGCTGGCAATAAAGTTAGCCTGACGATGTAAATAACACGTGGGTGTATCCCCAAATAATCCCTGGGGTGCATCTCCAAAGGGCGTGCTGATTGCCCCCACCGAGCCCCCCACCACATAGTTTTCATTTAGAATAATGTCGCCAAACTGTTCAAATGCCGTTTGGACCGCCTCATCATTAAACGGAATCTCATGGCTGATCCACTGATCATAGACTTCCGGGCCAGCGGTGCGCAGCATAATATCTTCCACCCAGTCAGTCCCGGGCCAGCCAGTTGCCTCACCACTCTCTAAGCCAACACACCAGGGCATCTCCCCAGCCGCAACAATCTGGTCGCTGAGATCTAACATTTCATCCCAGGTCGTTGGCACCGTAAAACCCTGCGCCTCAAACGCTGCGGGGTTATACCACACCAGGCTTTTAACCGCGGCTCGCTACCAAGTGCCATAGATGCTGTCATCAACAGTCGCTAGCGATAGCCATGTTTCTGGATAGGCTTCTGCCAGCGTAGCCTCATCCATAAACTCGGTTACCGGCACCATTTGCCCTACCTCAGCAAAGCTGGCCATCAGCCCCGGTTGCGGAAACATCGCAATATCCGGCGCATCCCCTGACTCTACCCGCACCGGCAGCAGCGTCGCAAACGAATCAGTGCCTTCGTAGATAACGTCAATACCCGTTTCTTCTTCAAAGGGCTTTAGCGCTTCTTCTAGTTTTTCCTGCTGTTCCCCAACAATGACTCCAAGAATAGTAACCGTCTGCTCAGCGCTATCAGACGATGCCCCATCGCCACCACCGCAGGCGCTTAAGGTCAGTAGTGTTGCGATCGCTAGTCGCGTTTTTAGTTGGGCCATATTAAAGAATCCGATTCAGCAATTTTCTTTGTTCACATCCTATCAAGGAGGGTCAGCAATGGGCAGCAGACAGTCGCAATGGGGTTTTAAGTTCTTAATTTTGAGTTTTGAATTGAAACCCTTAGAATCTACTGGCATCATGTAAGTTCAAGGTTAGGCCAACCCAAACTTCAAAACTTCAGCCATGGCGCAGTTAGAGCTGTTTCCACCATCAGCCCTATTAGACGACTTTGATTACACTGTCCGCAAAAGTAAGCGGGCTAAGCATGTCTCTATCAAAATCGCAGTGGATGGCAGTGTGGAAGTCGTTGTGCCTCCTAGCTATAACTGTAAAAAGCTACCAGGGCTCATCGCCAAGCGTCGCGACTGGATTATCAAAAATCGTATTCGGCTCTTAAAAGAACATCAAGATACAGCCACTGACTGGCAGATGAGCAAGCCAGACAAACTTGAGCTACGATGGCAAGCCCCGTTGACCCAAACTAATCCCAGCGAAACCTGGCAGGTCACCTATGAAGCGGATAATGGACCAACCTTATGTATTCCGCTGCCGGGGCATGGGCTAAAGGTGCGGGGCAGTATTAACCACTTACCAACGTGTAACCAAGTGCTATGTCAGTGGTTAGGACACAAGGCCCATCGGGAACTAGTACCCTGGCTACGGCAGCTAAGCTTTGATTTAGACCTGCCGTTTAAGCGACCGTCAGTACGAGGGCAAAAAACCCGCTGGGCCAGCTGCTCTAGCAGTAAGAATATTAGCCTCAACTATAAGCTGTTGTTTTTACCTAAAGAGGTGGTTCATTACGTACTAGTGCATGAGCTATGCCATACGATCCATATGAACCATTCCAATGCCTTTTGGCAGCTCGTCAGCGAGAAAATGCCTGGGTTTCAACCCTATCGCAAGGTACTCAAAAATGGTTGGAAATACGTACCTCGCTGGGTAGAAAATTGAACTTCAGTACGCCAAGTTGCGGAATTTACCGACGGCATTCCTATTGACAAGAATGTACGGTGTATCTTTATATAGGCCAGCTTTGGGGCTGTAGCTCAGCTGGATAGAGCAACCGCCTCCTAAGCGGTAGGTCGCGCGTTCGAATCGCGCCAGTCCCGTCAGTGAACATCCCTCCTAATGCAGTAAGTCACACGTACTCTGCAAAAGGGCTAATATCAAGTCCCAAAAGTCTGTTCACAGTTGAGCGATTACTGCAGCCTTAATCATGACGTCTTAACTGTTCAAGAAGCATATAATCGTTGCTTGTCGGGTGATGAAGTTTTGGCGTTAAGGACTGGAAATTGCCAAGTAACTGTGGCAGTTTTCCCTTATTAAGTTACAAAATAACGCTTGGCCTGTCATCTCGATAAGCTGTTAGATTGACATGCCAGGGGTTAAAAACTTCACAAGATATTGAATCGCATAGTCAACATCTTCTGGCTGACTACTCTTTAATAATGAGTCTGGTTTACCGGCCTCGTTTTGTACTCGAATTAGTGTTGCAATCACCAGATCTAACTTCCAGTTGAGATCCTTACGTGAACAGTCAGGAATCACTTTCTGCAGAATGTCTAGGAATGCCAGCCGACTCTCCATAAATTCACCACTGGCGATATTTTGCAATGGTTCTGGCTCGCTCCAGCAGCGTCCCATAAACTGGGCTCTCACTATCTGAAATGACTCACCGTGAACAATTTTTTTAAGACAGGGTTTGAGAAACGCTGTCAGAATCTCTTCAACAGATGGCAAGGATTCTCTCTCTTGCAGCATGGCTAGCATTGTTAGCTGCTCTGCAACAATGGGTTTGGCAATGCGAGAAAAGATTGCTCGAAATAGCTCTTCTTTAGAACCAAAGTGATAATTCACTGCAGCCAGGTTCGCATTTGCTTGATTGGCAATGGACCGCACGGTAGTTCCTGCATAGCCACGCTCAGCTATTAGCTGCTCGGCTACATTCAGGAGTTGTTCTTTTGTATCAGCGGACGCTGCACCTGCCATTAACGTAATCTATGCTCCAATAATCGAATAACCGACGGTATCTCCAGCCATCATAGTCGACTGCTAGGGCATAGCGTCTACAATCGCCTGCTGTAGGGGCACACCAGAGAAAATAAAATTTTTATTTGCCAATTATTCAAACGTACGTTTTAATTGTATCAAACACATGTTTGAATAAAATCTATAGTTAACTTGCATTCTTCATACCAGTAAGGGTGTAATCGTTGGTCTTGGGTAAAGATATAGGATTGACTAAATCAATCCTGCAAAAGGGATTTAAGGAATGATCGAAGGCGGTATCTGGACCCTTGTAGCCGTATTGTGGTGCAGCTCAAAACTTGGCGTGGTTTAGCATCCCACAATCGATCTCTAGAAATGGTCTTCAAGATATATCCGATAGTTCAATAAGTCTCAATGGTTTTTAATTGCTGTTCAAACATACGTTTGTTTTTAGACTGCTAACGCTATGACATCTAAATCACCAGTATTTAACTCAACCTTATCGACAGTTTTTGGGACGTCTCGTCAGCGCCTAGCTCTAATTTGTTTAGGGGCTTTGGGATTACTTGCTGTCGGGGTTCCAAGACTCCAAGAGCGTGTCAGCTCGGCTGAAAGCTCGGCATCAGCAGAGAGGGTTTTGCCGGTAGAAACTCTGACGGTAGTGCCTGTTGATAGCTACTCTGTATCGCGTACTTATACAGGGGAAATTGCATCTTTGCGGGCTAGTGAGCTGGGTTTTGAGCGCAGTGGGCAGCTGGTAGATGTGTTGATAACAGAAGGCGAGGTCGTGGAAACAGGTACGCCTTTGGCTCGGTTGGATATTCGTAATTTGCAGACGCAGCGGCAGCAGCTGTTGGCTGAGCGAGCACGGGCTAATGCACAGCTGATGGAACTTGAGGCCGGAGCCCGGTCTGAAGATATTGCGGCGGCAGCGGCGGCTGTTAGGGATGTAGAAGAGCAGCTACGGCTGCAGGAAGTGCAACGTGCACGGCGGGAGTCGCTCTATGCTCAGGGGGCAATCTCTCGTGAGGAACTCGATGAGTTCTCATTTGGTGAAGGAGCACTGCAGGCCAGACTAGATCAGTCTCGTAGTCAGCTGGAGGAATTGCAAAACGGGACTCGACCTGAACAGATTATGGCGCAGCAGGCTCTAGTACGACAGCTAGATGCAAGCATTGCTGATTTGGATGTCACGATTGCTAAAAGCACAATACGGGCTCCCTTTGACGGTGTAGTTGCCACCAAACAAGTGGATGAAGGCACCGTAGTGGGGGCGGGGCAGTCGGTTATTCGTCTTTTAGAAAGTACCACTCCTGAAGCCAGGGTAGGTATGCCTATTGATGCCATTGAGCAGTTAACTATCGGTGATGAGAAAACAGTATATTTGGGTGATCGCCCCTACGCGGCAACCGTGTCGTCAATTCTACCTGAGGTTGATGCTCAAACACGCACGCAAACAGCTGTGCTGGCATTGGAATCTACAGCTGCTAGCCAAGCAAATTCTGGGCAAACCGTGCGGGTGAGTTTGGAAGAAACAATTCCGACAGAAGGGATGTGGCTACCCACTGAGGCATTAACTCAAGGGATTCGTGGATTATGGACCTGCTATGTGCTGGTACCAGACGATGGCTCGGCAGATGGACAATATACGGTTCAGTCGCAATCTGTTGAGATTATCTACCAGAATAGCGATCGCGTTTTGGTGCGTGGCACCTTGCAGCCTGAGGATATGGTGGTTGCCAATGGTGCCCATCGCCTCGTACCAGGGCAATTGGTCACCCCAATTCAATAAATAATTTTGTAGGGGGCGCACGGATGTGCGCCCCCTACGGATATCAATCAATTCCTATTAACCCATCGTCTCTAATACTCTTGCCACTATGGTTAGACCGTTTTATCGCAACATTCGATTATTAGTTCTCACTATTTTAATGCTGTTGGTGTGGGGCTTTGTATCATTCCAGTCGCTACCGCGTCAGGAAGATCCCGAGCTGATATCTCGAATCGCTGTTGTGCAAACGGCGTATCCGGGAGCCAATGCAGAGCGAGTGGAAGCACTGGTAACAGAAGTCATTGAGGCAGAGCTTTCAGAATTGGAGGAAATCGATGTTATTTCATCGGATTCACGCATTGGTTTTTCGAGTATTACCGTAGAGCTAAAAGATTCAATTGTAGATGCTCAGCCTGTATGGTCTAAGGTGCGAGATGAGATAGCTGATGCAGCGGTCAATCTGCCAACTGGTACTAGTGAGCCAGAGCTAGACGAAGCGTTTGTCAAAGCCTACACGATGATTGCGTCGCTCACCTGGCAACGACCAACAGACCCCAACTATGCCATTTTGCGTCGCTATGGAGAGGAACTTGCCTTACGGCTGAGGGGAATAGGAGGCACCGAGGAAGTAGAGCTGTTCGGTGATCCATCTGAGGAAATTATTGTTGAAATCGATGCACCAAGCATAACAGCGGTGGGCTTATCTCCTCAAGATTTAGCTAACCGTATTCAAACGAGTGATGCCAAGATCTCTGCTGGACAATTACGCAGTCCAGATCAAACTCTGGCAATTGAGGTTGAAGGTGAGCTAGAGACATTAGAGCAAATTCGTCAGGTTCCTATTCAAACTGCGGGTGGACAGTTCACACGCCTTAGCGATATTGCCCGAGTCTCTCGCGGGGTGCGACAACCGCTGACAGACCTAGCTCTGATCAGTGGTAAACCTGCTGTGGTTGCTGGTGTCATGATGGAATCGAGGATGCGGATTGATAACTGGGCTGAGGAGGTTCGTCAGATACTGACAGACTTTGAGACACTACTTCCTGAGGGTATTAGTCTAGATTTAGTGTTTGACCAAAGCACCTATGTGGAAGAGAGAATTAATACTCTTATAGGTAATCTATTAATTGGTGCTCTCTTAGTCGTAGCGGTTACGCTATTTACTATGGGGTGGCGCGCGGCATTTATTGTGGGTACAGCACTACCCCTCACATCCCTAGCGGTATTTGGCTGGATGGCAGCATTTGGTGTCCCTATCCATCAAATGTCGGTAACTGGTCTAATCATTGCCCTTGGCTTGTTGATTGACAATGCAATTATTGCTGTGGATGAAATTCAGATGGAGCTACAGCATGGCCATAGACCCATTGATGCGGTGGCTAAGACGGTTAACTATCTTAAGGTGCCTCTGTTTGCTTCAACTGTCACCACTGTGATGACATTTTTGCCGATCTATTTGTTACCTGGTGCAGGAGGAGAGTTTGTTGGCACCATTGCCCTTGGGGTAATTATGGCCTTGATCTCATCTCTGGCACTCTCGCTGACGGTTATTTCAGCGCTGGCTGCACGAATGCTGGCTGATACTCGCTCTAAGGCTCAGAATCTGCGAAATCATAACCAAACTGGACCAGTTAAGTCAATGCAGAGATTTTTACTGCGTCCTGGCAGCTGGTGGGCCGATGGGTTTTCCTCACCTCGTCTGGCTCGTCCCTATCGTAAAACGCTGCGGTGGACGATGCAGCGACCCCTATTTGCGATCGCACTTTCCCTGACATTTCCTTTAATTGGCTTTATTGCATCGTCCACATTAGAGCAGCAGTTTTTCCCATCGGGAGATCGCGACCAGCTCCAGGTAGAAGTGGAGTTTGCCTCCCAGACTGCCATTGGCCAGACCCGCGTGCAAATGCTCCAGGCGCGTCAGCTCATATTGGAAAACCCGAATGTGGATGAGGTGCACTGGTTTATCGGAGAAAGTGCGCCAAAATTTTACTACAACTTTACTGGCAATCGCCGTAATCAGGCCCAATATGCCCAGGCCATGCTGCAGCTCAACACCAACCAAAATATCGCCTCTATCATTCAAACGCTTCAGGCTGAGTTGGATGTCGCTTTCCCAGCCGCCCGTGTTTTGGTGAAACAGCTAGAGCAGGGACCGCCCTTTGATGCTCCCATTGAGCTGCGTCTTTACGGACCCAATATTTCAGAACTGCGGCGACTGGGTGTAGAAGCGCGTCAGATTCTCATTAACATTCCAGATGTGGTCTATGTCCGGGACGATTTGACAGAAGCCGTACCCAAACTTGGCTTAACCATTGATGAAGAACAGGCGCAGCAAGCGGGTCTTAACAATACAGCGATCGCACAGCAACTAGAGGCCTATTTAGAAGGAAGCGTTGGGGGCTCTATTTTAGAAGCTACCGAGAATCTGCCAGTGCGGGTGCGGGTGGCCAACAGTGACCGGGCCGATCTCAGTCAGATTGCATCTTTAGATTTGCAGGGTGCCGACAATCGGGCTTCCACCGATGCTCTAGGAGAGTTTACTCTGATACCTGAACTTGCCAAGATTGCCCGACGTAACGAACAACGGGGCAACATTGTTCAGGGCTTTATTACAGCCGGAGTGCTCCCCTCAGTGGTACAACAAGCCTTTGAAGAGAGATTAGCAGAGGCAAACTTTGAACTCCCTGCTGGCTACTGGTATGAGTTTGGGGGTGAAAAAGCTGAACAAAGTCAAGCTCAGGGTAATCTAATGCTTTATGTGCCTGTGTTAGCGTTGGTGATGGTCATTGCCCTGGTACTGTCACTGGGCTCATTCCGTCAGGCCGGTATCGTCGCTGTTGTGGGTCTTGGCTCTGTTGGGATGGCCCTGTTCTCGCTCAAGGTCTTTGGCTCAGTGATGGGCTTTATGGCCATTGTTGGCAGTATGGGTCTGGTGGGTATTGCCATTAATGACACGGTGATTGTTCTTTCTGCGCTAAATGAAGATGGCAGACCTCAACAAGGGGACCGTCGAGCCATTGCTGAAGTAGTAAATAGGGCGACACGTCACGTAATTACCACTACAATCACAACAATTGCCGGCTTTGTACCGCTGATAATCAGCGGTGGACTGTTTTGGCGGCCGTTGGCAATTGCGATCGCAGGTGGCATTACCGGAGCATCCATGATGGCCCTGTACTTTGTTCCCGCCGCCTATAGTCTGATCTATCGCCGCAAACGCACACCAATACAGACGGATACATCTGCCCATGAGCTTGAGGCTGTCGTTTAGTTTCGCAAAAACTTGGTCGATTTTTGGGATGGCTGCAAGAGACCATTGAATAACAAGGGCTCTAGACCGTCCATCCCTTAAATCAGCATCTGTTAAAGCTCTATATTCTCAGCGATGATGTCTTGCTCACCAGAGATACCATCAGCAATTTTAAATTCTCCTTCAGGCGATTCCACAAAGACATAGAGGTTAGGAATCATTTGACCTTTACGCTCAAAGCGAACCATTTGAGTTCCCTTGATGTCATAGCTATGGGCTAAACCATCCAAAGAGCTATACAAAACCTCTCCTGATGAATCGCCTTGCACATCGGGGTCAGGATTATAAAACTCCCCGTAGTTGGGTTCTACAACTACCACATTTGCATCGGAGACATGCTTAATAAAATAAGCTTGATCAGCTTCACTTGGTTTAGCTAACCCATCGTAGTTAATGGCAATAGAAGTCATACCTGTAAGAACTACGAATAACGCGATAACAGGGGCAATTAGTTGTTTTATCATCATTGTTACTAAGATATTTTGCTGGCATATAAAACTGTTAACTCGTCCAATACACCCAAAAAAGAAAGATAGAGAGCCTGAGAATAGAGACTCTCTGAACAATCTAGTGCTGGGTTAATCATTTTTCCTAGGACACTGCCAAGGACCCTTCAGTAGTGCCTGAAACAGCCTGCCAGGCACCCAGTCCACCCATCAGCTCTGCGACATTTCTGTATCCAGCTGCCCGCAGCTTAGCGGCAGCATTGGCTGTGACATCATCAGTGCCCCCATACACATAGATATCGCGCTCGTTTTCAAGACTGACAGATACTCGCGCAACCAATTCATCCATGGGTATTGAAATGGCACCTAAAATACGGCTCTCATTAAATAGAACTCGATCTCTTACATCAATAATCGTCAGGGCCGGTTCACCCCAATCGAGACGATCCTTCAAATCAAATACGGTCGAAACGGCCTTGAGTGGTTTGGGGTTGGGAAAAAATGCAGGAGCCATAGGTCTAGCAGTTAAATAGGCTGCAAAGAGCGACTACTAGATTGTAACGAAATCTAAATAAAAAGTAATTTATATTTTGAAATAATTGACGTGTTTACCACTTTGGGCATATTCGAATAGGGATTCCGTGTATTCCCTGACCCATATTTATATAACTCTATGTTAATCCCTCGATATCGACTATTATCTGACAACAAAAATTTCTCTGCGCTCATCTAATTTGAATGACTCTACTTCGCCATTGGTGTTTGTAGAAATTCACATCGTAGAAATTAGCGATATTGCGTCGATTGACCGATTTATCGAAGTATTGTAGCTAGACCCACTAGACGCTTTCAGATGTTCATGTAAAATGAATCCTAAAGAAAGCATTAAGATAAGCGCCTTTAAATATTTTTAGTAAGAGAGAGACTATCACTACAATCACAGAGAAAGTACTATGGATGCCTCAACGTTACGATTACTTTGGTCTGTGGTTTTAGAAAACTCCCCAGAGAGCGTCTCTAACCTTCCTGAAGGGCTTTTTGTCAGGCATCTGCTAGAACAGGTACAAGCAAGAGTCTGCCTCACAGTTGATGAACAGACCGCTATGCAGTCCTACATCCAAATCAAAAGAGACTTAATTCTTGAAATGATTCAAGGATAAATTCTGATGCTATCCGTCAACTAAGACAGCTGTGAGAACTGCCATCAGTGCCGACAGCCATCTACAAAGATGATCACAGATCCTCAACAGGCTTTAGTTCCGAACTGTGCAAATGATCTAGAAGGAACTTTATTAATTTAACGAAGCGCAAGAGTCCGTGTAGTTGACAAAAATTAGCCTCAACCACACGGACTCCGTACAGCTTTTGCTGATTTGTAGGATGAACTGAACTGTGCAAGATGCAAGAAGTTACCCCCTTGCATCGGCAACCAGACTGAGGCTCAGTAACGCCAAAACCCTAGGCAGCTACTGCAACAGTGCCTTCTGTAGCGCCGCCCGTGGCTTGCCAGTCAGTCAAGCCGCCTTTTAACTCAGCAACATTTTCGTATCCAGCTTCACGCAGCTTTGCGACCGCATCAGCAGTCATCTCATTAGTTTCGCCGTAAACGTAGATGTCGCGCTCGCTTTCTAGGCTTGCAGATGCTCGTGCTATGAGCTCATCAATAGGCATGGAAATTGCACCTAGAATGCGATTTTCATTAAATAGACTTCTGCTTCTGACATCAATAATAGTTAGTGCAGGCTCACCCCAATCTAGACGAATCTTTAGATCAGAGGCAGTGGAGATAGTCTCAAGAGGCTTTGGTGTTAGAAAAAATGTGGGTGCAGTAGTCATAGTGTTCACAGCCAAAAGTGCTGCTTGAGAGCGACTCCCTAATTGTAACGAAATTTAAAGAAAATGTTAACTTATATTTCATAGCAATTGACAAGTCTGCTTCTTCTTAAGCTGTGCACAGCACTATGGCGGTCTGTTGACCCAATCGTTAGCTTGAAGCCGTGGGCTAATTAGCCATTGAGGCTGAACTGGATACACAGTTCAGCCTCAATCTAGGTAAAGTGCTATCCAACAATGTTTCTTAATCCAACAAAACGGAAATGACTACATAATCCCGATCTGAGACAGAATGCTTTGGCCTGTCAGCAGCTCTGTGGCAATGCCGATGATAAATCCCAGCATAGCCAGACGCCCATTCCAGTTCTCAGCAGTGCGAGTAAAGCCAAATTTTGTTTCTTGATTGTCCATGATTAAAACTCGATTAGGTTAAAGAACACTTTGTTACTAAGCCCCGAGGCCAGAGTAGGTTTGCTGTTTTGGCGTTGGGCTTAGAAAGAGAGAGTCTAAGGTGCAGATTGCACCAGTTATGTGTAACACAGTTGATTATGCTGGCTGCTCCTGCGTTCTCTTCTGCAGCAGGTTAACAATCTCAGCCTTCTCTAGCAGGCCCACTAGGGTGCCATTCTTCTGTGTCACGGCTAGGGTTTGGGTTCCTTCGCTCTCTAGCTGACGAATCACATCCAGCAGCGGCTGATCAGCTTGAACTCTAGTTGCCTGGGCAACCGGTTCGAGAAAGTCAGACACCCAACGCGTTGACCATTGACCCGATGGAACTGTTTTCAGCACATCCAAATCGATGGTGCCAGCTAGTTGGTCATCGGGTGAAGTGACTAAGAAGCGTCGCCACGGGCTGTTGTCAGCTAAGACAATGGCCATATCGGCAAAATCGCGCAGCGTGCTACCTAAACTAACAACAGGACTGTTTTCTAACACTGCATCAGCGGCGGTTAATCCCGACAGTGCTTCTTGAACAGTGGCAGACTGAGCAGACTGCCCCGCATTCTGCAGTATAAACCAGCCTATAATCAAGTTCCAAAAACTACCAACGTTAGAGAGCCCCAGTATGGCGAGAACACCTAAAACAATGGCTGACCAGCCAATGAACTGCCCTGTGCGGCTGGCCCAACGGATACCGCGATAGCGATTGCCAGAAAATTTCCAAACAACTGCCTTAAGAACATTTCCGCCATCAAGGGGAAGACCTGGGATCATGTTAAAAGATGCCAGAATCAGATTGATGTAGGCCAACAAGCCAATAATTGCACCTGCCGGTCCGGCCACTAAACCACTGTTGGCTACTAGAGTTAGCAGAAAGAACAGCGCCAGACTGACCAAGGGACCAGCAATAGCAATCCAAAAAGCCCCAGCTGGTGTTTTGGCCTCATCGTCTAGACTAGCTAATCCACCAAACAGAAAAAGGGTAATGGAATTAACACGAATCCCCTGTTGCTGAGCAGCAAAGCTGTGGCCCAACTCGTGGAGTAATACAGACACAAACAGGAGGATACCTGCTGCTAATCCTAGAACTAATGCGCTAGACCCTAACCAGGGAAATTGAGCCGCTAATCCACCGCCAAAGTTCAGGGCAGTTAGACCCAGCACAAAAAACCAGGAAATATTGATAAAGAAGGGAATGCCAAACAGACTCCCAAATCGAAGATTACCGTTCATATCGGTCTCCATTCACTGATGTGGAGCTGGATGATATGGCTTGTGTATATCAAACGTTTTGAGGGTTATCTCCAGCTCCCCTTAAGTGTAACGAACTGTAAATATTCGTTCATCGTTCTCAGGTGGTAATAGCCGTCCGTCTATCAGTTCGGTCTGTTACCGCCTAAAGAAGACCTTCAAGCACGGCTCTGACTACTCGATAGTCTGAATCTTGTTGTAATTTTGTCAGTACCGCCTTGGCTTCTGGGCCACCAAAATGTCTGAGGGTTCGGGTAGCACTTGCACGAATGAGACCATTGTTATCATTTGCGGCTTTCAATGCGATATCTAAAGCTTCGGGCAGCTTGGGGGTGTCCTTAAGTCTTCTTAAATTGGCTAGTGAGGCCATTTTAACGGTCATATCTTCTCCGTCAAAACCTGACTGACATAGCTGTAAAAGAATTTCAGGATCATCTAAATCTTCCAACGCGCCAAAGATGCTTTGACGCACAAGCCAGTGAGTATTCTGTTCAAATAAGTCGACAAGATGAGGAATTGCCTCAGGACCAAATTTAGAGAGTGAATTAGCGGCTTCTGCGACAACATTATGATCCGTCTCATTGTCGAGAATATTAAGTAGTGCCTCAAATGCTTCATGATTACGCTTGTAGCCCAGTCCCATTGCGACAAAGGACCGGACTAAAAACTTGCCATCATGCATCCGCTGCTTTAATAGTGGCACGACTACAGATGGTTCATGGTTGCGTAGTTCGGTGATAGCCCTCATCCGCAACTGAGGATTGGGGCTATCTAGAAAAGATTGAATCTGTGGGAGGTTCATAGATTTTTTGAGGTGGGTGTATGCCTACACTTTACATTTCTTTATAAAAGAATGCATTGAACAGCTGGTAGGTGAAAGGCTTCCGTATGCGTTATTGGGAAAAAAGCCTGTTGTGAAGAACGCCAAATAGTCCTGTGTCTGTAGGCAAACAAGCAGGGTTATTTACATAAGTTAATGGGAGATATCTAAAATACTTAACTTTTGTTGCAGAAAATTGCACTATCTAGCTCGAACAAGTGATGGTTTAAACATGTGCAGCTCACAAGTGACTTATTTGCCCTACATTCAACCTGGTGTTATGCAGTCTCTACTTCCCCTCGCCCCTCGCTACACATTGGACGATGAGTCGCCCTGGCTGCTCGGTATTGATCCAGTGCGTCGCTACTGGTTTAAAATCAATGGAGAGGAGGACTGTGCGATCGCAATTCCAGGACTGTCAACGGTCTCCTTTGAGGTTCTCAAAGAAGCCATCCGCAGTTTTCGCACGCTGCCGGTCGGTGCAACACTGACACTGCCAACATTTACAACAGAGCGACTGACGATTCATCGCTTGGCCAACAACCTCTATGCCATTCCACAACCGATCAATGGCGCATCAACTTGGCATTTGTTTGATCGAGAAACGGTCGAATCATTTTTGTTAACGGCTCATCCCGATTGGCAATGTGCGTCCCAAGATATTGCCCTGGGACGCGATGCCATTCTTCAGTCATGGGAGCAACCCAGCGTTGCCTAATCTGCAGGCCGCAACCGGAAGAGTTCTTCTAGAGTTGCCAGCAAATCGACTCGAACCGACTCGATCTTATTGTCGTCTGCTAAAAGAAAGCACCAAGCAACATTGACCTTAAAGACAAGAGCGGTCACACTACCGCGCACATCCACTTGAAACCGATTATCTTCTTGAGGATGTACGTCAGCACTCAGCAGAGATACAGTCATGCCCTCCGCTTCCCTCAGCAGGTAATTAGCAATGCTGTCTTTCCCTACAACGGCGGGTTCAAAGGGAGGATGAAGACTTCCTTTGGCAGTAAAGAGATCGGCCACCTGCACATATTCACCCTGATTAAAGAAGGTAAAGTAGCGCAGCACTGCTCCAGCATGCTCTTCTAAGACAGGTTCAACCTGTCGGTCAACGGTCTGTAATACTGTCATAGACCTAGGCGAAGGGATCATAGCCCATGCTAATTACAGCTTGACGTAAAATCGTGATCTGTTGGCCAAAGTTCAATGCAAGAATGCGGCTATACACATCGCTGCTGCTGCGTGAGAGCTTATAGTTAGACGGAACATCAATAACTTCGCCCGACTTCATCATTTCAGCTAGCTGATACCAGAACGCCAGTTTTGTATTGTTGGTTAGCACACCATAGGCGCGAGCCATAGGAGTTCTAGCCTGATTGACTAAGTCCCGCATAAACGTTAGCTGTTCGTTAGGACTCAGTGCTTTCACTTGCTCTAGCAGCCCTTCAGCAAACTGTAGACGGGCTGCACCTGTGGCTGCAGGCGTTACTGCCCCGCGACCCATCTCTTCATAAATAAACCAAAGTACGCCTAGTTTCTCGTCAGTAGATAGACGGTTAAAGAGTGTAAATACTGCAGAAACTGAATCAGCGAGTCCTGTGGATTGACTTAACGTGCTGGCTGTAGTGAATGTCATAATTAAACGATTCCTTATTTATTGAGTGCAACTGTAAAGAGCGGTGATGCTTCTAGGGCTTACCCGAGACCACCTCGCAGCTAAGGGCTACCGCAGCTAACTGGGTGTACCCTGTGGGTCTCATAGAACCGTTTCTAAAACGCTCATTCGAATTGTAACTCAATGTAAACAATTGTTGCCATAGACGTAACAATTGTGCTCATAGACAAAATCTATGGTCAATGAGTGTAAATGTCAGCTAAGTGAACTCTCTACGTGTAAACACGATGCAGGTCGTTTTTATTACCAAGGGTATGGCCCATGATCTGCTAAATCACTGCCGACCAACTTAGGAAAGACCGGCCCCCACAAGAACTGGGGCAACCTTTGAATAAACGGTCACATCACCCTCTTCATTCACATCTAGCACTGCGGTCTCACCCTTACAGACGTCTCCTGTCAGTAACGCCTCTGCTAAGCTATCCTCCACCATTCGAGTAATCGCCCTTCTTAATGGACGAGCCCCATAGGCTGGGTCATAGCCCTTGACGACGAGATTTTCTTTGAATGCTTCAGTCACTTCAATTTGAATCTCCTGTGTAGCCAGCCGCTTAGCAACATCCTGCAGCAGGATATCGGCAATCTGCGTGACCTCACTCCGGTCAAGCTGATGAAAGACAATAATCTCATCTAGACGGTTAAGAAATTCAGGTCGAAAAGAAGACTTTAGAGCATCGTTGACCCGTTCTCGAGTACGGTTGTACCGAGCCGTAGCAACATCGTCATTAATCATCTCAAACCCGATGCCGCTTCCCTGCTTTTCAATGGCTCTAGAACCGATATTAGAGGTCATGATGATTAAGGTGTTTTTGAAATCTACAGCTCTGCCCTGGGAGTCCGTCAGACGACCGTCATCTAACAGCTGCAGCAGCAGATTAAAGACATCCGGATGGGCCTTTTCGATCTCATCAAACAGTACAACCGTATAGGGCTTGCGTCGTACAGCTTCTGTTAACTGCCCGCCGTCGCCATAGCCGACGTATCCCGGTGGAGAGCCAATCATCTTAGATACAGACTGGGATTCCATATATTCCGACATATCGAGACGAATAATGGAGTCTTCGGAACCAAAAATTGTGTCGGCAAGAGCTTTGGTTAACTCGGTTTTACCCACACCCGTCGGCCCACAAAAGATAAAGCTAGCAATGGGTCGCTGAGCACTTCTTAGCCCAACCCTTGCCCGTCGGATAGCTTTAGCAACCGCATTTACAGCATTATCTTGACCAATAATCCGCTGATGTAATGTCTCTTCTATCTTCATCAGCATGGCCGACTCAGACTGAGTAATCTGATTGGTGGGTATACCGGTCCACGCGGCCAATACCTGGGCAATGTCTTCAACATTAACCATCGGTCGTGTGGCTGCGGTGCTATTTTGATCCAGCTTTTGCAGCTTAGTCTCAAGTTCAAGTTCTTGGTCTCGCAGCTGGCTAGCTCGATCAAAGTCTTGAGCTTTGACAGCTTCATCTTTATCTCGCACAACTGTACGTAAAGACTGTTTGAGTTCCTTGGTTAGAGGTCTTTGAGAATGACGCAACCTTACACAGGAGCCAGCTTCATCAATTAGGTCAATGGCTTTGTCTGGTAGATATCGATCAGCAATGTATCGATCTGAGAGTTTTGCAGCCGCAACAAGGGCTTGATCAGAGATCGTCAGATTGTGATGCTGCTCGTAGCTAGCCCGCACACCCTGTAAAATCTCGATTGTTTCTTCAACACTAGGCTCGTTGACCATGACTGGCTGAAAGCGTCGCTCAAGAGCGGCGTCTTTTTCAATGTACTTGCGATACTCATCAAGGGTGGTTGCACCAATGCACTGTAGCTCGCCTCGGGCTAGGGCAGGCTTGAGCATATTGGCTGCATCCATGCCACCTTCCATGCCGCCGGCACCAACTAGGGTATGGATTTCGTCAATCAGCAAGATGATATTGTCAGCTTGATTGATCTCGGCCAAAATCTGCTTGAGTCGCTCCTCAAATTCCCCACGGAATCGGGCCCCTGCTATCAACGAGTTGATGTCTAGGCTTAATACGCGTTGACCATACAGCTGCTGTGGTACATCGTGATTGACAATTCGCTGGGCCAACCCTTCAGCAATTGCTGTTTTGCCAACACCAGGTTCACCGATGAGGACGGGATTGTTCTTACTGCGGCGACCTAAAATCTGAACAACCCGCTCGACTTCTTTTTGACGACCCACAACCGGGTCGATTTTGCCATCGGTTGCAAGCTGTGTAATATCGGTTGCAAACTCTTTGAGTGCTTTACCTGTAAAGCTACTAGTCTCTTGGCCGCCAGTTGCTGGTACAGGTAGTCGCTCGCCCACCGCTTGAATGATGGCAATCCGCAGTTTTATCAGGTCCGCTCCCAAGTTCTGAAGAACCCTGGCTGCAGCACTCTCTTCGCTGCTTGTGATAGCCAGCAACAGATGTTCTGGCCCCACATGGTTTTGATCGAGCTGCTTTGCCTCTTTGAGAGCTTGCTCTAATAGCTGTTTAGCCCCTGGAGTAAAGGGGAGTTCAGCGGCTGTGCGGGTGCGAGCGCGTTTTAAGATAGCCTCCACAGCGTCTTGCACAGTCTTCACAGGCAGTTCTGCATCTCTGACAATTGGAGAAATCTAACTGGCACCCTGAGCAATAACACCAACCAGTATCAGCTCAGTACCAACATATTGCTGGCCCAGTCGGGTGGCCTGCGGTTGGGCCATCATGATGGCCGAAATGGCCTTGTCGTTAAAAAACTCAAACATAGTCCTGCTCGATAAATTACTGAAGGGGTACTTACGAAATGAAGTGAGTGCTGTCTGGGTGAAGGGGGTGAAGGTAT
>JBHJIV010000214.1:0-20966 GCA_050043105.1 Leptolyngbyaceae cyanobacterium | reverse complement strand
GGCTGGTATGACGGCCAAATCTGGACTAAGACAGACGACATTTTTAATCGCGATTGCCTAATTGTGGACTATCAGGTCAAGCCTATTTTGAGGCGTTTGCGAAAAACCTTTGGCATCATGGCCGGCTGTTTAGCCACCGGTATGTTGGGGTGGTCTTTCCTTTAGCAGAATCTGTTAGAGAAAACATCACGTCAGCCCGTAAGACAAAGAGGCAAGGACATATTAGTCTTTGATAGGTGCTACGGTACCGGTGAGTTATGTCGGTACTGTCTAGCCATACATTTAGCTGTTTCAATAAAAATTTATGCCTAGGCCAAGCCGTATCTCCACCGCTCCACTAGCCGTGCAGCTGCTGAGAGAAGGGATTGTCGAGTCTGTTCACCACGTTCATGCAGTCGTAGCCGACAGCCGTGCACGCGTACTATCAGTTGCCGGTGACGCAGACAATGCAAGTTTTATTCGCTCTGCCCTCAAGCCCTTTCAGGCGATGGCCGTCACCTCGACCGGCACCTTAGACAACTTTGGCCTTAGCGATAAAGATCTAGCTATTATGTGCGGATCACATCATGGCTTAACAAACCAGGCCAGACAGGTATTTGGCATTTTGTGGCGGGCAGATTTAGAACCGACCTGTTTACAATGCCCCACACCCGCTGGTCGAAAAAGCCCCTTGGAGCATAACTGCTCTGGCAAACATGCCGGTATGTTAGCAGTCTGTAAACATCAAAGCTGGGAACTCAGCACCTACCTACAGCGCAATCATCCCTTACAAAAGATGATTCTAAATCGCTTTGCAAGTCTGTTGAGTATGCCGGCTGATGAATTTATCGGTGCCCATGACGATTGTGGTGCGCCGACTTACTTTATGCAGCTACGCCAAATGGCAACGCTCTATGCCAAGCTGGCTTCGGGTGAAAACCTGGAAATGGAGCGAGTGGTGCGAGCAATGGCCCATCACCCAGAGATGGTGGCAGGACCTCAAGGATTTGACACCCAGTTAATGCATCTGACTCGCGGCAAAATTTTAAGCAAGTCTGGGGCAGAAGGGATTCAGTGTATTAGCCGAGTTGGAGAGGGCCTGGGTCTGGCTCTCAAGGTTGTCGACGGTTCTAAGCGAGCCAAGTATGCAGCCGCCATCCATGTACTGCGTCAGCTAGGGTGGATTTCTCCTGATATTGCTGATACCTTAGCCGAAACTTACCTAAATCTAAGCAACTACAAACGTTTAGACATGGTGGGCGAGGTCAACCTAACCTAGTCCTCCAACCCTAGAAAAAAATGACTCAAAAAAAGTATTGCACTTTACACATTGCATGGCTATACTTGTAAAGCACTCAACGCGGGGTAGAGCTGTCTGGTAGCTCGTCGGGCTCATAACCCGAAGGTCGTTGGTTCAAATCCGGCCCCCGCCACCAAATAGAAAGAACAAATAAAAAGGTCTGAAGCAAATGCTTCAGACCTTTTTATTTGTCTACTGCAGTCGCGCACATAGGAAGTGCAATGGAGTCCTCCCTATCCACTCAAAAATTGGGCTACTGAGCTAAGAATGTTAACTTAGGTAAAGTAATTGCTCCTCTTTGTGACTATGCTTGTGTCTGTCCGCAGTTTAGCTAGCCGTCTGCTGTTGCCGGTTTTATTAGTTTGTGTTTTGACCCTGGGTCTACCAGCGCCCGCCCAGGCTCTCGGGGGCGACCAGGTGCCTCTCGGAGAACCAGCACCTGCCTTCACACTACCGACCAATACAGGAGACGGAGAGATTTCTCTGTCAGACTATCTGGGGCAGTGGGTGGTGCTATATTTTTACCCCAAAGACTTTACCCCTGGCTGCACTCTAGAAGCACAGCGTTTTCAACGAGACTTACCAAACTTTATTGCACACAATGCTCAAGTGATTGGTGTCAGCGCTGATGATGTCGACAGCCACGCTGAGTTTTGCGATTCTGAAGGTCTGAAGTTCCCGCTATTGGCAGATACAGACGGTTCAGTGAGTCGCGCCTATGGGTCTTGGATGCGACCAATGTCGATGCGGCATACCTATTTGATTGACCCAGACGGCGCTATGCAAGAGCGGTTTCTCGGTGTGCGTCCCGCAATCCATAGTCAGGAGGTGCTGGCTCGACTCAATGAGCTACAGGTCTAAACCACTGTCCTAAAGTACGGCTCTAAAGTACGGCCTTAAAGTACTCACGACGCATGGTTGCGATTGCATCAATTGAAATTCCCTTGGGGCAGACTGCCTCGCATTCTCCGTGATTAGAGCAATCGCCAAATCCCTCAGCAGACATTTGCTCGCTCATGTTGAGCACCCGCTGCTGTCGTTCAGGATGCCCTTGGGGAAGTTGAGCCAGGTGGGCAATTTTGGCCGCTGTAAACAATGAAGCCGATGCATTGGGGCAAGCGGCGACACAGGCACCACAGCCAATACAAGTGGCATAGTCAAACGCAACCTGAGCATTCGACTGGGGAATTAGCGCCACATTCGCCTCAGGTGCTGAGCCCGTTTTAACCGAGATAAAGCCTCCCGCTGCCATAATGCGGTCAAACGCACTGCGGTCTACAACTAAATCTTTAACCACTGGAAATGCCTGGGCACGCCAGGGTTCAATCACCACTGTGTCGCCATCTTGAAAGTTGCGCAGGTATAGCTGACAGACCGCTGTCCGTTGTTGAGGACCGTGCGCTTGGCCATTGATCATCAAGCCGCAAGAGCCACAAATACCTTCTCTACAGTCGTGGTCAAACTCACCCGGGTCCTGACCCGCTCGGGTTAGCTGCTCATTTAACAAGTCTAAAAGTTCAAGAAAGGACATATCAGCAGATATCCCAGACAGAGGATAGTCCTCAAAATGGCCTTGTTGATTAGAAGCTGTTTGTCGCCAAACTTTAAGCTGTAGCTGCATTTATTTCTTTGCTGCCAACAGCTTTATCTTACGTCTAGGGCTTCATTGTTGCCATCCCCTAATCCGCCATCAGGCTGACAATCTTTAGTAGTTAAGGTTCTAGACAAATTGTTTTTATCCCTAAAATCCGCAATTTTCCAGAGTCGTTAATTACGAATTCAAGGAAACATCAATCAAATTTCCTTGTTGTTACTGGCGTCTTTGTTCTAGCTCTCCCTTAGCTTGGTCATGTGGGGACAGTGTTGTTGACCATATCTACACTGAGCTAAGGATATCTTGTAATGATAAATCGAATTTACTTATTAGCCGCCGCCGCTGCGGTATTAACACTTTCTAATACACAGGTGTCTTTTGCTCAAACTGTTTCCTATGATTTCGCTGTAGATGTTATTTCAGGCCCTTTCGCAGATGAGCGCTATACGGGTGTAACCTCTGTTGATTTAAGTGAGTTGTCTGAGAACATAGATGAAACAAGACCTCCTACATCGATCATATTTGACTTTGGCAGTATTGAGTTTACTGACGCTAACGATGTTCGAGATATTGATGCGGACTCTCCGAGGGTCAATTTTCGACAAAACGATAGCTTTGTTGGAATTACCTACATCGTGTCTCGTTTTGGCGAAGCACCCACCGAGATTCCCCTAATTGATGGGGTCTCTGTAGATGGGTTTGCCATCGACAATAATGACTTTGGCTATGTCGTGGGGGCAGATCTTTATAGGGGCACCGTTAGTTATGCATTGCCCCCCGACACAGAGGATGGAGATATGGAAACTAGACCAGAGCCGCAGCCAGTGCCAGAGCCATCTCTTTGGCTAGGCTTTGCGACAGTCGGCTATTGGCTATCTCGTCGCACTGCTTAACAGCAGCCACCCCCGTCGTAAAACCAAGTGGAGGGAGTCAAAACAATCTCATTGGGAAAACAACGGGCTAAATTTGTTGCTGTTTTGTCACAGACCACTAAAGGAATTCCAGTTCGCGATAGGTGAGTGCTCCCGAAAGACACAGAGCCCGCAACCGCTCATCCTGCTGCAGGTGGGTGGGAATGGGACGAGTGGCAATGGGATCCTCATCACCAAACGACCACCCGGTTTGATGACACGATAGGCTTCTTTAAGGGCCCGAGATAAATCAGCCGGTTCAAAAATGTTAAACAGACAATTCTGTGCCATCACATCCACCGAATTATCGGGTAGTGGCAGCTCAAAAGCATCCCCTTTGCGAATATCGACAAAGCTGGTGGCAAACCAGTCGTTTTCCTGCTCAGCAATGGCAAGATTACGCTGAGCGGCCTCCCGCATTGCATCCACCGGATCAACCGCAATAACAGCCTGGGGGCGACGTGAAAAATAAGCAAACTGGAGGGCTTCGATACCGCCACCCACACCCACGTAAAGCACTGTCGAATCACCTGACAGTGCGGATGAAGGATCTGGCTAGTAGAGAGACGGTGGCTGCTGAGTAATATCTAGTTCAAAACAGTGGCTTCCCTGGGGATGCTGCCAGCTTTGATTGGGGGTATTGACCAGCTTATGGGTGCCGCTATCAGTGACGAAGTTGGCACACAGCTGATAGCGACTGTCGTCGAGCCTACTGTAGGCATAGGGTTCTTGGGTAATTGGGTCCTGACGCTGATCGTTGGTGTCTAACTCCTCAGGCAGAGCATAGTCTTCGTCTTGATCTTGTCGTTGCCAATACAGAGTATTTGCGATCGCACTTAAATCTTCCAACCGCTGCCGGTCACTCATAATCAAGCGCTGTTGGCCAGGGGTTCCCAGCACCCAAAATCCGGCCACGGCCCCAGCAGCGACAGCTATAGTTGCCACGGCGGCAAAGATCCGATCAAATGCTGAATGACTCATAAACAAAACGCTAAGCAACAAAGACAGAAGAGCGCGGCTACACCTGCACTGGGCGTCGCTGAACCCACTGGTAGTAATAGGCTAAAACCGCTCCATCAATGACTAGAATAACAAACACTTTAAGCAAAAAACGTGGGGTCAGCTCACCCCGCAAAAACGAAGTCAGAAAGGCCATTAAGGTACCAATACCGACTAAAGCAACGATTAACAGAGCGAGGTAGGTAAGCCATTTACGCACACCAGAATAGGTTTTCTCACGGTAGACTGAGAGGTCCTTGAGAATTTTGCGCATCAGCAACAGATAAACCGGATAGGCCACCAGCAAACGAGCCAGACAAAACGCAATTTGAAATGACGAGTCACCATAGGACCGGCTGAGCGGGTCGGGAATAACATGGTTGCTTAGGATAAACCCAATTTCACCCAATGCTTGGGTCCACATCCCCAACGTGACAAACGACAACAAATAAACAAACGCGGCTCTAGCCGATTCTCCTTGACCACCTGCAGGCGATGGAATCGGAAACCCGACAAGTTCTTCATAAACAACAAAGTAGGCGCGCTCAATTTCTCTTTGTGGCCAACCAAAACTCCGCAACAACCCACTAATAAAGTCATCAGAGGCCCCTTGACTGCGGGCGGCAGCAATAAAGTTCACCAGTTCAGAGCGATTCTTAGGCTGGGCCAGCGCTGGTTTAGGCAAACCGTTAGAGCTATCCCCAGATAGATCTTGCAATGGGTCTTGCGATGGGTCTTGAGCCATGGGCAAATTTAATACGCCTTTGATGCCGTTTTACCCTAGCATCGCTCTCAAAAACCATGGGAAAAGTCAGGACAATTCTTAGTAATATTCTTAGTAATTGTGATGGGGACTACGGGCTCCAGGCCAAGGACCTGGGGAGGATTGAGGCAGATCAAAAATATAGTTCTGGCGGTCATAAATGACCAGTCCTCGGGCCTGATAATTGCTCAGAGCGTGAGGGCCATCAATTGAATTGGTGTGGACCCAAACCCGTGTTGATGTCAGCTCCCAAGCCGTTTTGCGCGCCAGGGTCAAGAGATACCCCCCGTGCCCCTGACCCATAAACTGAGGCAGTAGGCCAAAATATTCAATCTTTGCGCTCCCGTCAGGTTGTTTTGACAGTTCAAAGTATCCTACTGGGGTACCTTTTACATAGCCCACCCAGATATGAATCGCCTCTTGGCTGAGATAGTCTAACCACTGTTGGTAGGTCCAGCGTAGTCTATCCATCCAGTACCATGTCCCCCCAACCGCCGTGTAGAGAAATCGTTGAAATTCCGGGCAGGGAACAACAGCTTCTGTAAGCGTCAACTCTGTTGGAGCAGCAGGGGTAATCTGTTTAACAGAGAGCATTTCTAGATAGGTTGTCGTGACCTCTAGTCTTGCCATTTCTTTGATAAGGAGGAGTTTTGGGGTTTGAATTATGAGCCGCAGCGCTAACTTAAAACTCATAGTTCAGAACTTAAGCTGAACGCAACGTGTTGATCTTAGTCTTGAGAGTATCCGCTTTTGCCAGAAAATCAGACTGGGGCAGTTCTGACTGTTCTCCTGAGCTTAACCACTTGAGCTGTACGGTTCCCCCTTCCGCTTCGGCATCACCCAAAATCAAGCAGCCAATGGCTCCGCTGCGATCGGCCCGCTTAAATTGTTTACCAAAGGCGCTACCGCTCAGGTCAATCTCTACAGAAAATCCCTGATGGCGAAGTGTTTGAGCCAGCACCGTGGTCGCAGGCTCAGCTTTTTCACCACGGGAAACAATATAAAAATCAAGCGCTGGCTCTGGAATAGTTTGGAGCTGCTGCAGTAAAATTGTCAGCCGCTCTAGACCAATGGCAAAACCAATGGCGGGCACCTCTGGCCCCCCCAGCTGCTGAACCAGCCCATCATAACGGCCCCCGCCACACACAGTGGCTTGGGCCCCTAAATCTGCCGACATGATCTCAAACGCCGTATGGGTGTAATAGTCTAACCCTCGCACTAGGCGTGGGTTGATGGTGAAGTCGATGCCCAAGTCACTGAGCTGTTGCTGCACCTGGTCAAAATGTCGCTGGGAGTCAGCGCTAAGGTGATCTAGCAAACTGGGGGCGTCTTTGACAATTTCCTGGGTGCGGCTATCTTTACTGTCGAGAATGCGCAGGGGATTACGGGTGAGTCGCTCTTGGGAATCGCTGTCGAGGTCGTCTTTATAGGGAGTGAGATAGCTGACTAAGGCATCGCGATAGGCCTGGCGATCGGTACCGTTGCCCACCGAGTTGAGGTCAAGGCTCAGAGACTTTAGACCCAGGGTATGGAGAATATCGGTTGCGATCGCAATGACTTCCACATCCGCCCGTGGATCCCGACTACCTAAAATCTCCACATCCAGCTGATGAAACTGACGCTGACGTCCTTTCTGAGGGCGCTCATAGCGAAAGGCCGGACCCGTGTGCCACAGTCGCTGCACACCGCCACTGGCAAATAATTTGTTACTGATAAAGGCCCTTACTAAACCAGCCGTAATTTCAGGTCGCAGCGTAATCGAGCGTCCGCCTCGATCCTCAAAGGAATACATCTCTTTGCCAACCACATCGGTCGCCTCCCCAATGCCCCGAGCAAACAGCTCCGTTTGCTCAAACATGGGCGGGCGAATTTCACGATAGGCAGCGCGGTTGAGAATATCACGAGCGATCGCTTCCACATGCTGCCACACCGTTACCTCATCGGGCAAAATGTCACGGGTACCTCGCAGGGCCTGGATATTACTCATCAGTGGCGGTTAAAAATTATAGTGAGCAATGCTCACACTACCAAATGTTTTGAAACTTGAGCAGACTAGATGACAAAAGCAATTTTGTCGAAGTTAGACAGCAACCCTGATTGGGGGGAGGTGGCCATAGCCCTATGACGCCAGCTCTTGCTGCCCCTCTATGTTGGGCAGATTGCAACAGTTCACATCATCAATACAGACTTTTCCCCACTTCAGAGCCCAGCGAACCAGGGCCACTCGATTCCCAGTCGCCGTTTTATTAAGAACGTTGCTGATATGGTTATCAACAGTCCGCTTGCTGATATCCAGCTGCGCTGAAATCTCTTGATTGGTCAAGCCAGCGGCAACCAGCTCAACAATTTGCAATTCCCGATCTGACAAAGGAGATAGCGCTTTTTCCTGGGACGATTGGCTGGCTGACATGGAATACCCCTCACTCACTGCGTATATATGCCTACTGCTTATTACATCATAACCATTTTTCCAATCGGTCGCGTCTGTATGCTTTTTTACTTAACTTGCACTGATTAACAGCGCCATCGATGAGCAAAAATAAGGCAGGATTATTTAACGTCGTACCAGCCGACGAGCCCATTTCCAAAGACCGGTAACTCGGCGACTTATGTTGAGCAGTTCAGGAGCGACCGTATCGTTTTCAACCGCGGGTGTAAATTGTTCCTGCAGCAGTTCCCGTAAACGATTGCTGGTGAGCGGTCGATTAAGTCGGCCCCGCTGTGCAATTGAGATAGAGCCTGTCTCTTCAGAAACAACGATACACAGACAGTTTTCAATCCGTTCGGTAATGCCCATAGCCGCCCGGTGGCGAGTGCCCAATTGACGCGAAGCAATCCGTTCAGAAATCGGCAAAATTACCCCTGCAGACACCACCCGAGAAGCCCGGATGAGAACAGCCCCATCGTGGAGCAGAGTACTGGTTTGAAAAATAGTCTGAATCAGTTCTTTAGACAGCTCTGCATTGAGCCGCACACCAGGAACTGAGAAATCATTCTCATCGATGGGTGGACCAATCTCCAAAATCATCAATGCCCCTGTCCGTTTTTGAGAAAGCTCACGAACAGCATCTACTAGTTCATCAATGACACCATCAGGTCTAGAGGTGGGGGTGTTGCTAGAGGAAAACAGCTGCATAATCTCGCCGCGCCCCAACAGCTCTAGAAATCGACGAATTTCTGCCTGCAGCATCAGGGCCATTGCAACAGCAGCACCAAAGGATAAATTCGTCAGCACAAAGCCCAGCAGCGATAGCCTCAAGACATGGCTAAGGACAGCGGCTAGCATCAGCACGATCAGTCCTCGAATCATCCATAGGTTACGGCGTTCGCCAATAACCACCAGCATTAGGTAGATGAGAACGAGAACAAGGGCAATGTCAATGATATTGACAAACAGACCTAGCAAGTGTTAGCCCCAACCTGGATTTTCAATGAAAAGTTTCGACAGCGTGTCCAGCTGCATATTCAAACAAACTACTCGGCCACAGTAGCGGAGTTTGCTACCTTGATCTGCGTCTCGCTTCGAAAATGCCCCTGCGATTGCTACGCCGTCGCTACTTGCACTTACGAGATACCATAAGGAATCTCAGGATGCACCTAGTTCAAAACATACACAACCTATAGAATGAGAGTCCACAGGAGGGATTAACAACAATAGATATCAAGAGATAGTCGGTGCTGCAAGGCTGACCTCAAGGCTACCCAAAATGATGTACGTCTCGGCGTCCGTAGACTTTGATATCTATTCTAGGCAACGGCTCGATGGCATGCCACGGGCAATCTCAGCTGCGCTAACCGTTGAGATGCCCAGGCAGTCGGTCATAGCGCATTAAATCAATATCCGTTTCGCGCTCTACGATTAGGGAAGCTTGAGAGTCGTGCACTAGCACAGCAGCCGGGCGAGGCACCCGATTGTAGTTAGACGCCATGCTGTAGTTGTAAGCTCCGGTGGCAGGGATAGCAACAATGTCCCCTGATTCAAGGATGGGTAGCTGAGCATCATGGATAATGACATCCCCAGACTCACAATGTTTACCCGCTAGGGTGACAGTCTCACTTAGAGGGGCAGACATTTTATTCGCCGCTAACACCCGATAAATCGACTGATACGTGATGGGTCGAGGGTTATCGGACATGCCCCCATCAACAGCTGCATAGGTGCGAATGCCTGGAACCGTTTTTTGGCCACCAACGGTGTAGACCGTAATACAGGCAGACCCAATTAGAGAGCGGCCTGGCTCACAAATTAGCCTGGGTAAAGGAACATCTGCGGCTTGGCAAGCACTGACCATATGCTCGCAGACAACCCGAGCCCAGTCACTAATGCTGGGTGGGTCGTCAGTTTCGGTGTAGCGAATACCCAAACCACCGCCAACATCCAGTTCGCTAATGGGTAATCCATACTGTTTAGCTTTTTCCATCCACTGGACCAAAACTCCAGATAGATCCCGATGGGGTTGTAGCTCAAAAATTTGAGAGCCAATGTGGGCATGCAGACCAACGCAGTTCAATCCTGGCTGTTGAGCTACATGGGCAAAAACATCTTCTAGCTGGTCAGGGTCAAAGCCAAATTTGCTATCAATATGGCCTGTCTTGATGTACTCGTGGGTGTGGCACTCAATGCCGGGGGTGAGTCGCAGCAATATCGTGACAAGGGTCTCTGCACCCGTGAGTTCAGTCAGTGTTTTGAGTTCATGCCAGTTGTCTGCAACAATACGACAGCCGGCATCTACTCCCTGCTTTAGTTCGCTGTATGACTTGTTATTGCCATGAAAGTAAATGTTGTTTGGGCTAACTCCAGCCCTTAGGGCCGTAAGTAGCTCCCCCCCTGAGACAACATCAATGGCTAAGCCTTCTTGGTTTGCGATCGCACACACTGCCAAACAGTTCCATGCCTTAGACGCATACATCACCAGACTTTCACCTGAATAGTACTGCTCAAACGCCTGACAATACTGCTGACAGGCCGTGCGTAGGGTAACCTCATCCAATATATAGAGGGGTGAGCCAAATTCCTGAGTTAACTCCCAAACATCGCACCCTCCGATTTCCAAATGATCATGCTGATTCACCTGAGCGCTGAGGGGCAAAAGCCGTTGGTTGGGTGAGGCCGATCCATCCGCCTCCAGATAGCGACGGCTAGAGTCAGCGATTTGAGGGATATGAGGAAGTGTGGAAACCATAGATAATCGTCAGGGGTCATTAGCGGGCGCAATCACCCAAAGCTCAAAAACAAAAGACAGCCAAGCACCTGGACCCTACCTAGACCCAGCCCAAATGTCGCAAACTCTAGTGTACAGGTCACGACTAAGTCCCTAGCGGCTTCTTTTTAGAAAGTATTGATTCTTCCACACCCGGATATGCGCCAAGTAACATCAATCACCTGTCGCGTCCTCACCCACGAGCTTCTGCCAGCCGTGCTGGCACTTGATCAAATATGTCTGGGAGGATTGTGGACTGAAGCAGGCTATCAACGCGAAATCGAGAGCCCCAATAGCGATTTGCTCGTGCTTTTGGCCAACAACCAAGTGATTGGCCTTGGCTGTATTTGGGCGATTTTAGACGAAGGCCACATTACAACCTTGGCCATTCATCCCGACTACCATCGACAGCGTTTAGGCCAGCTGCTGCTCATTCAGCTGCTACAGCAAGCAGGGCAACGGTCACTTACCCATGCCACCTTAGAAGTGCGTGCATCTAATCAACGCGCCCTGGCCCTTTATCAAAAGTTTGGATTTCAAACAGCGGGGCGACGTAAGCGCTACTACAAAGATGGTGAAGATGCCCTAATTTTATGGTGTAAATTACAAACGCCTGATTTCCAGGAACGTCTCGGGCATTTCAAAGAAGAATGTACCCAAACCCTTAATAAACAATGTTATCAATGGAGTTAACATGTAACGATTGCTCATTAATACGTATTATTTTTTTATGTATGTAATGTTGCGCACACGACATTGACCGCATTGCCCAAATTTAAGGCATTTGCCCCCTAAACAAGCACCAGGGCGAGCTTAAATGACCGTTAGGTCAGGCAGCGCACAATGTAGCTGGCACGACCAACGCCAATCCAACCTCATACAAAGACTCTAACTATCCAAATTTGATTGAGGTCAACTTTTTTGTCGCTAAGACCATTGCAAGTCGTGAATACCGGCACAGTTTCACCAAAAATGGCTGTGCTAGAATCATGGCAACTCCGCACAAGCCAGGTGATGAAAAGCCGCCATGTTTGAACGCTTTACAGAAAAAGCCATTAAGGTGATCATGCTCGCCCAGGAAGAGGCCCGCCGATTGGGCCACAACTTTGTGGGTACTGAGCAAATCCTTCTCGGGCTCATCGGAGAAGGAACCGGCGTAGCCGCCAAAGTTCTGAAGTCCATGGGGGTTAATCTTAAAGATGCTCGGATCGAGGTCGAAAAGATTATCGGTCGTGGTTCCGGATTCGTCGCCGTCGAAATTCCCTTCACACCGCGCGCCAAGCGAGTGCTGGAGCTTTCATTAGAAGAGGCCCGTCAGCTGGGCCACAATTATATTGGCACTGAGCATTTGCTACTCGGTTTAATCCGCGAAGGCGCAGGCGTTGCCGCCCGTGTACTAGAAAACCTCGGCGTGGACCTATCTAAAGTGCGCACCCAGGTAATCCGTATGCTGGGTGAAACCGCTGAAGTCTCCACTGGCGGTAGCCAAGGCCGGACTAAAACTCCAACCCTCGACGAATTTGGTTCTAACCTGACCCAAATGGCGTCTGAAGGGAAACTCGACCCCGTAGTGGGTCGTCAAAAAGAAATTGAACGCGTTATCCAGATCCTGGGTCGCAGAACCAAGAACAACCCCGTTCTAATCGGTGAGCCAGGTGTTGGTAAGACCGCGATTGCTGAAGGTCTAGCCCAACGTATCGCCAACGGCGATGTGCCCGACATCCTTGAAGAAAAGCGGGTAGTCACCCTGGACATTGGTCTTCTAGTAGCCGGTACTAAGTATCGCGGTGAATTTGAAGAACGCTTGAAGAAGATTATGGATGAAATTCGCTCTGCTGCGAACGTAATCTTGGTCATCGACGAAGTTCACACCCTGATTGGTGCAGGTGCCGCCGAAGGCGCCATTGATGCTGCCAACATTTTGAAGCCAGCATTGGCCCGAGGTGAGCTTCAGTGTATTGGTGCAACCACACTGGATGAGTATCGCAAGCACATTGAGCGCGACGCGGCCCTAGAGCGTCGCTTCCAGCCAGTTATGGTAGGTGAGCCCAGTGTTGAAGAAACCATCGAAATCTTGCACGGTCTTCGCGATCGCTACGAGCAGCACCACAAACTCAAGATTCTAGACGAGTCTTTAGAAGCTGCCGCTAAGCTAGCTGACCGGTACATTTCTGACCGCTTCCTGCCTGACAAAGCAATCGACCTGATAGATGAGGCCGGTTCCCGAGTTAGGTTGATCAACTCTCAGCTGCCCCCAGCTGCTAAAGAGCTAGATCGCGAATTACGCAGCGTCCTAAAGGATAAGGACAACGCCGTACGTTCCCAAGACTTTGACAAGGCTGGTGAACTGCGCGATCGCGAAATGGAAATCAAGGCCGAAATCCGTGCCATTGCCCAAAGCAAGCGCACTGATGAAGCCGGCACCTCCGATTCGCCAGAGGTAACCGAAGAGGACATTGCCCATATCGTAGCTTCTTGGACTGGCGTACCTGTCAACAAGCTAACCGAGACCGAGTCTGAGAAACTGCTCAACATGGAAGATACGCTACATCAGCGTGTCATCGGTCAAGATGAAGCCGTAAGAGCTATCTCACGGGCAATTCGCCGAGCACGCGTCGGTCTTAAAAATCCCAACCGACCCATTGCTAGCTTTGTATTCTCGGGTCCTACCGGTGTTGGTAAGACTGAATTAACTAAGGCCCTAGCTGCTTACTTCTTTGGCTCCGAAGAGGCAATGATTCGCCTTGACATGTCGGAGTTTATGGAGCGCCACACAGTTTCTAAACTGATTGGTTCACCTCCAGGCTACGTCGGCTACAGCGAAGGCGGTCAGCTAACCGAAGCTGTACGTCGTCGTCCTTATACCGTCGTTCTCTTTGATGAGATCGAAAAGGCCCATCCTGACGTCTTCAACATGCTGTTGCAGATTTTGGAAGATGGTCGTTTAACGGATGCCAAGGGTCGTACAGTCGACTTCAAGAACACCCTGCTGATTTTGACCTCCAATATCGGCTCTAAGGTGATTGAAAAAGGCGGCGGCGGTCTTGGCTTTGAGCTAGAAGAAGATGCCGCTGAGTCCCAGTACAATCGCATCCGTTCATTGGTGAATGAAGAACTCAAGCAGTACTTCCGTCCTGAGTTCTTGAATCGTCTCGATGAGATTATTGTCTTCCGTCAGCTCACCAAGCCTGAAGTTAAGGAAATTTCCGATATTCTTCTCAAAGAGGTCTTTGGTCGGTTAACCGAACAGGGCATTACTCTGGAAGTCACCGACAAATTTAAGGAGCGTCTAGTTGAAGAGGGGTATAACCCCAGCTATGGTGCTCGACCTTTACGTCGCGCCATCATGCGTCTGTTAGAAGACACACTGGCTGAGGAAATCCTATCTAGTCGTCTCAAAGACGGTGACACTGCCGTCGTCGATGTAGATGAGAAGGGTAAGGTCATAATTGCATCAAAAGAGAAGCGTGAGCTTCTAACCCAGGGGGCCGACTAAGCCTTCGGTCTATAGCAACTAACCTTGGAAAAGGCTTTTGGGCAGATTGTCCAAAAGCCTTTTTTATTGACTTAGAGCTTGACCCAGGGAAAAGCATAGACGAGGAAAATGTTAACTGTTGTAAACAGGATTAACGCTTCCTTGCGCCGCATTAGCGTCAGCTTTGATAATGATTTCAGCATAAGATTCGCCGTTACTGTTTGATTAGGAGCTTAACTAGAGTGCTGGGCAAACTTTTTGGTAAAAAAAAGTCTGGATACTATTTAGAGCTATCCGAAGACGAAGCATCAGCCGTTCCGGCCTCAAAACCAGCGCCCAAAGCTGCTAAAGCAGCCCCCAGCAAGGCTCCTGAAGCAAAAAAATCAGAGCCTGCTAAAGCGACCGAAGGTGAGACACCGACACCGGCAGCTGCCGCAGCTCCTGCCAAGCAGGCAGTTCCAGCAGTTCCCACAGCCGTTAGCAAAGCTGCATCAGCCATGCCTCAAGAAGTGGCCACCCCTGAACCGATGTCAGATCCTCTAGAGTTAATTCGCACAGCACTGGCCGCGTCAGCTAATCAGACAGCCGCTGGGGCTGAGGCTGCTGAGTCTAACTTTGCTCCTGATTATTTAGCGCCTAAGCCAAGCGCTCGTCGCCGTCGTCCAGGTCCTAGCATGTCACCGTTTAAATCCATGGCCAAGGACATGAAAAAGACAACATCTGGTTTCTAAATAGCTGAAGTAAATTCTCAATGGTGTGCGGGGCTGCAATATTGCAGCCCCGCACCTTTATCTTTAAATCGTGAAGATCGATCGCCAAAGGTATAAATCGACCGCTACTTAACGGTCTTTCACACTTTAGTGCTCCAAAGTACGCGGCGCTTACCGCTGAGCGTAGGCAGCCATCGGCTCTTTAATAAACCGGATATACAGATGCTTAAAGGCGGATTTAATCACCCGAGGCATCCCAAAGTCAATAGGCATCAGAGTTTCCGGTAGCTGCCAGTTTTTGATTGCCAGCTCAGAGGGTAGCTGCAGCACAAACTCGATCTCTGGACACAGCCCAAGTCGCTGAGAAGCCGCAACGGTAGGTATCTGGGATGGATGAACCTGCAAAATATCGACCATGGCTCGATCTAGGGCAAATACATTTTCAGATGCCCCCAGTACGCCTAAATCACGAGGTTCTCCACCACTGGGTCCATTGCCTTCATGGCCAATAATGCCGTCTAAAATCGTTAAATCTGGGTCAATCGCCTGGGCTGTTTGGACCAACATTTGGGCAAATCGCTGACAGTCCTTACCCGCTTCCATATGCCACCAGGCTTTCATTTTGCCCGGTACACAGCCAAAGAGATTTTTTACCCCCAGGGTGAGCGTCAGCTGGAGATGGGACTTTACCTTGGGCAGGTTGATAACCACATCTGCTTCCATTGCTTCTTTAGAGAGCAACAGATTATCGAAATTGCTCTGCGCCTCAAGCTGATAGCGTTTGCCGTGAAGTTCTACAATCGGCAGATCCAGCTTCTGCGCCCACTGTAGTAAACCATTGGCCTTAGCAACACCGTAAGCACTGCCAAACGCTGGGCTATCGCCTAAAAATGGTTTACCGCCAACTTCTTGCACTAGCTTGGCCACACAGTAAACCACCTCGGGTCGAGTGGTGCACTCTTTGGTGGGTCGTGAGCCGGTCAGCAAATTGGGTTTAAGCAACACCCGCTGACCTGGTTTAACATAGGCTTCCATACCGCCTAGGGGAGCCAGTAGAGTACGCAGCTGTTGTTCAAGCACATCAACGCTGTAGCTAGTGGCTTTGAGCAGACTAACGGAAACCATAGAACGTCTTAAAAAATAGTTAATATCATCATTCATTGTGGGGCTGGAACTTTGAAAGCGCAATCGTCGGCTAAGAAGCCCAGTCGTCGGCTAGAAAGCCCGGTCGCTAGAAAATACAGGCAACAGGTTGTACGGTGTCCAAGGGGACTCTGATTCCTAGGAAAACGTCAGTGATGAGATTGTCATGCTAAGCCTGTGGGCAAAGACAAGTGGTACCTGGATCAATGTGGTGCTGGTGCTGTTAGGGACAGTGAGCGGTCTGATGGTGCGGGGACGGCTACCTCGGACGATGCAGGATGTGATTACTCAGGCAGTGGGGCTGATTACAATCTTTATTGGTGTGCAGATGGCACAGCCCTTAACTGAAGTAAATGCAGGTGCGATCGCAGGTGTGATTGTTGGCCTAGTAGCGTTGGTTGTAGGGGGTCTGCTGGGCGAATGGTGGCAGCTAGAACAGCGCCTAGTAGCCATCGGCGATGGATTAAAAGCACGTTTTGGTGGCGGTGGTCAATTTACCGAAGGATTTGTTGCAGCCAGTTTATTGTTTTGCATTGTCCCCATGGCAATTTTAGGCAGTCTTATCAACGGCCTCAGCGGTGATGGCACAATTTTGATCATCAAGGGCACAATGGATGGTCTGATATCGATTGCCCTAACCGGTAGTTATGGTGTGGTGGTTGGTTTCTCGGTGTTGCCGGTAGTCATTTACCAGGGGGGAATATCGTTGTGAGCAGGCTTATTAGCCAGCGGTATTGGTGACCCTGCAGCGTCGCCCAGTGTTTTGTTAGTGACTGGCGTTGGCGGGGTGATTATTATGGGTTTGGGGTTAAATCTGTTAAAAGTGGCAACAATTCGAGTGGCATCGTTTTTGCCTGCACTGTTGTTGACGGTGTTGCTTTATTGGCTATGTGAGACTTTGAGTGAGAGTTTTCAGTTTCTTGGATAAGAAGATGATTTTCGGAACACCAGCGGCACTTTATAAATGGATCATAGACGTATCCCTTCTTTTAAAATGTTGCGGTAAAGCTGAATGGCACCTGCATTAAATTTCTGAGCTTCTGCGGGTTTAGCGGAAATCCAGTGAGTAGACTCTAACTGTAGGGGATAAAGGAGATCAACAATAACTCTGAGTTCTTGGGCATAGTCAAACGAGGCGGGTAGTACGACTAGTAAGTCAAGATCGCTTTCAGTGGTTAGTTCTTGCCTAGCGGCTGACCCGTAAAGAAATACATCAGTCAGACGATCTTGATAGTGTTGCTCAAGGATTTTTTTGCACCGCTGTATAACCTTCTTAGTTTCGGAAGGTAAGAGATTAACGTCTTCTGTCAAATTGTTTTGAGTCATAGGGCTGACAGGAGGTCGTTTTACCAGTTGAGTAGAAGAGATTGAAGGTCTACAGCTACTGTATACGCACAGTGGTGCTTGTGGCTAAATCTTCACGGGCAATGAGTTCGACTGATGTGGTACAGCTTGTCAACTTCCTTACTTGAGGGCACTACAAAATAGCCAAAGTCGCACATGGGTTAGTCACCTAAACCATATTAATTTTTCCAGACCTCACAGACTCTGGCTTAGACTCCTTACTCTTCAAAAGGCAAATACTTAATCAATGCCCGCATGGATTCGCCGGGTTGTGGCTGAATGGGACGATCGGCAGGTAAAAATTGGGTCCACTCAAAGGGTTCGGCGAAGTGGTGATGGTGGAGGCGGTGGATGATGGTGTTGACGGCAGCCTGGGAACCAATGATGAGGATTTTGACGGGTTCGCGGTCGGGTTTGGGGACTGAGTAGAGCGGAAGTGCAGATTCGGCAGAAATCGCAGGAGCAGGAAGTGTCACAAAGGCTTGAGTTTTCATAAGCAGAGATGAGAGCAATAAGAATTGCACCTATTCCACAAAATAGGCACAGTCCAGTTGGACTCAATCAGAATATCACAGTCCAATTGGACTGTATACGAAGTGCTATGCCTTTGTAAGGATGAAAGGCATGGGCAGAGCGGGAAAGGTACTAAAAACAGTGATGGAAACTCACGGAATTAGCCAGGGTAAATTGGCGGCCGTGATGGGAATTGGCGCATCTAATATTTATCGCTGGGCTAATGAAGTACGTGACCCTAGCTCTGAAACAGTGATTAGTTTGATTAAGGCGTTGAAACAAATTCAGCCAGAGGCAGCAGAAGAATTTAAGGCTCTCTATTTGAAGGATATTTGAGCTAATTTGAGAGATTTCTAGACTAGAAATAGTAGATAAACAGGCTGGAATTTGAAAAGAAAAAAGATCATATACATTTGCCAAAGAACTTTTGTTGAGTTGAGTTTGAATTTTGGTGAGAACTGAGCCAAATTAATTCAAGTATCCTAAGCGTCCCTACCATCCGAATATGTCCACTCCTGAGTCGATTGAAATTTTTATTTCTTACTCCCACAAGGATGAAGAGCTAAAGAATGAGCTTTATATTCATCTAGCAGGCTTGAGACGTCAGGGCAAAATCACATCCTGGCAGGATCGAGATATTGAAGCAGGCGAGGAATGGGATATAGAAATCAAGGCTCGTCTAGAATCAGCGAAGATTATTCTGCTACTAATAACCACTAAATTTATTGCATCAGATTCCTGCTTTGATAAAGAAATGCAACGGGCTATGGAACGCCATGCAGCAGGGTCCGCAAGGGTGATTCCTATTATTATGAAGCCATGCGATTGGCAGAGCTCACCCTTTGGTAAGCTACAGGTCCTCCCTAAGGATGCTAAACCCGTTACCAGGTGGGAAGATCAGGATGAAGCTTTGCTGAATGCAGTGCTAGGGGTTCGTCGCGTGGTGAAGTCTATGCAACACAAAGCATCTAAACCATCCGTTTATGAAATGTCTCATCCCACGTCTATTCTCGCACCACATACCAACACGCCTTCGGCTCCAGTAGCAGCAAATTCTTTTCAGCAAAGGGCAGAATTGTTTCAACTATTATCAGGTTTGCCAGGACCACAGTTTGAGCAAGTAATCTTTTTATTAAAACCATCTACTGGCAACGTGCCACCTGCATCTGCGGCTCAAGGTCAACGGGTGCCTGCATTGTTGGAATGGGCAGAAAGCTCCATTGGATGCGGCCTGGCAAAAGTTGAACAAGCTATTAGTATAATTATTAACCCTTAGAGGCCTCTTCGATATTTTCCGGTACTGGATCGGAGAGGCTATCAACGGTACCAACTATCCCTGACGTTTCCAAGGACAAGCTCTGGGGTGTGCCTGAAGTTCCACCTCATTTTTTAGAGCGACCAACCGAGCTTGACAACTTGCGAACAAAACTACTGAGCAATGATTCCTCTGTAGGAATTTTTGGACTGCAAGGAATGGGGGGCATTGGTAAAACGGTGCTGGCCAGCACCCTGGCACGGGATGAACAGGTACAGTCTGAGTTTCCCGATGGGATTTACTGGATAACGGTGGGCGTTGAGCCTCAGCTGATGCGGCAGCAGATACAGCTGGCGGAGGCGTTAAATGGCCACATTCATAGCATTACCGATGTGCAGCAGGGAAAAGAGTATCTTCGGAGGTGTTTTGCGGGCAAGCGCTGTTTGTTGATTTTAGATGACCTGTGGCAAGCATCGGATGCAAAAGCGTTTGACGCCTTGGATGAGAGTGGTCAGTTATTATTAACCACTCGAGATCGTGAGATTATTACAGTCTTAGGGGCAGCAGAGCACATCCTAGGGCTGTTGAATGAAGAACAATCATTGACACTATTGGCAGAGTGGTCAGGGACCATGTTAGAAGACTTAGAAGACAGTGTGCGAGACGTTGCTAGAGAATGTGGCAATCTGCCTCTGGCACTTGCACTATGTGGCGCAATGGTACGAGATGGTATTCTCTGGGAAGATGTGAGAGAGGCTTTACAAGAAGCAGATCTAGAATTTATTGAGAAACATTTTCCCAACTATCCCTATAGCGATGTCTTCAAGGCATTGGAGGTTAGTGTTGCAGCACTGGAGAGGCTAGATAATAACGCGGCAGAGCGGTATCGAGAATTAGCAGTTTGTCAAGCAGATGAGGCGATACCTGAGGAAGCAGTCATTACCTTTTGGGGGCATACTGGCAAGCTGAGTGCAAGGAAGGTACGTCAACTGTTGAGTAAGTTGGCAAGTAAGGGGTTACTAAAACAAGAAACAAAAACTACGGAACGAAGAATCACACTCCACGATTTACAACATAATTATCTGCGGGCTGTGCAAGTAGAACAAGGAGGTATGGTCAGCCTGCATCAGCAAGTTTTGGAAGCTTATCGAAAACAATGTACAGCAGAGTGGGCCAGTGGTCCCAATGATGGTTATTTCTTTCAGCAGTTGACTTATCACCTGCTACAGGCAGCTCAAAAATCGGAACTCAAACAGCTGTTGCTAAATTTTGATTGGCTAGCGACAAAAATAGCTACCACTAGCTACGCTCAGCTGATTGACGACTACAATAGGCTACCCAACGATAGAGCACTCAACACTATCCAGAAAGCCTTGAAACTATCAGGTCATATTTTATGTGCAGATCCAACTCCTGGACAGCTGGCAGGACAGTTGCTAGGACGTCTGCTTCCAATAAACTCTCCCGAGAATACACAGCTACTTGAGCAAGCTAAACACTCTAAAAAGGTCCAAAACACTATTTGGTTCCAGCCTCTCGTTCCAGCTCTGACACCACCGGGAGGGCCACGGTTGCAAACCCTCTCTGGCCATAGTAGCTTTGTCTGTTCAGTGGCGATTTCCCCCGATGGAAAACGTGCCGTATCTGCCTCTTGTGACAAAACACTTATCCTTTGGAATTTGACCTCTGGACAAGCTATTTAAACCCTCTCTGGCCATAGTAGATCTATCAGTTCAGTGACTATATCACCAGATGGAAAACGTGCCGTATCAGACTCTA
>JBHJIV010000213.1:0-49873 GCA_050043105.1 Leptolyngbyaceae cyanobacterium | reverse complement strand
GTCACCTCGACTAGTCTGCGGGCTTGGGGAGACACATCACCAACTAAAAACGTGCGGGAAGTATCTCCATGGTAGCCATTCAAAATAGGTGTGACATCAATGTTAATGATGTCACCGTCCTGCAAGATTTGCTTATCATTGGGAATCCCATGACAAACTACTTCATTAACGCTAGTGCAAATAGATTTGGGAAAAGGGTCTACCCCTTCACCACCTGGGTATCCCAAGGGGGCGCTCTTAGCGCTGTGGGCCTGGGTCCAACGTTCAGCTTCGTCGTTGAGCTCTAACGTGCTGACGCCGGGCTGAACCATTGGCTCAAGGTGATCCAATAGACGCGCCGCTAGTTGACAGGCGTTACGCATCTGTTCAATTTCTCGTTTTGATAGCCGAATGATTCCTTTGAATGCAGCGTCCACGATGATTCCGTTCAATGTATGTCATTTGAGGGGGCATCGCCCCGCTTACCTCACTCTAGCGCTATTGCCATCCTCTAGCCGCTAGATAATGGAAAATTGGTTGGACAAAATTGATGAATTGGTTTTAACGGATGGTGATCTTGTCCGCAATGTATACCCAACCTTAGATGTGATAAAAAGATGTGATAAAAAGGTCAAACCTTTAGGTGTTGAAGAGTAATGAAAGTCTGGTCTGTCTGTGGGCTCTGCTTGTATCTAGGTCTCGCGTTATTGGATTGGGTGACCGGGCAACACTGGCTGGCTGATTTTTCATTGCCGCTGTCAATGTTTGGGGGTATTAGCCTTGCGATCGCAAGCAACACATCCAAAACACCAGCCCCACAAAACCTGGCAAATAATCATGGCGATAGCCCTCAGGTGGCACCAGAACCGTCAGTCCCGACTAACGAGACACCGGTAAATCCCCATCCCGCTAATTCTCAGCAAAACTCCCCTTCAATTTCTTTCACTATCAACAAAAATGTTCGCCCCTAGAGACGGGCGTGCCAGTCTTGAAGCTCAAGGTTTAGCTCAGCCTTCCTTAGGCGATTGCAGCTGCCCTACCGCATTAGTTACTATCTGACGCGGCGTCAGCCGATTTGAAAAGACCAGCAGTCGGTTAAAAATACCGTGAACGGCCACAACCTGATTCCGTTCTAGAGCAGCGTAGCCAAATTTAGCGACGTCAGCCGCGTCAGGTAGCTTGAACTTCTTAAACAGCTCTATCTCCCCAAGCTTGGCACGGGTTTGAAAATCAGTCCCTCGCGTCGGCCCCGGACAAAGGGCGGTTACGTTAACCCCTGTGTCTTTAAGCTCGTGGGCCAGGGCCTCCGTAAACGACATTACATAGGATTTGCTTGCATAGTAGGTAGCCATAAACGGACCTGGCTGAAAGGCTGCCGTGGATGCCACATTGAGAATTTTTCCGTAGCCTCGTTCCAGCATGGCGGGTAGAAAAAGCCTGACTAAATAGGTCAGGTTGACCATATTGAGCTGCAGTAGAGCATTCTGCGTTGACCAATCACCCTCAGCAAAAGGGCCATATGCACCAACGCCAGCATTATTGACCAAAACATCCACTGTTAGCCCTTGTTGCTGAACACGCTCAAACAGCATTTGTGGTGCGTCGGGTTGACTCAGATCGCAGCTAATGACACAAACCCTGAGGTCATAGCTTTTAGTCAGCTCGTCTTGAATCCGGTGGAGCTTATCTGTGCTGCGGGCTACCAAGATCAGATCGTGGTCGTGGTGTGCAAACACGTTTGCTAACTCATAACCGATACCCCCAGATGCGCCTGTAAGCAGTGCTGTTTTTGCCATAGTTTAGAAGGTCTACCTCTGCTTCACCATAGCCTTAGTACGGCCAACCGATCCAACCATTAGGGTTCTCTCTACAGGTTTGTTTTATTCACCCAAAACACTTTCGGCAAGCCCTAATATTAGGTGAGGTTCTCTTCCCTGGGTGTTGCTATATCTGTAAGGCATCATGATGACTGTAAGGCAAAGGAAAGAGGCCGGAGTCAACACTCTCCTCAAATCCATTGACATCACAATCAAGAACTGAGGAAACAACATGATCGTACGTTACTGGCAGCCCTTCCAAGAAATCGAAACCATTAGACAACAGCTTGACAACATTTTTGAAGATCTCACTCCTGCAACAACAGATTGGATTCCTGCCGTTGATCTTATAGATGCGGGTGACAACTATGTTCTAGACGTGGTTCTACCGGGTCTAAAGGGTGATGATATCAATATTGAAGCTAGCCGTAAGAGTATCGCTGTCTCTGGTGAGCGCACTGCCGCTGGTGACGATCAGCAAGTACTACGTCGCGAGCGACGCTATGGTAGCTTCCGCCGTGTGATTAACCTACCTGTGGCGATTGACCATGAGCAGGTGAGTGCTGACTACACCAACGGCATTTTGACAGTGCATGTACCCAAGTCTGCTGAGGTGCGTCATCAGGTCGTTAAGGTGAATGTTCCTGACGCAGCGGCTGAATAATGGGGCGTTCAGGCGTGATTAGTTGGGAATACCTAATTGCGTCTGAGTGCTCCCGATGACTCTTCTCTAATTCTCCTAGTTTGGCTATGGCGGCAGGTAAACCCTGCCGCTTTTTTTGTCGGATTCGCCGACATTTTGGTGAAATGCTGACAGATAGAGCCCTTATGGGGATAGCGATCGGTGACTAAAGGTTATGCGTTAGAGGCTGCTGGCGTTTAAGCTGGGAGTACACTCGCAGTTGGTAAATGAAACGCTATGAGTAGTCCAGATCTGACCAGTAGCTGTGCAGCTCCAGACCGTGTCATTCCAAAAATTGGCATTTTGGCAATGCTTCGGCTTGGGGCGTTTAATGCCGGTCTTGGGATTATGTCAGTCCTCACGTTAGGTGTTCTCAATCGCATCATGATTGATGAGCTGCAAATACCCGCATTGATTGCAGCAGGAACCATTGCAGTCCATCAGTTTATGGCGCCTGCCAGGATTTGGTTTGGTCAAATGTCAGACTCAAAACCATTTTTGGGCTATCACCGCAGTGGCTATATCTGGCTTGGCATCGTTGGCATGGCTGTGACGGCCTTTTTAGCGATACAGGTTGTTTGGCAAATTGGTACGCAGATTGAGCTGCTTGGCTGGGGACCTCATATCTATCCGTGGGTGGCGTTACTCGCTTTAGTATTTGCGCTGTATGGATTAGCGTTATCGTCTACATCTACACCGTTTACGGCGTTACTCGTCGATGTATCTGATGAAGACGCTAGACCCCGACTGATCGGCATCGGTTGGTTTATGCTCATGATTGGCATTATTCTGGCTGTGATTTTAACCACGGTAGTCGTGGGAGGGGCGTTGGATAATGCGCCCACATTGGCGGACATTAGAGCACCGATCAATCAGCTATTTATAGTGGCGGCTTCGCTGGTGTGCGTTTTGGCGATCGCAAGCACCTTTGGTATTGAAAAAAAGTATTCACGACTGACCCAGCGGTCTAGCAACCAAGGGCGAGAGGATCAAATTACGTTAAGAACCGCCTTTAAGGTTTTAACGGCCAGTCGTCAGGCAGGATTATTCTTTGGCTTTTTGCTGGTTTTATGTCTTAGTCTCTTTATGCAAGATGCCGTACTCGAACCCTATGGCGGGCAAGTATTTGGCATGACCATTGATGAAACCACTCGGCTAAATGGTTTTTTTGGTGGCGGTACCGGTCTGGGTATTGTAGTCACTGCATTTTTCCTAGCGCCCAAGCTGGGTAAAAAACGTACGATTAAAATTGGCTGTTTGTGGGCGGCCTTTTGCCTAACCTTGCTGATTGCCATTGGCGCAACGGGTAATCCAACGCTGCTGGGGGCAGGCGTGGGTTTATTTGGCCTGGCCTCAGGTGTGCTCACGACAGGCTCAATTTTGCTGATGTTAGATCTAACCATTGCTGAGGTGGCGGGAACCTTTGTGGGTGCTTGGGGGCTAGCTCAAGCCATCGCCCGAGGGGTGGCGACAGTGCTGGGTGGCGGTTTGCTGTCGCTGGGTAAGACCATTATGGAGGCCGTGGCAGGAGGACCCGTACCCGAATCACAGCTGCTGCCTGCCTATGGTTTGGTCTTTGGCACCCAAGCGGTTGGTATGTTGGTCTCAGTGGCCATTGTGAACCGTGTAAATATTCGTGAGTTTCAGACGACTGCACAGAGTGCGATCGCAAATGCCCTTGAAAGCGATATGGATTAACCCTGATGACTCAAGACTGGCAACACATTCTGACCGTCGCAGAAACAGCAACAACTGTTATTGGCACCCAGCTACTGAAAGATTTTGGCAATGCCACAGCCGAAGAAAAAGCTGACGGTAGTCTAGTTACCCAATCCGACAAGTGGGCTGATGGTGAGCTGCGGCGACGACTCCAAAAGGAATTTCCGGCCCATGGTGTGCTTAGCGAAGAGGGGGTGCATGTCTTGCCTGAGCAAGACTTCTGCTGGGTTATTGATCCCATTGATGGCACCACCAACTTTACCCGAGGCGTGCCTCTGTGGGGTATCTCCCTAGGTCTGCTCTACAAAGGCACACCGGCCTTTGGTCACGTATATATTCCCACCCTAGATCAGCGGTTCCATGGTTTTTTTATGGGAGATTCCGGCTTAGACGGTCCCAGTGGTGCTTTTCTGGATGGAGAGCCTATGCAAACATCCTTAGACGAGGCGACAGGTAGCCAGCTTTTTAGTCTCTGCGCCCGCAGTCTTAAGGTGCTTCAAAACCCGTTCCCCTGCAAAATTCGTATGTTAGGTGTGGCTACCTATAACCTGCTGATGGTAGCGGCAGGTATAAGCTTAGGGGCTGTGGAAGCCACCCCAAAAATTTGGGATATCGCTGCCGTATGGGCAATTGCTAAAGCAGCGGGCGGTGTTTGGACACCCCTGGAGGAGGCTAGTATTTTTCCGCTAAAAGTCGGCAAAAACTATGGGAGCCGTCCATTTCCTACCTTATTAAGTGCCCGACCTGAACTAGACCAACAGTTTCGTCCGTTAGTGGAGGTCATTCAAAAATAAAGCAACAGGGGTTACTTCTGCGTAGCTTACGGAAAGTCGACTGCCAGATGGGGATCACTCATCAGGTAGATTCTGAAAATCGTATGCAACGACTAGCAAAGATAGCGCAGCGACTGCTGCCGTGGTTAGTAGCGGCCCTGATTGTGATGACGGTGAGCCCACCTGCTGCCGCGCAACAGTCTGCTAACCCGCGCATCCTGGCGGTTACGGGGCACGGCCATGCCCAGGCTCCCACCACACTGGCCCAAATCACCCTTGGCATATCAGATCAGGGAAATAGCGCTAAAGCAGCCTACGATCAGCTTAATAAGCGCTCTTCTGCCGTAACAAAGTTACTAAAGTCTCGCAAAGTAGACCAGGTTAAAACCTCAAACATCAATCTGAGTCTCAAAAGTGACCGTGACGGAAAGCCAAAGAAAGATGATTATGAAGGGTATCGCAATATTGAGTTTCAGGTGCCGGCTAATAATATTGGGGTGTTAGACGATGCGATCGCAACTAACATAGATCAAGTCCACAGCATTCGTTATTTTGCTACAGAACAAGCCATTCTTACTGCCCGCACTAAAGCCTTAGAAGCCGCCATTGCCGATGCCCAAGCCCAGACCAAAGTGGCCCTTGACCAGCTTGGCTTTAGCATTGAAGAAGTCGTTGATATCCAGATAGATGATGCCATTGTTCAAACACCGGGCACCGATGCTGCATCCCAAGGCGACACCTACTCCGGTAGTGGACGATGGTCAGGTATTCCGGCAGTCAACTCTGGTGAGCAGGCTGTGGATATAGGAGTAACCTTGAAAGTACGGTATTAGGTCTGCTGCTGTTTCCAGGTGTCTGTGAGTAGACCCCCATAACCCCAGTCTTCCTCCTCAATTTCCTGGATAACGACATGAATATGTTCAGGCTTTTTTCCTAACACACGGACCAGCGAGTCAGTCACATCCTTAACTAGAGCTGCTTTCTGCTCTCGTGTGGCTCCGGTTGTAATCTGAATATTGACGTATGGCATTGCAATAGTTGGGCGGTAATATGAAATCGAAGGGTGCTGTGCCTAGTGTATGTTTTCCTACAGGCTGAATGATCGGCTGGAGTTGCGATCGCTCCAGCTTACCGATGCAAACGAACTCTTTACGCTGACCAATGCCAATCGCAGCTATCTGCGTCAGTGGCTACCGTGGCTAGATAGAACAACTACATCTGCGGATACACGTACTTTTATCCGCAATACGTTGGAACAGTTCTCTAAAACCGAAGGTGTTATTGCCGCTATCTGTTACGACGACAACATTGTTGGCATCATTGGCTATAACTACATTGACTGGGCAAACCGGAGCGGTCAAATTGGCTACTGGCTAGCAGAATCTCATCAGGGTAATGGCATTATGACCATGGCCTGTCGGCATATGCTTGACTATTCATTTGCTAACCTAAATCTCAACCGAATTGTTATTTTATGTGCAACAGAAAACCAGCGCAGTCGTGCTGTTCCCAAACGACTCGGTTTTAGGCATGAGGGTACTGCGTATGAGGCGGAGTGGTTATACGATCATTTTGTTAATCATGAGGTTTATGCGATGCTTTGCTGCAGTTGGCAACAAAACAACAGGTGAGAGTAATCTCTTGTGGGTGAGGCATTCAGAATCAGTTGTCTCGTCTCTTATCGACTCTAAAAATTAAGCTCATGGGTTTAGCTATGTGCGCCAAGCTATATATTCAGAGGGGCTCTATCAGAAACCTAGCGTGGAATGTTGATGGGGTGTTAAAGATGTTGCTTGGGGTCCCTCCGAGTTCCCCAAACCCCCTGGGCAGGGCCGGAACGCCGCCCTACGACCCAGCGTACTAGGGTATTCTTAATGGCAATAAATTGGGGGTACGGTGGGGTTGATTATTGGTGTTTTGGATCCATTTCTTTGGAAGATTCAGCATATGAAGACCAAACTGTGCGATTGGTTCTTAACAACTTTTAATCACGATCCCCTTGAGGATACAGCGTTAGCCCATAGCGGTAGAGTGCCACTGGCTGGTCAATTGCCTTAAAGTAGTCTGGGTCTTTGGGTGACAAATACACTGCCGTAATTTGATCGGCCTCGATATGACCCTGCTTGTAGTAGTAGGCTGTTGTGTTTTCAACTTCGTTTAGGTACACCGTCGGTCGACCGCCGCGAAAAAACTGTTGAAAGACTTCGGTTGTAATAAATGTGCCGTCATCAGGGTGCTCCACTGCTCGCCCTGTTACGGTAGACACCAACTGCTGATTATCTTTTAGAAATGTAATCTGTCGGTTTGGATTCTCCGGATCAACCTTAACGGTCTCTACCCAATCATTGCCTAAATAGGCCCGCGCCAGACTGAGACCGTTAAAGGCTCGGTCCGACACAATGCCTTGGGTTGTTTTTAACGGTCGATTCAGAAATTTACCCTGAGATACCCGTGCTTTTTGAAAGTGAATATCAGCCTCAATCGGAACTTCAAGAAACTTACGATTACCTTCAAATCCGGGGGTGACGATGACCGGAGATAGCGGAGCTTTCATCTCTAGCAGTGTCGATGTCATACGCCAGGGACCATCCATCCAGGCTGGATACACCAAGTCTCCTTCTGACGGCTGTACTGGTGGTTTGGCAGACCAGTTCGGAAACGCAGACAGTCGCTCAGCCAGCGGGCTAGCCATTGCCTCACCGCTACACAGCAACCACACCAAAATAAGCAGCGTGACCCAAATGAACTTGCGTTTCAGTCGTTTAAGGAAGAACCGATGCATGACTATGTCTATCACCACAGCACCAGTTTAGTCCCATTGGCATCAGAGACGTTTGAATAGAACGAATGACGCGGTAGCAATCCTAAACTATCGGGAGTAACCTTAAGAAGCCCTGTAGTCTTTAGAGATGTAAAAGCTAAATCCAAAATCCAAAAGCGTTCCCTTTTTTGCAGTGATACATCAGGTGCTCAACCCGCTTCTATTCACTTCTAGTTAGCAATGGATGATCAAACTCTGCTTAAAGAAGCCCTCACTGACGAGCTGGGCGACCTCTACAAAACTATTACCCGGCTTACGACCACAATATCCTTACCAGAAGATGACCTGCAGCTGCTGCGAGGTTTGGTTTCAGTATTACAGTTTGCTACTCGGCAGATGGCAGAGCAACAAGCTGCAGACGGTGCGTTGACGACAGATGTAACCGTCCTGCGAGAAAAGCTAGATAAGCTACAGCAAGAGAATACGGCCTATCGGAAACAACTTGACTGGTTAAAGGATCGTGTCGCTCTATCGCGCACAGCCACTGGCCGCACTCAGCTAAAGGCCAATCTTAAACATACCTTGGATGTTGCGGTCGATATTACCCAGGCTAATAGTGGCAGACTTTTTTTGTTGGATGATTCGAATGTTGTGACGGAGTGTATTTTGACCCGATCGGGTACGACAGAGCGCGAACGACATCAGCTAGTAGGCCAAGTGTTAGAAGAGGGGCTGGCGGGCTGGGTACTTGAGCATCGAAAGGTGGAAACTATCTCAGATACTGCATTAGACACTCGTTGGGTTAATTTGGCCAACCAGCCTTATAAGGTTCGCTCGGTGCTCTGTGTGCCAATGGTGGGCAGCAGTCGCGTTCTCGGAATTATGACCCTGACCCATCCAGAGTCAAAACATTTTCAGTCGCCCTGGTTAGATTTGGTTGGGGCGATGGCTGAACAGACAACTTTGGTGCTAGAAAGTACTCGTTTACGGTATGCGCATAAAATTTTAGATAAGCGTCTGCGTCGACATCAAGAGTTTTGTTGTCAAGTTTTAGTTACTGAAATTGTGGCAGCGGTCGTGGTGCAAGACAACAAGTTTGTCCATGTAAACGGTCTTGCTGCCGACCTGTTTGGTCACAGGGCTGATGCGCTACTGCAGCTACCGTCGATTACTAGCGTGATTGCCTATGAAGATCTTAACCAGGTAAAGGCTAGCTTAGAAATCTGCAGTGCAAAGTTAGCTCAAGTTTTTAATCTTGATTTTGGCATTACCCACGAGAATGGCCAGGTCATCCCCATCAGTGCTCGAGGCATCACGTTAGATTTTCAGAAAAAACCTGCCGTCATGATGATGATGAACAAGGTATTAGAATGAGTGCAGCTACTGCCAGTATTTTTGTGATTGCCGCATTAAGACCTCAAAAGATCAAGTTTTTGAAAACGCCAACGTCTGAGGCATGGATTGCCCAAGCCTTGGCCAATCTGGATGAGGTGATGTTAGATCACTCTCACTGTGAGCGTAAGGCTGCAGGAATTGCGATTAAGCTGATGTTTTTATATCCTGGCGACGCAGCTTTGGTAGCAGCGCTGACGGAGATTGCCCAAGAAGAACTGAGTCATTTTAAGCAGGTAAATCAGTGGCTAGAGCGTCGAGGCGTTGCCCTACGTTCTTTGGCCGCTGGCCCCTATGGTTCAAAGCTACGTAAACATGTCCGGTCCAATGACCCCGAGCGCAAGCTGGATCTATTGCTTGTATCGGCCTTGATCGAAGCCCGTAGCCACGAGCGCTTGGCCCTTTTGGGTGAGCACTGCCCAGACCCGGAGCTGGCTAAGTTTTACCGCAGTTTAATGGCTTCTGAGGCACGTCACTACGGTGCCTATTGGATACTAGCCACCAATGAATTTGGTACCGATGTGGTGACCCCTCGACTAGAGGAATTGGCCACCGCTGAGGGTGAAATTTTAGCAACGTTGCATCCGGCTCCAAGGGTACATAGTTAAATGCACACTTCTTTCAAATCCTTTGTAATTCGTGACTGGCAGCCGACTGATCGAGAGGCGGCAGCGGCGCTTATTGGTCAGGTGTTAACCGATTATGGACTGGGATGGGAGCCTGAAGGGGCTGATTTTGATGTGGTGCAGATAGACAAGCACTATCAAGAGGGAGAGTTTTGGGTGGTGGAGCAGGCCGGGACCGTTGTCGGTACAGCCGCTTACTATCCGATTGCTCGGGGTGAGCAGGCGGTGGAAATCCGTAAGATGTATCTGCTACCAGTGGCGCGTGGGCAGGGATTAGGGCGGTTTTTACTGGGGCAGTTGGAGAGTGCGATCGCAGCCCGTGGATTTAAAGAAATCTGGCTAGAAACGGCAACGGTACTCAAAAAAGCTGTGCGCATGTACGAAAGCTCAGGCTACCTACAGGTAACGGGAGTAGAAACCACACGCTGCGACAAGGTTTACAAAAAGCTTCTCGACTCATAACGAAAACCCTTAATCTCAGCTGCAATCGGTCAGGATCTCTGACAGCTCGCTATAATCAGTCGAGTTTCATTGCCTTGCCGATTTCTAACGCGGGTTTGAGGTCATGCCTTACCCATCCCTCGGGCAGACGTCTGTGCACACCACTTATTAAGTACTCACTGTGATTGCCATCTATCCCGGTAGCTTTGATCCAGTTACGTTGGGCCATCTCGACATCATTACCCGCAGCAGTGTCCTCTATGAACGGGTTATCGTTGTGGTTTCGCGTAACCCGACCAAAAACCCTATGTTCCCGGTAGGGGAGCGTCTAGCCCAGATTCGTAAAGCGACCGCACATATTGGTAATGTAGACGTCGATAGTTTTGATGGATTAACGGTTAACTATGCCCATACGCGAAATGCCAAAGTCTTGATTCGTGGTTTACGTGTACTATCAGACTTTGAGAAAGAACTCCAGATGGCCCATACTAATAAGACCCTTGCAGACGACCTGGAAACTGTTTTTTTAGCGACGTCTACTGAATACGGCTTTTTAAGCAGTAGTCTAGTAAAAGAGATTGCAAGGTTTGGCGGAGCAATCGGTCATCTTGTTCCTGATCATGTTGCCCACGATATTCAAAGATGGTACGGCAAGAACCTCCACTAAACGACCCTAGGCTAATTAACGATCCTAGGTTGAACGGCCAGGCTGCCCAGCCTGATGAGGCTATCCCTCAGCAGGCCGGCAACGCAGCGCCTGTGGCAGGGTTTGACATTCAAGATGCCCTTAACCAGATTGAGGAGACAGTGCTGGACAGCCCTCGCGTGCCGGTAATGGGCCGTACCATGATCAATGAGGACGATCTGCTCGATCAGCTGGATGCTGTACGGCTCAATCTGCCCAGCGCCTTTCAGGAAGCCCAGCAGCTATTGGAGCAGCGTAACGACATCCTGAGTGAGTCAGAGCGATATGCTCAAGACATTGTCACCACGGCTGAAAAACAGGCAGCGGCTATTCTAAATGAGACAGCCATTTTGCGGCAGGCCGAGCAGCAGGCCCAGCAGCTTCGACTACAGGTGGAACAGGAATGTGCGGCGTTGCGATCGCAAACCATGATGGAAATTGAGCAGCTTCAGACTCAAATCAAACAGGAGTGCGACGAAATGCGCAAAAGTGCTATTTCTGAATGTCACGCCATCCAAACCGATGCAGACACCTACGCCGATCAGGTACTGCAGCGTATGGAAACCCAGTTTGGTGAAATGCTCGACGTCATCAGTAATGGCCGTCAACAGCTGTACGAACGTCAGCAGCGAGCACGTCAGGCGTCTCCGCAACAACCGGCAGCGACCGATGTTCCTTCAAGTCCCTTGAGTCGTCGCCCTATTTCTCAGCGCCCCCCCACTCAGCAATCTTATATTCAACCGCCTCAGTCGCCGCCCACCTCACCCCGGCCTCAGCAGCAGCCACCGCGCCCGCCTCAGCAACGCCCGCCTCGTAAGTTCTAATGATTGGCTATATCAAAGGGGTTCTAGCCGATATTCAGCGGCTAAGCAATGGTCGTGTGATCGTTACAGTGGATGTGAACGGCGTTGGCTACGAGCTACAGATTACGGCTAGAGTGATGGGTAATCTGCCCCCCATCGGCGACTCGGTTCAGATTTTTGCCCACTTACAAAATCGTGATGACCAGCCAGTGCTGTTTGGGTTTGGTTCACGGGCTGAGCGCGATGTGTTTCGCCTAGCCATTAGTGTGAGCGGCATTGGCCCCCAGATGGGCATGGCGCTGCTCGACACTCTAAGCCTTAACGATCTGGTTCAAGCTGTTGTCTCCGGCAATGCTCGCATTTTGTCCCAAACCCCTGGTGTCGGCAAAAAAACCGCTGAGCGTATTATCTTGGAGCTCAAAACTAAGCTAGCCGAATGGCGACAGCAGGCTGGGCTCATTACTGCTCCAGCCGCTGGTCCAGTGTCGGTTATTCAAGAAGATGTGGAAATGACTCTGCTGGCTCTGGGATATTCCAACAGCGAAATCACAAAAGCTCTGCAGGCCGTTGGTCAGGGCAAAGCACTGAGCAAAACTGCCGATACTGAAGACTGGATTCGTGAAGCCATCACCTGGCTAAGTCAGTAGGCGATGAAATAAGCTTTGTATCAAAATACACTGTTTGGTGTATCGTTTAGCAGGGCACTCTGCAAATACCGCAAGTAGCTTCAGAGTCATTAGCGACAAAAATTTATGAAACAGGTTGTTGCAGTTATTCGGTCTACCCAGTTAGACAAAGTTAAAGAAGCCTTAGTAAACGCGGGTATCGTTGGCATGACCGTGTCCAATGCCCGTGGCTTTGGTCGTCAAAAAGGACAGACCCAAAAATATCGGGGCCAAACCTACAAAGTCGACTTTTTGCAGAAAATTCGGCTTGAGATTGCCGTGGCTAATGAAAAAGTAGATTTAGTGGTAAAAACTATTACCGATGCCGCCTACACAGGCGAAATAGGCGACGGTAAAATTTTTGTACTACCGGTTGACGCCGTCTACCGTATTCGAACCGGTGAACGGGATGATGTGGCGCTATCTAGTAGCGAAAGCTAAGCGTTCTTACTCCACGCCAACCTTTTTTAATGCGGCCTGCGCCGCTTTCTTCTCGGCATCCTGTTTGCGTCGACCTTTACCTCGACCATAGAGCAACCCTTTTACCCGCACTTCAGCGGTAAACTCCTTTGCATGGTCGGGGCCACTGGCTGCAATGATTTGATAGGCAGGCACTTCTCCCAGCTGTTCTAGCGACCAAATCTGAAAACGGCTCTTGTAGTTGATATGGATGGCCGTTTCACTAACGGTATCGGCGACGCTGTCAAACATAGGGACAACATAGGCACGTAGCGTATCAATATTCTGACCACTGTCTAGAAAGTAGGCTCCAATCAGTGCTTCAAACGTACTGCACAGCACTCGCTTACTGTTACGGCTATCGCTATTTTCTGCGCCACGGCTCAGACATAAGTGTTTTTGTAAATTGAGCTGACTGGCAAAATGGCTGAGCTGATTCTCATCGACTAATGCAGCGCGCAGCGGTGTGAGTTCCCCTTCAGGTCTTTTAGGATAGCGCTGATAGAGGTACTCACCACTTAGAAACGTAAGAATCGCATCCCCTAGAAACTCCAGCCGTTCGTTGTCCTCGCAGTCATGTTCTTTGGCGTAGGACTTGTGGGTAATGGCCAGCTGCCAGAGGCTTAAATCTTTAAACGTAGGTAAGTCAAACGTGCTCATGCTCCCACCATAGCGCGGTTAGTTACTTTCTAAAGTATGGATTGCGATCGCACAGCAACCGCCACAGATATCTGCAGCGGTTAAGATGTTTTGAACTATGTACGCCTTGCTGTCGTTATCCCTGGGCAAACACAAAGTTGTTGCCGGTTAAATCACTGGCATTTACATTGAGCTAGAGAACGGCATTGTCGTTACCAAAGTCAATTAGAGTAGAAGTCCCTACCTGAGTAGCTGCGCCTAAAACATCCGAGACATTGTCAAAGATTGTCTCGACCTCAAGTAGATCGTTAGATGTTGAGAAATCGGTAACAATGTCGAGGCCAGCGTTAATGCCAAACTCGAAGGTGTCGCTGCCGAGACCGCCGGTCAAAATGTCATTATCGTTACCCCCGTTGAGGATGTCGTTGCCATCGCCACCGATAATCGCATCGTTACCCAGACCGCCGGTAACGACTACATCTTCCCCAGAGGTTTGAATAAAGCGATCGCTACCTGCCCCCAAACGGACAGCACCGTCCAGCGTCCCAGCATTCAAGATATCAACGCTACCCAAGGCCCCGTCAGCATCAATGGCAAATCCATTGCCACCGCTGATGGTGCCAAGATTAGTAATCTGCCCATCAAAAATCACACCCGCTTCGATTAAGAGACCAGCGCTCTCTTCTGATGCGACAATGCCGTCAAGTTCGTTGGTGATGTTGCCAGTAAAGGTGGCTTCAGTTAGCCCTGCACCCACAAACAGACGGATACCCGCCGGTACATTGCTGTCACCTCGCCCCTGAATTAGACCGCTGTTAGAAATATCGGCAGACAGCTCTAGGTCATCAATGCCCCCACCCAGACCATTGGCAGCACCCACCTGTACTGAAACTCCGCTGCCAGAATTACCTTCTCCGGCATCGATACTGCCTTGCTGATTATTGACAGTGATATTGTCAGCAGTACCATCTAAATAAACTGTGCCATCACGCTGGTCACCAGTCCCTACAATGCTTCCCTGATTAGAGAGTGTGACATTGTCGCCATCCAAGTTAACAGCTCTACTACCAGATGTAATTTCTCCAGTATTAAGAATGGAGAGATCGTGCTCAGCATTGCCAATGTAGAGACCATTGCGAGGGCCAGAAATCAACCCACTATTCACAATGCTGCCATCAAAGGCGACACCGTCTTCTACCACCAGCCCTCCTAAAAAGCCAACATTGCCTTCCGAGGTAATGGTGCCATGGTTTACTATAGACCCACTAACTGCTGCCTCAGGCTGCCCTGAACCGTTAAAAAATCGCAGACCGCTGGAGCCATTCGCGGTTACGCGTCCGCCGTTAGCAAAAACATCCGGGCCATCACCGCGACCTTGCAATAAACCATTGTTGGTAATATTGATATTTTCATTGCTAGGGTCATCAGTCGCACCTACTTGAACAGAGACAGCGTCGCCCAGATTCTCTTCACCAGCATCAATAGTGCCACTGTTGAGCAAATCTAAGTCATCAACAGTACCATCAACATAGAGGGTGCCATTACGCTGATTTCCTGTGCCTAAAATGTTGCCTGTATTCAGAACAAAGATACCATCACCGTCACTGAGATCAACGGCGCGACTGTTAGACTGAACTGTGCCAATATTAAGCAGTCTGAAGTCATTCCCGGTTGAGCTAATACCGTTTAAATCTCCAGAGATCTCTCCGAGATTGAGCACCGTCACATTCTCGCCACTTGCTTGAACCGCTGTATTGCCTGGGTCAGATGCAGTAATAGAACCACCCGGTATTACTGCCAATAATGTTTCACTGCCAGGGATATCAACGGCTGGCTCACCAAAAGGCGCTTGAATATCTTCAAAGATAATTTCAATCTCATTATCAGAGAGAAGGATGGGGTTAGTCAGCTGATCTGTCATAGTTCGATTCCTCGAAGTGTAATGGGCTAATTCAATCTGTTGCGAAGTGATGAACAGACTGTGGTTACACCTGCATCGTAGAAAGCTGAACAGCAATAAGGCTTGAGGCATAGGACCTAAATCTGAGATAGGTCTATAGGCCCAGTTCTTTTTGGCCACAAAGCGTATAAACGTTATTAATTTAACAAGGCAAAATTGCATCATATGCCCAGCATTGGCTCACTTGATTCTCAGCTAATAAAAGATTTTCTCAGATTGTTCTCATACACAGCCGTCTAATAGCGATACGGCTGTATTGCTTAAACAAGAAAGCCCAAAAATAAGGACATATTCGGCTCGATCTGGGTATCCAATAATTTGCCATAAACCCAGCGCTTTCTCATATACTATTCATTCAGTCTGGGATTTCTAAATCTATGATTTTAGCTAAAAGCAAAAGGATCATTTCCGTATGAATCTTTTTGGCAATTATCTTATAGGGAAGGTATATTGTGGCGAATCTAACAAGACCCATTCGACTGTTGCTGGTGGATGATGAAGATATCATCCGGTACGGTCTGAGTGCGATTTTGCAATGTGAGACGGCTATAGAAATTGTAGGTCAAGCCTTTAATGGTCAAGACGCAGTCGACCAGGCCCAGCAGCTCAGACCAGATATCGTATTGATGGATATCGCTATGCCTGTAATGGATGGCGTTACTGCCACAGGTTTGATCTGTCGGGCACTGTCTGATGTTAAAGTTCTGATTTTAACGACTTCCACTGAGGATAAACATCTGCACGATGCGATTCAACAGGGTGCCTCAGGGTACCTTCTTAAGAATATACCGCCGGAAGATTTTATCCATATTATCCAGAGCACCTGTAAAGGGTATATGCAGTTTGACCCTACTATGGGGCAAAAGTTATATCAACAATTTAAGTCTCCTCAGCTAGCTACTACTACAGATAATTTGAGAGGAGTTACACCAAGGGAGCGAGAGGTCTTAAAGTTAATTGCTGCTGGTGCTAGTAACCGAGAGATTTCTCAAATGTTACATATTGCTGAAAAAACCGTCAAGAACCATGTTAGTAATATCCTGAGTCGAGTCGGTTTAAGAGATCGCACCCAATTGGCTATTTGGGTGAATACAGCTAGTTTAGCCGCCTTACAAACTGCCTAAAATCTCACATAAGATTGAGCCCCCATGATGCGCTGGAACCTTTGGGCAAAGTTTAGCTTGTTTCTGTTCTTGGTTTGGCTCTTAGTTAGCGGCTCTACTATTGTTGTACTCTCACAACACCTGAATGCTCATGCAGAGCAAGCTGTCAAAGAGCGAGCAGATATCTTGTTGACATCAATGCAGTCGGTTCGTGACTATACGCGCGATCATGTGCAACCCTTGCTAAAAGACAGTAGTGAAATGGGGTTCTTTGTGCAGGAGAGTATTCCAAACTTTGCAGCTAGAACTGTTTTTGCTAACTTTCAACAACAGGATGTGCTGTTGGAAAATTTTTCGTATAAGGAAGCAACACCGAATCCCACTAATCCAGCTGACCTTGCAGATTCGTTTGAGACGACGATTTTTAATCAGCTACGGCAGTTGTCCGAACCACAAGGGCTGTCCGGCTATCGCTCATTGGATGGTACGAAGCTTTTCTACATGGCTCAGCCCTTAATAATGGATGACGTTAGCTGTTTAGAGTGCCATGGCAATGCCCAAAATGCCCCCAAGTATCTGATCGATATGTATGGCGATCGCAACGGTTTTGGGTGGCAGCTTAAGGATGTGGTGGCAGCACAGATGATCTATGTGCCGGCGGATATGATTTTTGACCGTGGGCGTCAAAATTTATTGACAGTGACTAAAACCCTTTTGGGTATTTTAGGCGCATTTTTTGTGGTCATTAATCTGCTGCTGTGGAGGACTGTGGTGAATCCTCTCAAAATACTAACTAAGACAGCCAAGGGGGTAAGTAGCTGTACGATTCGACCGCAGCAAGATACCTATCAACAAACCAGTCAGTTAGAACAATTGACCCTACGGCAGGATGAACCAGGACAGCTGGCCCGAGCGCTGCAGTACATGATTGATGTGCTTAGCCGTCGTGAGCAAGATTTGCAGATAGCCGTTCAGGAACGAACTCAGTCGTTAGAGCAGGAGATGTGCGATCGCAACACCGCTCAAGATGCTCTACAGCCCTACTCCCACGCCATGAACCATGATTTGCGTAACCTGGTCATGGGTATTGCCACCCTGGTGCAGGGGATTATTTTTCGGTCATCTAGAGAAGCGACACATCAAGCCACTCAGCCAGCATCCATCGCGATAGAGCCCAAGGCTCTGTCGATGATTCAGCAAAGTTGCGATCGCCAGCTCAAGCTAATGAACTCTCTTATGGAGGTCCAATCATCGGATATTTGGCGCGTCTCACTACAGAAAGACAGTGTGAACTTGCGACAGCTAACAGAAGACTTAAGACTGTTCTATGAAACTAAACAAATATTGTTAGCTACCACAGTAAACAACCAAATTTCGCATGACTTACCATCAATTTATGGTGACTTTTGTCAGCTCAGACGAGTCTTTGAAAATTTAATTGGCAATGCCCTCAAATACAATACTAAAGATGTTGTCATCACACTAACGGCCACACTGTGGGAATTTGACCCATCCATGGTGCGGTGTGCCGTGATTGACAATGGCGTTGGTATTGACCCTGCAAATGGGAGTTCGCTGTTTGAAATCTATGCCCGTGGTGATAGCCACCGTTCAGTCGATGGGTATGGTCTGGGTCTATATATTTGTCGCAAAATCGTTGAAGCCCACGGGGGGCGTATTGGCGTGACATTAACGCCTAATCAGGGTGCAGAATTTTGGTTTACCCTGCCAATTGTAGATAGGCTGTAGCAGATATTTCCCATGGCTCGAAATTTAGACTCCCGGATTTTGGCTGTAATACCAGTGCTTAGTTTGTAGATGCTTCAGCCTCCTTCCACAGGAGATTTTGAGTTTTGAGGTATAAAACTCTGGTGCTGTCAGGAATAGCAATTTTTGAACTGTAGAAACCCTTTTGAGAGTTGGTATAACAGAAATTGACTTCAGAGACTTTAACATAGTACAAACAGGGGATAGGAAGCATTTTACAAAATACTGTCCCTAAAACAAATCCAAACTCGATAGATTCAGTAACTCAAAATGGAATGTTGCTTTAAGTAGCTATCCACGTATTTTCAGAGGGGCGCTTTAACACCTTGTGTATGGAATGCTCCCCTGAAAACAGATTCGTATATTTACCGCTTAGCCGTATCCTATGCCTTCTGCACGTACTGAAAGTCCGTCTCCAGATTGGGGTAGCGCCACAGATGAAGCATTATTTGTCGCCCTACAGCAGGGAAACAAGTTTGCCCTATCTATTTTATATAACCGCTACTCTCGCCTGGTTTATACGATTGCATTTCGGATCTTAAACAGTGGACCAGAAGCTGAAGATTTAACCCAAGAGATTTTTCTTAGTCTTTGGCGAAAGCAAACCTATAACCCCAGCCGCAGTGCCCTTAGTCGTTTTTTAAGTACCGTCACTCGCAACCGAGCTATTGATCGGGTACGGTCTCGGGGTATTCGACGACGCATTCTCAAAGGAATGGCCTCTCAACCCATAGACTCTTTTTCTCTACCCGTTGAGCAAGCCTCCCGAGGTGAGCGATCGCAACGGGTGCGTGAAGCTTTACGAACTTTGCCGGAAAAACAACGTGATTTGCTGTGGTTAGCTTATTACCATGGTTTTAGTCAATCCGAAATTGCTAGTCATACGAATATACCTTTAGGAACGGTCAAATCTCGTATGCGTCAAGGGTTACTCAAACTCAAAACAGCGTTACAAGATTTGGTTGACTAGCTGTTCCTTCTGATTGATTACCCATCTCTGTCCTATGACTTCTGAGCGAAAATTGGATGAACTTGCAGCCGACTATGTAGCTGGCAACCTCTCAGCTGAAGAGGCTGATGAATTTGCCCGACTGCTGGTCAAATATCCTCAGCTGCAAACAGAAGTTAGCCATCTTGAAAAAACGATCAGCTTAGTACTTAATGAGCTGCCATTTATGCAGCCGCCTCAACAGTTGAAGGATAAGGTGCTGACTGGGGTTGAAATACCTGTGCGATCGCAAAAGTCATATCGACCCTGGATACTGGGAGCAGTGGCTGCTGGAGCAACCGTGTTGTCCCTGACCCTAGGTCTTAGTAACCACCGCCTACGATTGGCCAATCAGCAGCTACAGCAGGAGTTACTAGCCACGATGCCCGCACAGCAAGCTCAGCTCATTTTGCAACAGCCGACGACTCGCTTTTATGACTTTGCCGGGACCGACAATGCTACAGATGCCTTTGGCAGCATGATTGTTGATACAGATGGGTTGCAAGCTGCTATCTCATTTGAAAATCTATCCCCTTTGCCAACCGATCAAACCTACGCTCTGTGGGTTCGTTATCAAGGCGAGTACATTCCCTGTGGTGTGTTTGACACCAATCAGGACGGTACAGTCTTTGCGACATTACCCATGCCCCCAGTTTATCAATCAAGGCCCTGGGTACAAGATGTTATTGTCACCGTTGAACCCGCAGATTTATCCGCTCATCTCACTGGCTCTGTTGTTGCTAAAACCACCTAAGACAAGGGTCAGCAAGATTAATCAAAAAACTTTCATCCAATCCACACCCTCATTCGTATTAATAGTCAAACGCATAGATTGTTTATTGATACGCAGCTACGTGTTTGAGATCTCACTATTGTTCTCTATTTTAAGAATGATAGTGCTTGAGGGCATTCTCTCTGTCAAACGACATTCAAACGTGGTACAGAAAAATCTCATTTTTTAATCTCATCTAATCTCGAGCGTCATTCGTATCTATAACTGAGTGTTGATTGTACTCTCGTCCAGGCCATAGCCCGGCAATAGAACAACTCTACACTGTTCATTCTTCTCTTGTTAGCAATGCTGCCATCGTCGCCCTCTAGTCAGGGGGGCTGTTGCGTATGCTGTTTTTCTTGAGAACGCTTGCTTTTCGACTGTAAAATTTCTAGGAGAACACACCATGAACGCTTTTCTAACGTTTCTCGTAAACCAGATTGTTGGCGGACTATTCAACGGTGCACCCGAAATTGAAGATTTGGGCGACATCTTTATCGGTGGCAATGACGACGACAATTTTCAAGGAGGCGATCAAGACGATATTTTTATTGGTGGCAACGGTGATGACACTATTCTTGGCGGTGCTGGTACTGATGTTGCGTTTGCAGGCAGAGGTAATGACACTGTTGTCGGCCAAACTGGTACTGATGTTGCATTTCTAGGGTCAGGTAACGACCGATTTATCTGGAATAACGGTGACGGCAGCGATTTTATCAACGGTGGTGCCGACAAAGATACCACAGAGGTAAATGGTGCTGACGGACCTGGCGATGAGTTTGAACTTGTTCAAGCGAAAGGTCAAGCAATCTTTAATCGGCTTAATCTGGGGCAGTTTACTCTAACAAACGAAAGTATTGAAAAATTTAAGATTAATGGTCAGGGTGGAGATGACTCCCTTAAAGTAGGTGATTTAACCGGTAGCGATGTTGAAAAAGTTGTCTTTTCTGGTGGTGATGGCAACGATATTTTAGATGCCCGCGAAAGCTCCACCGAAATTAAAGCACGGGGGGGCAAAGGTGACGACACGTTGCTAGGCGGCTCTGCTGAAGACACCTTCTACGGCGGCTCTGGTAATGATTTAGTTGTCGGTCAGCGTGGTGATGATACTGCTTATCTAGGGCGTGGTGATGACCGCTTTATCTGGAACAACGGCGACGGCAGTGATTTTATTGACGGCGATGCCGGTTTTGATGTGACTGAGGTCAACGGAGCCGACGGAGCGGGTGATGAGTTTGACCTGCGCGCAGTTGATGGTCAGGCTATTTTCAATCGTCTCAATCTCGGTCTCTTTACCCTTACTAACGAAGAAATTGAACAGTTTGAAATCAACGGTCAGGGTGGGGATGACTCTCTCACCGTTGGCGATCTCACCGGTAGCGATGTACAAAAAGTTGTCTTCTCAGGTGGTGACGGCAATGACACGTTAGATGCCCGTGAGAGCTCCACTACTATCGAAGCGTTTGGTGGCGAGGGTGACGACCTGCTACTAGGTGGCTCCGCCATAGATACATTCTTTGCAGGAGCTGGCAATGATACTGTTGTAGGCCAGCGTGGCGATGATATCGCCTACTTAGAAGATGGCGACGACCGCTTTATCTGGAATAACGGTGACGGCAGCGACTTCATCAATGGCGGTGCGGGCTTTGATGTGACCCAGGTCAACGGTGCAGATGGAGCGGGTGATGAGTTTGACCTACGCGCAGTCGATGGCCAGGCTATTTTCAATCGTCTCAATCTGGGTCTATTCACCCTCACAAACGAAGGCATCGAGCAGTTTGAAATCAATGGTCAGGGCGGGGATGACTCTTTCACCGTTGGCGACCTCACCGGCAGTGAGGTAGAATTCGTGGTCTTCTCCGGTGGTGACGGCAATGACTTCTTGAACGCAAGCGGCACGTTAACACCCGTGACTGCTGATGGTGGTGACGGTGACGATATTCTTATCGGTGGTGCTGGTGATGACATACTCATTGGCGGTAATGGGGCGGACCTGCTGATTGGCGGAGCAGGCAACGATATACTCATTGGCGGCAATGGTGCTGACTTCTTTGGCTTTGATACAGGTGCCGCCTTTAATGCAGCTGATATCGGTACCAATCAAATCCAAAACTTTGAGGATATCGACAGCATTGTGCTGGATGTTACTGTGTTTGCTGAGCTAACCAGCGCTGTTGGCGGTGCACTTTCTGCTAGTGAGTTTGCAGTGGTCAACAGTGCAGAAGAGGCTGCTCTGAGCGATGCCTTAATTATCTATGGTGCAGATACTGGCAATCTATACTACAACCCCAATGGCATTGAAGATGGCTTTGGCAACGGTGCTCAGTTTGCAACAGTTGAAGGTGCACCCACACTAGATGCTAATAGCTTTGTTATTCAAGCATAGTTACCTGCAGCCATACTGTTCCAGATAAAAGCTTCCATAAATAAGGACTCTCAGTGGGACGATGCCCTGTATGTATCGTGCCGCTGAGAGTTTTTCGTTAGTCAATCACTGTGGTGTGCCCACAGGGCTCTACGAGTGCTCTCAGTATTTACGCTTGCTTCTAGAGGTGATTCATAGAGAATTCATAATTAATATTGACTTCTATTCAGCCAAAGTACGAATTCTGATTATGCTTCCAGCATCTACTATGGATGTGCCTAGAAAATGTCTAAATACATGGCATATAGCAACTTATTATGAAATGTGAGATTCAATCAGCTTCAGCCATTGGCTGTAAGGGAGTTTTTATTGCACCAAAGAGTCCACAAAGACTCCAAAAAGGCGTTGAACTCAACAACATAATTATTAATACTCTTCCAGCTCTTATCTGGCTCAAAGATCTAGATGGTGTCTATCTATTTTGTAATAATCGTTTTAAAGATTTTTTCGGGGCTGCTGAACAACAGATATTGGGCAAGACCGATTACGATTTTGTAAATGCTAGGCTAGCGAGTTTGTTTCGGGAGCATGATAAAGAAGTCATGCTGAAAGACTCCCCATCCATATGTGAAGAATGGAGCACCTTTACCAATGATGGACACCGCGAACTTTTGGAAATAATCAGGCTTCCTACGTATGACGATAAGGGGGAGCTGATTGGTGTGCTGGGCATTGGACACAATGTTACTACGCGTAGAGAATCACAGGAAAAACTTCAGAAAAGTGAGGAACGGTTTTCTCTTGCTATGCGCGGAGCTAATGATGGGCTTTGGGATTGGAACCTAGAAACAAATGAGGTTTACTACTCACCACGCTGGAAGAGCATGTTGGGGTATGAAAATGATGAACTGATCAATAATTTCAGTACCTGGCAAAACTTAGTGCATCCAAATGATAAAGACAGAGTTTTGCAAATAGTTCAGGATTATTTGGTCGATAAAATTGATTCATTTGATGTTGAAATGCTTATGCAGCATAAAGCTGGGCATGAGGTGTCTGTGCTTTCCCGTGCATTTCTTGTCCATCGCGATTCCGATAGTAAAGCAGTGCGCTTGGTGGGAACCCACGTTGACATAACAGCTCGAAAGAAAGCATCATCATTTGATGACAAGAATGCTGAGATTCTGGAGATGATTGCAACTGGGAAACCGGCATCGGAGATTTATCCAGAAATTGCACTAATGTATGAAGAACGTCATCCTGGCTTGCGATGTTCAATGCTTGAATTAGAGGATGGGAGACTAATGCATGGAGGAGCCCCTAGCCTACCAAAGGAATACTGCGATGCTGTTCATGGTTTAAAGAATGGTCCTAATGTGGGCTCATGTGGCACATCGACCTACACTGGCAAACGTGTTCTTGTTGAGAACATCGAAACAGATCCAAAATGGGCAAAAATCAAGCATGTGGCTCTCCCCCATGGCATGCGCTGCTGTTGGTCTGAACCGATTAAGAGTTCTTTAGGAGTCGTTTTAGGCGCCTTTGGCATGTATTATGACTACCCCGTGCTGCCAAATGAGGAGGAGTCAAACGATCTTAAATCTGCGGCAAGACTAGCTGGAATTGTAATGGAGCGAGATCATGCCCAAAAGCGTATACGAGAATTAGCGTATGTCGATGACTTAACAAGAATTGCTAATCGTGCCCACTTCTATCAGAATCTTGAAGCATCGATCAAATGTTCTGATGGAAATACATCTCGTTTAGGACTGCTCTATATCGATTTAGATAACTTTAAGAGTGTGAACGATAGTCTAGGACATGATGCTGGTGACTTGCTGCTTCAGGAAATTGCCAAGCGGCTACAAACCGTAGCGCGTGACATTGATTTTGTCGCACGACTGAGCGGTGATGAATTTTGTGTTCTTGTAAATGAGATAGACGATGAGCGTGCTACTGCCCATATCGCTCAACGTTGTCTTGATGTGATATCAAAGCCAGTTGAACTATCAACAAGAAAATTTACTCCGGCTTGCAGCATCGGAATTGCCCATTACCCTGATGATGGACAAGATCTCTCCACCTTAATAAAGGCAGCTGACACCTCGCTCTATGCTGCAAAGGAACGTGGAAAAAATCAGTATGCGTTTTACAAGCCTGAGCTAACGCAGAAAGCAGAGTATCGGTTTCGTGTGGAACAAAATTTAAGGGAGGCAATCGAGAAACAGCAGTTATCACTGCTTTATCAACCCCAGGTACAGATACTTACTGGCAACATTATCGGTGTTGAGGCACTATCACGCTGGTATCATCCACGATTAGGTCAGGTTTCACCCACTGAATTTATTGCCACAGCCGAAAGAATAGGCATGATTAAGCCCCTGACTGAATGGGTGTTAAAAACAGCCTGCAGCCAAGCGGTTGCATGGAGGAAGGCGGGTTTACCTAAAATTCGTATGGCGGTGAATATTTCGCCCGTGCATTTTCTCGATAAGGACTTTGTGTCGTTGATTAAGCACGTTATCGATGAAACGGGAATGGTGCCATCGGAACTAGAACTTGAAGTCACTGAGAGTGTGGTGCAAACGGATCAACAAAATCTCGCAATTTTTCGAGACTTAAAAGATCTAGGAGTGTTACTGGCAATCGATGATTTTGGAACAGGCTATTCGTCCTTTGCATCTCTTAAGCATCTTGCGATTGATTGCTTAAAAATTGATAGATATTTTATTAACGATATGCTGGCCGATCATAAATCCAAACTATTAATTGGCTCTATGATAGAAATGTGTCGTAATCTAGAACATAAGATTATTGCTGAGGGTGTGGAGACTGCGGAGCAATGTCACACACTCCAACAATTTGGTTGTGAGACTGCACAGGGATTTTTCTTCAGCACCCCCATTGACTCTGATGAGGTATCCCAACTGCTGAGTAGTAATGTTGTTAATGGCAAAAGCATGTGGCCATATGCCGCTACTTTTTGAGAAAAGAGCTGTGTAGAGTGCGATCGCACCCTAAAACCGAATAAAATAGATAAAGTTATTTCACCAAGGGTCGTGCCATGGTTCAAACGCCTCCCATACCCCAGGTTTTATACCCTGATTCAGACGGTAATCCCATGGCCGATAATACGTTGCAGTACCGTTGGATTGTCCGTTTAGTAACCAATCTAAAGCAATTATTAAAAGATAAAACTGCTTTTGTGGCAGGTGATTTGCTCTGGTATCCTGTCAAGACAGATGCTCCTCCTATTCCATCTCAAGCGCTAGATGTTATGGTTGTACTGGGACGTCCTGATGGCGATCGTGGCAGCTACAAACAGTGGGAAGAAAATGACATTGCCCCTCAAGTGGTTTTTGAAATTCTTTCCCCCAGCAATAGCGCCAGAGAGATGCTGGCTAAGCAACGCTTTTATGGCGAGCATGGCGTTTTAGAAATGTTCTTTTATGATCCAGAATCTTACGACTTTTGGGGATTAGTTCGTGGCAACCAAGAAGACTCTTTTGTTCCGATAACAGCGCTGAATTTTCCGTGGGTTTCACCAATCTTGAACACTCAATTTGAGATGGTTGAGGGTGATCTGGCTGTTTTTTATCCAAATGGTGAACGGTTTAAAGAGCCAAGAGAATTTATTGAGGAACGCGATCAGGCCCAGCAAGAACGTGATCAGGCTCAGCAAGAGCGCGATCAGGCTTTTGCCAAACTGCGCGAACTGGGTATTGATCCAAATCAGCTTTGATGAGTTGTACTTATGGTGAGACATCAATCACCTAAGTATTTGGGTTGGCTGGCAAATTCTCGCTGGGTGTATCGTAAAACATCGCCAGGGGCAGGCTGGATGAGCAGTCCATCCTCAGAAAGCTGTACAGGCTGACTCCAGAGATGCGTTCGATGTAGCCAAGGATATGTCGGTCAATAGCCTGCCAGGTGTCTGTGGGTGAGCCAACCAGGTAGTGACGCAAGCGGGGGCGATGGGTGCACGGTGGTATTTTCGGTGTCAAAGATCATAAAGAAAGGGTTCTTGGGGATGAGATATTGCAAAGTGGCAAGGTATTGCTCAGCGTCAGTGCGGCGTTTAAACCTAGCAACGGCAAGGTTTTGAAAATTTGGCAGGCAGCGGTAGACTACCCACGGACGGAGTGGGGCATAGGATTGCATGATTGACGGTAAAATGAATGCGAAAATACGGGAAGCCCTGCCCCATTCGGAGCATATAGGCTTCCTAAAACCTATGCCTCAAAATAAAGCTCTATTTTAAGGCATCTACTATGTTTGATGTCTGACGAAAAATAAGAAGGCTATCAGCTTTCACCGATTGAGGCTATGAGATTAGAACATACCCAGCTGATTCAAGATGAGTTGGCTATTCGTTGTGGTATTCCTCGATCTACCTATCAACGTTGGATTTCAGGAAAGACAGAGGCAAAGTTAAGCTTGAAGCAGCTAAAAGCTCTCTGCCAAGAGTTAGGTATAGAACGAGTTGATGAAATGCCCGAATTTTTTGTTGCGGATACGTAAGTGTTGATATGGAGTTTTGGTTACTGAATGGGGCGGTGAGATCGCCCGATGTTGTTTGGGTGAGACGAGCCCGCATTGAAACACTTAGTCTAGAACCGACTCAATTTTTTTCCCTCTGCCCTGATTTTGTGATTGAACTATGATCGACTAGCGATAGCCTCAGGGCTCTGCAGAAGAAAATGCACGAGTATGTCTCTAATGGATTGCAGCTTCCAGTTAAGACATTCACTATACTGATGTCTGACTATGAATATGATTTGCTGTAAGGTGGCATTAATTCTGCGGAGAAGAGTTGATATGTCTATTGAAATTTGGCTTGCCTTCATTGCTGCTTCTATAATCCTACTCATTATTCCAGGACCGACTATTCTCACAGTTATTAGCTACTCGTTGTCTCATGGTCGGCAAGCGAATATTCCACTCGTTGCGGCGGTGGCTCTCGCCGATTCTACCGCTATGACGATGTCTCTTTTGGGTTTAGGGCCTATCTTAGCAGCCTCAGCTTTTTGGTTTGAGGTTGTTAAATGGATAGGCGGCTTGTACTTACTCTATCTAGGTATCAAGCTTTTGCTAACAGATGTTTCTTCGAGTGAAGTGACCGCTCTTAGACAATCTGGTCCTCGCTGGAAACTGTTTGTAAATACCTACCTAGTGACAGCTCTAAATCCTAAAGGTATCGTTTTCTTTGCTGCGTTTTTACCCCAGTTCATCAACACGAATGTCAGGGTCGCTCCTCAACTCTGGATCCTTGCACTTACATTTGTAGCGCTGTCTATTGTTAATGCCACACTCTATGTTATGTTTGCAGGCTCAGCGCGCAGTCTGCTAGCGTCTTCGAGAGTACAGCGACGCTTCAACTTTGCTGGTGGTTCAATGCTGTCAGTAGCAGGCTTATGGACATTAATGTCAAAACGACCCACCTAATTTTCACAACTGTCAAACTCTGCGTTAGAGCAGTGAGCGAGATATAGTTGTTTTCTTATTCAGGGTTATTCACTGCCGTTCAACGGTGAAGTTGGGCCGCCTTACATCCATCCTAGAGTCGGAACAGGAATTTCATCGACTGCTTTTTCGGATGCATCGAAGAATTGTTGTGGAGCTAAAAAGAGTTTTGACGTGTTTGATTTCTTGCGTAACAGGTTTCAAGCTTTAAGGTATAAATTGATTCTGCTGAGTGTATGCACTACAAGCATTCTGTTGATTTTCTCGTGGCTTGCTTCAACAAATCCATACTTGCTAGAAAATTTAGCTTGGGTTTTTCAGCGACCATCTGATCAGGCCATTATTGAGTCCTTGCCTTCCGCAAGAAATATTGACTATCACGCTTTAGAATCTCTGTTGCAAGGTGAACAGTGGGAAGCTGCTGACCAAGAAACTCAAAAAGTTTTGGCAAACATATTATCTTTACCGACAATACGTCCTGATATAAGAGCGCTACTTTGGCCTCAAGAAAAAAATAGAGCAAAGGTAATCCGGAAAATTCCCTGTACTGACTTACTAACAATTGATCGTCTTTGGGTGAATTTTAGTAATCGACTTTTTGGCTTCAGTATTCAAAGGGAAATTGTAGAAAATGATGGCACACTACCTAGCCCAGAGGAAATTAGAAACGTCTGTGTAAAGCGGTGTAATCGAGAATTACCGGTCCCTAGGGACCCCATGGTCGGTAGAACATTGGAGAATACTAGATGTAAGTTAGGCTGCGAGAGTTTGAGTGTCGAGGCAGAGTTTGAGAGAATTCCGAAGGCAGTCGGTCGAGGTCAGGATCGCTCGAAATCATTTAGTCAATTGCCAGCCGGTTACTATCCTTCACCTGTTGAAGTAATCATTGACCGTGAGGCTAATGTCTATCGTGAACTTGCCCAGCGTGCTGCTCAATGCAACATATAAAGACAGTGATGGTAGTACCTAACACTAGACCAATCACATTTCAACTATAGCGAAGGACTGCATTATCGACGGAAAGCTGCACAGGCTGACTCCAGATGATGCGTTCGATGTAGCTAAGGATATGTAAACGGTCGGTGGCCTGCTGGGTATCTGTGCATCTTGCTATGGCCATTGGGGCATTACGTCTCAGAGCATGGACATTTCAACTACCCCATATCCTTCGGATGCTGCTTGTTATAAAACAAAATGTAGTCCCAAATGTAGTAGACATAGGATTTTTCAGTTGAAAGACTAAAGTGTCTCAAACGAGCAACTTCCCTAACTTGATCGAGCAAGCGCGGTGGCTTGGATGATGCTATAGCAGATGCTGTATGACTCCCTTATGGGGGTGCTTATCTGTTAAAAATGCTGAGTAAGATCCCTATTCCTATATTTAACTGTCAAAAGTGCTGTATGACACCCTAGATTCCCGGAGTCATACAGCAAAACTTCGGTATAAGTTCTATGAATAGGAGATTTATCACGCAAAAAGGCTGGATAAGATCTGGAGGGTTGGATCTTATCCAGCAGATCTGCTGCTGAATTACAAGTTAGCTGACAGTTACTTCTATATTGTGCGAAGAGTTTTTTGGGATTTCTGCATGATGATTATCTTGGTGAGACATGGAAAACCTACAGTTACTTCGCAAGAATGGATTAACGGCCATGAAATTCCGAGATTTGCAAGTCGGTATCAGGCAGCCAGAATTTCTAGCGACTCTCTACCATCAGGAGAACTTAGGTCACTGGTTCAATCAGCAAAAGCAGTTTTTACTAGCGATTTGCCTCGATCTATCCACTCTGCTCAAATCCTTCAGCCTTCTATTCCCGTAGTGAGTAACTCTATATTTCGTGAAATAGAGTTTATGTTCCAGTTTCCAACTAACCTTCGTCTACCAGCTCTAATTTGGATTATTTTCGCTAGATTGCTGTGGGGATTGGGTTACTCCCCTTACTCTTATGCGCAGCTTGATGCTAAAAATCAGGCTAAACAAGCAGCTGATTTCCTAGAACAGCAATCTAGCGAGATTAGTTCTATTGTTTTAGTGGGTCATGGTCTCACCAATCTTTTTATTGCTCGTGAGTTGAAGAAACGGGGATGGCATGGCCCTCGAACTCCTAACATGGCACACTGGAGCTATGCTGTTTACAGCCTTTAGAGTATTTACTCAAGAATGTAACTAATAGGGATACATAGGGTCATCATCTAGACAGGATTAGTCTTCTTCTGTAAAGTCAGCTAACACTACATGGCAGCGGATGGACGAGGAGTATCTATTGAGAATTAAAGATTAATTGCCACCGCTGCATTTTGCCGTTATATCACCCTAGTAATCGGTAAGGGGGTAGCTACCTCATTTAACTAGTAGATAGAAAATTTTAGATAGAAGAATTCTCATCTGTGCATCGTTCGCTGGGTCTTGCCTGTAGCAATAGCCAAGCTAGAATACGTATACCCTTTGTGGGAAGCATAAATGGCAGCTTCAGAGATGCAAACTGAATTGATTCCAGTTGATTTAAGCGACGGGATTATCGCTCAAGTAGAAATGATCGAAACCGGACGGAAAAAAGTAAGGTTAGGGCCCCTGCTGTTTGATTTGGTGGTTAAAGGGATGAAATGAAATTTGAAATCCTCACGCCCCTTGGGTTTACCGTCAGAACTTCCGAAAGTTACTGGCAGCGACTGATTGTTAAACATCCTGACATTGAAGAGCTGGAAACACTGGTTCAGCAAGCCCTTGCCGAACCTGATGAAATCCGTCGTAGCAGCTGAGATGATGAAGTGCTGCTGTTTTACCTTGCCCATAGGGAGAAGCGCTGGGTTGTTGCAGTAGCACGACGGTTAAACGGTGATGGATTTTTAATCACAGCTTATCAAACAGACGCAATCAAAGAAGGAGAATCTCTATGGCACAGGTAAAAGTATTTTATGAACCAGAAATGGAGTTAATAACCGTATTCTGGCAACCACCTAGAAAAGAGCAAATTAGTACTGAGTTAGGGGATGGCGTTATTCTCATCAAAGATGAAACCACAGGAGAGCCCATTGGAGTAGAGATTCTCTCATATCATCCTGGTGATAATCGCTTTGATGCAGTCAGCGTTGAGTTAGGAAACCTAAGCCCTGCTTCGTAAAAGTGTGACATAACACTGCGGACAGAGCAAAAGTTACTGCTGAACGCTCAATGTTGTTTACCGCCACACAACTCTGCCGTTATGCATACAAAATGATATGACGAAAACATTTTCAAAAACAGACTTTATGAAAATGGCAATTGAGGAACACCTCAAATGTACGAAATATCCTCGAGTGGAAGCTGTGATCGCGAAAAACTTGGTCGTTATGCGGCAAAACTGAATGCATACTCGCACACATGAAAACTGAAACAGAGTACATCAACACAGACTTCGACCTGAAATCGAAATCGTCATTCGACACCCTCAACCGTGAACTCGATCAAATGTGTTGCGTGCTTCATTACACCCATGGCGAAGATGGACATTGGCACTCAACTGTTGAATCTGCCAATCCTGACGAGACTTCCAAGCGTAATGCCGAAATGGACATCCTCGCGATAATCGCCGTGCTCAATGCACTTTCACCAGCAGCAACCGTTGAACTTGCCTCATGCTATCTGCGTGAATTCAATATTGGCTTTCACTGCTGGGATACTTGGGCCTACGTGCACACACTTCCGTCGCCCGTTGTTCAGGCTATCGCTAATGCAGATTGCTCACTTGCAGTCACGCTATACCCAATGCGTGATCCAGACGGTAAACCGAAGGAATGATGCGTATGATTTGGTTCCTTAATGAAGAAACGCATTATCGACTGGCTACCCATTCGGCAACTCCATCAGCCAAGGCTTTGGCTAACTGCTGTTGCGCTTCTGAATCAACAATCCATTCAAACTCATAGGGATTGATCATAAAGCCTAGCTCTAGCAAAACACTCGGCGTCACGCTAGGGCGCGTCAGAGCTAAATTGTTCCAATACACTCCGTAAGCCGGACGGTCTAACGTCTCTACTAAATGGTTGTGTAAAAACAGTGCTAAATCATGGGCCTGGGGATGATACCAAAACGCACCAATGCCTGCTGTATTAAGGGCATCACCGTTATCTGGCAAGGCGTTATAGTGCAAGCTTAGGGCCATGGTCGGTTCTGTTTCGTTAATCACAGCGACTCGATCTCTTGGGAACAAATCATCATCGCCTTCACGCACCATAACAACAGAGGCTCCTAATGCCTCTAGTTCATCTCTAACCAGCTTGGAGATGAGTAACGCAACATCTTTTTCAGGGTAGCCGTTTGGCCCACGAGCGCCGAGATCTTCGCTGCTGCCGTGGCCGGGGTCGAGTAATATTGTTGTGCCCTGCAGCGGTGCTGCTGTCGCATCAACAGCGGGTGGATGTTTTAACGACAAAATTAAATTTGTTCCTTCGTAGTGCAGCTTATAGCCCCACTGTTGCTCGGTTTTGAAATGAAAGGTGTAGGACGCTTTGTCGGGTAAAATCGGCTGCCAGTCCATCCGTTCTACTACCGGATCATCTGAGAAATAGATGGTGTCGGTCTGGGGCACAGTGTTGTGCAGAATTAGCGTTAGACTGCTGGTATCTTGTTCCACGCTCATGGGAACCGGCACCTGTAGCGGAAAGATGACCTCAATCCATTCGGGTGTTTGACGAGAGCGGATGCCGCGAATAGTTGTTGTTGGCGGCACGGGGCTAGGGGAAATAGAGACTTCCGATGCTCGAATCCAGGCTCCATAGTCTAGGCGCACCCAGTTGCCGTCACGACCGGTAACTGCAGCGCGTGTGCCTTTGGGTAACGGTGTCAGTCGAGAATAATCGGTACTGGGGCCGGTGCGGGCAATGCCAGAATCAACCGTGACTTCTGCCACTTGAAAGGTGGTGGGCGACAAAATTTCGATGGGGCCATTACCTGCCTGGGTAATGGTTTGGCCATTTAATGTAAGCTGAAAATCAGGACTGCCAAAGTTTCTAGGTTGGTTAAATGTGGCGCAGCCGCCGTACTGAGTGGCGCTAAGGGTATAGGGCTCGGTTTGCTCAGTGAGTACGGCATAGTTGGGGGGCAGCTCTATGCTGTTGTTCTGAGCAGTGAGAAGAGGGATAGTTTGATCGGCCAGGTTTACGGCTACTTGAGCTTGGGGTGGGGCAACAGCGCTAAAACAAATTAACTCTCCTGGCTGACGGGCGAGGCTATTGGCGGGTTCTAGGGTGCCCTCTGCAAAGGCAATTCCGTTGGGTTGAGGGGGTTCTAGTGAACTGCGGGTAATATTAAGGATGATAGTCTCATCGCCTTGGGTCTGGGTAAAGCGATTTTGCCCAAGTGCTAAGGGCAAGGTGGGGGCGAAATGTCCGGCAGGACTCCGCTCTGTAATGGGGGTGCCGTTAATCAACACATCACCATCGGGAGCGCCAGTGCCGATAAAGAAGATCTGATCGGATGTAGTGGTGTGATTAGCTGGGGGATAGGCAACAAATAACTCGGCCATGGCGGGTTGAATGACTAGGACCTGACAGGTTACTGCTGGTACTAATGTCCCTATCACTATGTTCCATTGATTTGCCATGGTTATTACCCCTCTCTTGTACTCACGGGCGAAATTATAACTGCTGTTGATCCCGTTACTGAATCAAATGAGCAAACATAAAAGGCCGCTGGCAAGAGAGTTTTGGGGTTGAGCAACCAGTCAACGGCTTCCTAGCTCTCTAAATCTATGCAGTTCTTCTGTTAAAGAATAATCTGCCTTTGTGACCCTGTGGCACAATTAACGGGTTCAATCACATTTCAGTTTTAATCTCTGATTTCTCAGATGAAATCTGACCATTCTGGATGTGAGTAGTGACCTCCGCTTTGCGATCGCATTATGACTAAGTTTGTGTTTGTCACGGGTGGTGTCGTTTCCAGTATTGGTAAGGGCATCGTGGCGGCTAGTTTAGGCCGTTTACTCAAGTCCCGCGACTACTCGGTATCTATCCTTAAGCTCGACCCTTATATCAACGTTGATCCCGGTACCATGAGCCCGTTCCAGCATGGTGAAGTCTTTGTCACCGAAGACGGCGCTGAAACGGATTTGGACCTGGGTCACTACGAGCGATTTACCGACACCTCCATGTCGCGGCTCAATAGTGTTACCACGGGCTCAATCTATCAGGCGGTTATCAATAAAGAACGACGCGGCGAATACGACGGACGTACAGTACAGGTTATTCCCCACGTTACCAATGAGATTAAAGAACGCATTCGTCGGGTGGCTCAAAATCGTAACCCTGACGTGGTGATTGTCGAAATTGGCGGCACCGTCGGTGATATTGAGGGTTTGCCGTTTCTAGAGGCCATCCGGCAGTTTCGTAAGGATGTAGGCCGCGAAAACGCCATCTATATGCATGTCACCCTGATTCCCTACATTCCTGCTGCAGGGGAAATTAAAACTAAGCCCACCCAGCACTCTGTTAAAGAACTGCGCTCCATTGGTCTACAGCCAGATATTTTGGTGTGCCGCTGTGCCCAGCCAATTCCAGAACACATCAAGGGCAAGGTCTCAGACTTTTGCAATGTGCCTGAGGCCTGTGTGATTGCGGCCAACGATGCCCCCAGCATCTACGAAGTGCCGCTGCTAATGGAACAAGAAGGGCTGGCGGAGCAAGCAATCCGTCTATTAAATTTAGAACCCCGCAAACCCGATTTAGATAGCTGGTCTACTCTGGTGCAGCGGCTGTATACGCCCACGCAAACTCTAGATATCGCCATTGTTGGTAAATATGTCAGCCTCAACGACGCCTACTTATCTGTAGTAGAAGCATTGAGACATGCTGCGATCGCAATCCATGCTGAAGTTAGCATCCGCTGGATTAGCTCAGAAGATATTGAAACCAACGAACCGGCCCAATATCTAGATGGTGTGCACGGCGTTGTGGTACCCGGTGGCTTTGGTAGCCGGGGTATCGATGGCAAAATTCACACCATTGAATACATCAAAGACCAAGGCATTCCATTTTTAGGTCTGTGTTTGGGTATGCAGTGCGCTGTCGTGGAATGGGCCCGCAACGTTGCTAATCTAGCCGGAGCCAACAGTGCTGAAATTGATGTTGAAAGCGAAAACCCAGTTATTAACCTGCTGCCTGAGCAACAGGATGTCGTCGACCTGGGGGGAACGATGCGGCTTGGTCTCTACCCCTGTCGGCTAGAGCCAGGCACATTGGCCAGCCAGCTTTATGACCAGCCCGTCATCTATGAACGGCATCGCCATCGCTATGAGTTTAATAACGCCTATCGCAATCTGTTTTTAGAAACCGGTTACGTGGTCAGCGGCACCTCACCCGATGGACGTCTGGTGGAAATTATTGAAATGCCGGAGCATCCATTTTTTATTGCCAGTCAGTTTCATCCTGAGTTTCAATCCCGCCCCAATGCGCCCCACCCGCTGTTTTTAGGGATGATTAAGGCCGCTGCCAAGCGCGTCGTCAGCGGTAAGACAGCTGAGCTGGATATCGTGCCCGCATCAGTGGCTTCTGGGCAAGCATTGTCAGAATCTATTGCTGACCCAGTTGCCTAAGGCAAGGCGCTAGGCCAGCGGGTCATAGGTGCGACCCTCATAAAACCGACAGCCCTCACAGGGGCCTGTCGGGTTAACGGCGCAGCGAATATGGGGAGAGCGAGCATTGAGCTGGCAGGTAATATCCCCAATGACTAAACCAATGCCGTCAATGTAGTGCTCATCGGGATCATGCTGCCGCCAGGGTCTGATGACAGGGTAGTGGCCCGAATCTATGGCTAGGTCAAATCGATTAACGTTGCGACGCTCAGCCCGGTAGGTCGCCCATACTGACAAAGCCGGAGGTAGCAGCCCTATCAGAATCACAATCACCACTATGACCATACGCCAGCTGCTTATTTTAGTCCTATTAATTTGATGGTAGCGCAGGTTTTTGGTCAGGCAGATTTAGATTTTTGGAAGGCCAATATAGAGAGAGTAAGCGTTGACGCTAATCGTCTCTCTTTTCTTTGGGCTTATGGGTTGACTTGACGTGTAGTTCCTTGAGCTGGCGTTCGTCTACCTTAGAGGGGGCTTGGGTCAGCAGACAGCGAGCTTGCTGGGTTTTGGGGAATGCGATCGCATCTCGAGTCGACGATTCCTCTGCCATCAGCATCACCAGCCGGTCTAACCCGTAGGCAATACCGCCGTGGGGCGGAGCACCAAAGTCAAAAGCATCCATAAAGAAGCCAAACTTTTCACGAGCTTCTTCATTGCTAAGACCAATGGTTTCAATCACCTTAGCCTGAACATCTGGTTGAAAAATACGCAGACTGCCACCGCCAATCTCGTAGCCATTGAGCACCAGGTCATAGGCCACTGCTCTGGCTGTGGTAAGGTCGCCAACATCCTCAGGATTAGGCGCTGTAAATGGATGGTGCAACGCCTCGTAGCGATTTTCATCCGCATTCCACTCAAACATGGGGAAGTCTGTCACCCAAAGAAAATTGAGTTTGTCAGTATCAATCAGATTTAGCTCAGCCGCAATGGCCTGACGCACCTTGTCGAGGGCGGCATTGACTATGGCTGTGGGGCCAGCACCAAATAACAATAAGTGACCTGCCTTTGCCCCTGTGCGCTCTAGCAAAGTTTGCTTTTGTTCATCGGTAAGGTTGTCCTTAATCGCCCCAATCGTATCGATCTCCCCACCGTCACGCACACGGATATAGGCTAAGCCTTTGGCACCCGCTTCAGTGGCCACCTTAAACACATCGCCACCGGGCGTAATCCGCACGTTAGAAATGGCATCATTACCGCCCGGAATCGGTAACACCTTTACTTGCCCACCCGACTTAACAGCGCCAGAAAATACCTTAAATCCAGAGTCTTTGACAATATCAGAGACCTCTACTAGCTCCAGACCGTAACGCGTATCGGGTTTATCGCTGCCGTAGCGATCCATCGCTTTAGCGTAGGTCATGCGAGGAAATGGATGCGGCAGCTCAATTCCCTTTACTGCTTTGAAAATATGGGCTACCAAACTCTCATTGAGCGCCAGAATCTCCTCTTGATCCATAAAGCTCATTTCCATATCCAGCTGGGTAAATTCTGGCTGACGGTCGGCGCGTAGGTCTTCATCACGAAAACACCGAGCAATCTGGAAATAGCGATCCATCCCTGCCACCATCAGCAGCTGTTTAAATAGCTGAGGAGACTGGGGTAGCGCATACCACTCGCCCGGATTCACCCGTGACGGCAACACATAGTCTCGTGCCCCTTCTGGTGTGGAGCGGGTTAATACCGGTGTCTCAACTTCAACAAATCCTTCCTGGTCTTCTAGGAAACGACGGATCGCCTTCATGACCCCATGGCGCAGACGGATATTGCGACTCATGCGCTCTCGTCGCAAATCTAGGTAGCGGTATTTTAACCGCAGCTCTTCGCGGACATTTTCCTCTTCTGCTGTCGAAATTTGAAACGGCAGCTGTCTGCGAACAGCATTAAGCAGCTCGATGCTGTCGGCATAAATTTCGACCTGCCCAGTCGGCAAGTTAGGGTTCAGCGACTCGGGCGGTCGCTGACTAACCCGCCCTTGAATTTTGACCACATATTCATTACGCACCTGGGCGGCCACTGGATAAGACTTGGGTGTACGTTCGGGATCGCTAACAATTTGCACTACGCCATCGCGATCGCGTAAATCTAGAAAAATCACCCCGCCATGATCGCGACGGCGGTCGACCCAGCCAAACAAAGTAACGGACTTATCAATATGCTCGGCTCGCAGCTGGCCGCAATATAGGGTACGCATGGATACAGGAAGGGTGTGATTTTTCGTAGGTTTCAACAAAGCCTATCTATTATCTAGGATTGTTAGGTAGTTTTGAGCGCTTTATTTTGAGTTTTGAGCTGAGTGCTCTTGGCCTGTTCTAACAAGCTAAGAACGCACTAGCCCAAAACTTAAAATTCAGACTTCAAGGACAAACCACCCTTTCCGTAAAACCGCTATCTCATGATTTCACTCCCCTGAAGCATATCCGACAGCATGGATGTCGGCTGCTTTTGGTGGGGCCAAGCAAACGCATGACGAAATGCAGCTTCTTGACACGCTCGCAGTCCGTCAAACCCGATGACGTCTTGAGTTAGCAGGTTTTCATACTCAAACGGTAGACGCACATTGTGCAACCCAGCGTTGTCCGTACAAATTGCAATGTCAACGCCCGCATCAAAGCAACGGCTAAAGACCTCCTTCAGCTGACTAATTTCATCTAGGGTGCCGGTTTGCAAGTAGGTGGTCGGGCAGACTTCTAAGCACTGACCCCGTGCAGCCACATCCTTGAGCAACTCTGGATAATGCAGCGGGATTTGAATACCGTGGCCGATACGCATTAAGTAGGGCAACAGCTCTGGATAGCAACCATTAGACGTTTCATACAAATGCCCAGTTGTCTTGATCCCCAGTGATTGAGCATAGTCATACAGCTGCACAATCTCATCTAGCTTTTCTCGATACGCTGCATCACCCCCGGCAATGTCAACAGCGCAAACATAGTTAGGATATTGGGCGGCCAGATCAACCGTAGCCCGGTTAATTTCATAGGGCAGGCGGGAGTGCATACACAAAATTTGCCGAGTTACGACTGGGTACTCGGTTTGTTCGCTGGCACGACCAACAATCTCCACAATTTCCGCCATCATATCCACCCGCTCTCGTTCGCTAAGGCTGTGGGGAGTCCGATAAAACGGCGTGTATCGCAGTTCGAGATAGGCCAGATTCTCAAAAATATAGGCCCCGCGAATTAATCGATAGATAAAGTAAGGCAGAGCCTCACGAGTTTGGACACTTTCAACTAACGTGTGCAGTTCCAAGTACTCTTCTAGAGAATCCTTGGGCTGAATGTAAAACTGCTCAAAATCACAATAATCCTTGAATCGCTCAGCCAAATCAGGTCGATTTCTCTGGAAGTAGCGCCATAGGATTCTGGGTACGACAGAGCCTCCCAGATGGCGGTGGAGTTCTGCATAAAGACTCATGATGCCTCGAGATGTGAGTGGGTTAGTAACAAAGGTATTTAATTAGCTAATGCTTGAGGGGGGTAATAGAATACTCAACCTTATCGAAAGTGATGTGAGCATATTCAATTAACTCACTGAAACAAAAATTAAAAAAGTGTGAAATGCCTATTAGATTAAGTTTTACCTCAGGATCTATTTTTTTGCTTAAGAATGTATTCAAAACCTTGAGGAGCTTAAACTTTAGTTAATTTTTGGACTCTGCCAAATCATTAGATTAATACACCAAACGTGTTTCAGAATATAGACAAGGTTTATGTTGCATTTATTGACACTGGCCACCTTGCCTAATCATAATTGTGATTTGTTTGAACTCTAACGCGCGAGATTCCCTTGGCAAACGTTATCGTAATTGGTGCCCAGTGGGGCGATGAAGGTAAAGGAAAAATCACTGATTTGCTCAGTAAGTCGGCAGATGTGGTTGTCCGCTATCAGGGTGGTGTGAATGCAGGCCACACTGTTGTAGTCAAAGATCAGACCTTTAAGCTGCACTTAATTCCATCGGGCATCTTGTACCGTGATACAGAATGTTTGATCGGTAGTGGCACAGTTATTGACCCGAAGGAGTTGATAGCTGAGTTGGATAAGTTAGATGGCCTAGGTATTTCCAGCAAGAATCTCTTTATCTCTGAAACAGCCCATGTGACGATGCCGTACCATCGGATGATCGATCAGGCGTCCGAGGAGCGTAGAGGAAACAAAAAAATTGGTACTACCAAGCGAGGGATTGGTCCTACCTATGCGGACAAATCTGAGCGCACAGGCATTCGTATCTGCGACCTGATGGATTTGTCAGCGTTTCGAGAACAGCTGGAGTGGACGATTAACTATAAGAATATTGTTCTAGAAAAGCTTTACAACCTTCCACCTCTAGATGCTGATGAAGTTTTTAACGAATACGAAGCTTATGCCGAACGCCTGCGCTCTCATGTGGTAGACAGTTCTCTCCATATTTACAACGCATTACAAAAGCGTAAAAACGTCTTGTTTGAAGGGGCTCAAGGCACACTGTTAGACCTTGACCATGGTACATACCCCTATGTGACATCGTCTAACCCGGTCGCTGGTGGGGCCTGTATTGGTTCTGGCATTGGACCAACTGTTGTGGACCGTGTTATCGGGGTAGCTAAAGCCTACACAACACGGGTGGGAGAAGGACCGTTCCCAACAGAACTCTTTGACGAAATGGGCAATGCCCTATGTATGCGGGGGGCTGAATTTGGGACAACGACAGGTCGCCAACGTCGCTGTGGTTGGTTTGATGCGGTTATTGGCCGCTATGCCGTCCGTATTAATGGGTTAGATTGCTTAGCCATTACCAAGCTAGATGTCTTGGATGAAATGGACGAAATTAAGGTTTGCGTAGATTATGAGCTAGATGGCAAGCGCTGCAAGGATTTACCCGGCAACGCCAGTTCATTTTCTCGGTGTAAACCAGTGTATGAGGTACTACCGGGCTGGAAGCAGTCAACTGCAAGCTGTCGTAAGCTATAAGACCTGCCCAAAGAGGCGTTAGATTATCTGGAGTTTTTGGCCAAGCTCATGGAAGTCCCTATCGCGATCGTCTCTTTGGGAGCCAGCCGCGATCAAACAATTATTGTGGAAGACCCCATCCACGGTCCAAAGCGTGCCCTGCTCTATGAGAATGGTGGCGCATTTAAGGTGGCCTAGCGTATGATAAAGAGCTGGGGCACCGAAATGATAAAGCGCTAACTGCCGCTTTTCTGCACGAGACTGTGTTGAAAAATTTGGGGCCAGTGCGAACTCGGTTTAGAATAATTGGCCACCTCAAAAAGTTTGACTGACAATAACTCGTTTTTTATCGATTGGATAATGGCAATGGAATTAACTCTTGACTGTAGTAAGCGTGCTGATATCGAAAAGCCTCGTGCATTGCGCCGTGAAGGTGTAATGCCTGCTGTTCTTTATGGCCATGATGGAACTAACTCGGTTTCACTAAAAGCAAACACCCGCGAGGTGGAAGCGCTTCTACGTGCGGCGAAAGGCCAGAAAATTGAATTTAATTTGAATGTGACCGACATGCCTTGGAATGGCAAGGTTGTTTTGCAAGAAGTGCAAAATCACCCCTGGAAAAATGAGGTTTACCACATTAGCTTTTTGGCTCAGTAGAGTGAGTTTTTAGGGAATTTATATTTCAAAAGCCCGGTTCCTTTAAGAATCCGGGCTTTTGAAATGTAGAGGGTATAGTATAGGCGTTAGCCATTCAGCCACATTTAGGGATAGCTATGAAATCGCCTAAATTTAAGCCCGTCATTAATGATATGACCGATCTGATAGTGCCAGCTGCCTTAAGGATCTGGTTGGTATTTTTGTTGATCTTTGCTCTATTGGGGTATTCGGTAACGGTCAGTATTTTATTTGGGGCAATGGGTGGCTTTGCAGGGGGGCTGGTTTCTGCCTGGTGGTATGCCCCAGGGGGGGAGCCCAGTCCTAAAAGATCTGACGGGGCATCATCATTTCAGTTACCAAAATGGCGTTGGCGAGGTGAACGTCGTCATCTACGACGGCGACAGCGTTAGTATATGTTTCTCTTTTTGTCGAAATTATTGCCACTATTGGTTTATCCACTAGGGCTCAGTTGTTTATTGTTATTGTTATCTTTAATTTGGCTATGGAGGTTTCCTCGCCGCTCGCTGTTAGCGATCGCAACGGCTTTACTGATTATTTTTTGCAGCAGTAATCCTCTCATTGCGGCTAACTTTGTCAAGACTCTAGAGTGGCGGTATTTACCGCTTGATCCTGTTCCCACTGCCGAATTCGTTGGCGGGCTGGGCGGTAGTACTCGCCCCCAATCCCCCCCCCGCCCGTGGGTTGAGGTCTTAGAATCAGGCGAGCGCATTTTGTATGGCGTCAAGCTATATCAGGACGGTGTGGCCCCTTTAATCTTGTTTAGCGGTGGCCGAATTTCTTGGAAAAACGCCAGCAGTGGCTCGGATGCCAACAGTGGCTCGGACGCCAACAGTGGCTCGGATACCGGCTCAGAAGCCAAAGACATGGCCGACATTGCCCAGACCATGGGAGTTCCTGAACGTAACATTCTGCTGGAGAGTAAATCCCTCAACACCTATCAAAATGCCGTAGAGACAGCCAAAATTTTGCGACAGCGACAGATTGACACAATCTTGCTAGTCACATCTGCCATACACATGCCTAGATCTGTCGCCATTTTTGAGAAACAGGGATTTAATGTGATTGCAGCCCCGACCGATTACTGGGTAGCTCAAGAAACCTTAGAACAAATGCAAGGGGTCTCTTGGGGCACTTTTCTAAATGTTTTACCAGATACCGAAGCTCTGCATTTCTTTACCAGAGCCCTTAAGGAATACATAGGATTAGGCATTTATCGCCTGAGGGGTTGGTTATAGTGAAGTGAAGTCCTCAATGCTGCAATTGTGAATGCTGAAACGGTCGTTCGAGCCTATCCCTACTGATGTCAGCGAAACGCTTGAACTGCAACAAATCGCCTATGAGTTTCGTCAAGAAATTCAGCATCGTAATGACTTTGAAGCCTACTGCCAGTGGTACTACGAAACGGCAGCAAAAAACCAAGCAGACTTGGCTGCTATGCAAAACGATATTCCTTTCTTTGGCTGGTTTCGTCGAGGGCCGTCTTAACGATATTCCCTTCTTTAACTGGTTTCGCTGACGGCCGTCTTAACGATATCCCCTTATTTAGCTGATTTCGTCGACGGTCGTCTTAAAGTAGCTCCAGCTCATTGTTGGCCAGGTGAACCTTAAAGGGGCGCTTCATCCCTTCAATCTCAAATTCAACGACTACTGGAAAGTTAGGGCTAATGGGGCGTCCTTGCCAGGCAGTCATGACTTCTTTGACAGTTCCTTCCATCCCCTCTGCATTGTGGGGTTGATTGCGGTGTTTGGGATGATGAAACAGAACAATAGGTGAAGAAACTCGTACGCGGTCGCCAGCTTTCATAGATATTCGATAATCCAAAAATTGAAAATTCGTGCGATCGCACGGCGAACTACACGAATTAACTTGATTTCGAAATTATTTTCTCACAAGATAGCGCCCTGTATGAGACTTTAACAATGGATAGGTTGTTAAAGTCCGTCATGTCAAACATGATCCGTCAGCTAGTCAGGCGCTGTTGTGGGCTCCTGGATACTGTCTGGTGGCGTTGGCTGCAGATTTTGCCACAACAACACCCCGGCCACTCCTACAAAACTTAGGGTGAATAATAGCAAAATGCTCAATACTAACGCCTGCAACGACCGTCGTGGCTTTTCCTCAGTGGGGGTGTCAATCTCTGTGAGATCTTCGTTCTCACCATAGAGCAGAGCTTTAGATGCCTCAGTCAGTTCTGTGGGGTATCCCACAGTCTGCTGAGTGGGTAGGGGTGGGGGTAGGGTTTTCTCATCCACTACGACCGTATCCCCAGTGATTGTGCAGCTCATTAACACCACAGCAACATTGTCGTGGCCGTTCTTTTGATTGGCTAGCTCCACCCAAGACTCTACAGCGGTGGGCAAAGGCACAATATTTTTAACAATTAACCCGATGTAATTGGCCCAAGACGCCTCTACCTGTTGGTTATCACTCAGACCATCCGAGCAAAGTAGTAAAACACCCGTTTCATCTAAAATAAAACGCTGAATATGGGGAGTCAGGCTCTCTGCCTCACGCGTACCGAGAGCTTGGGTGAGTGCTCCAGCCTCTTCACGGGCTCGTACTGCGGCAGGATAGCTCTTGCCAGCCGTAATTTCACGCCCGGCAACATCATCATCCACTGTGAGTAAATGGCATGCCTCGGGTGTGACCCAATAGGCGCGACTATCTCCCACATGGGCAATGTAAAGCTCATTAACTTCTTCATCGCCATTCGGTGTCGGAATTCGTTGAGGAACCATCACGGCGGCTACCAGTGTGGTTCCCATCCGCTGTCGTTCTGTTCGTCGCTGGCTGTCATTTTGGGTGGCCACCAGGTTATTGGCTACGCGAATAGCGGCCTCAATCTGCCCCATGACTACATAGGGGGCTAAAGGCTCTCGTTGGTCAGCGATTTCTGCCAGTAGCCCCCGCAGCTGAAGCTGGAGCGATCGCACCACTGTCTGGCTAGCAATTTCTCCCCCGGCGTGGCCACCGACACCGTCACAGACAATGGCGATTCGCGGCAGACTGGGTAAATCAGCTGTATTTGACCGCTCCAATTCGCTCTGGCTGGGGTAACAGGCATCCTCGTTTTGAGGCAGCTGACCGCTGCTGGTGCTACCCGCCACCTCTGTCATCAGCGGAATATCCATGGCATGGGCTAGCACCACTCGATTGAGCTGTTCTAGCAGTCGGTCAAATGTGGGCTGTGAGCCATTGCACTGGTCTAAAATCGGCTGCAGCTGGGAGGCTACCGTTGGCGCCGCTTTAGGTAATAAGGTTGCAACCAAATTTGCCAGCTCCTGCAATGGGGGTTGGCCCGGCCTCAAATTACTGAGACGAACCCGCCAACCAACAATATGAATTGCCTCAGGTGCTGTTAAACTAGCGGCCATATTTAGGCCAAACAAATGGGGCCACAAATTAAACAGCTGCCAGCACCAGTAAACCTGGCGAAACGGGGTAGCCTCACCCCAGGCAGCCCCCAGGGTTGGCAGAAACCTACCGTGGCGGTCGAGGGGGGCATTGTCGAGCAGTAGAATGGGGCCGTCAACTAGCTTGCATTCACCATAGACCGTCGGAATATGTAGCTGGTGGGGATAGGCCCTGAGATAGGGCAGGGCGGCTGCCGACACCGTCTCTGGATAATCCGGTGGCTCAGGGGCTTGGGTATCTTGCCAGACGCCGGGACTCAGCACCCAATAGCGCTCATTGATGCTTTGGCCAGGCGGAACATCACGTCCAGGTCCTAGGGCTAGAACATATTTCTTAAAGGGATAGACGTCCACTTGAGTCATATTGAGTGATGTCAGCCAGCGGGTTATATCTTGGTAAACCCCTCAAGCAAGAGGTCAAGGGGCAAAAAGATTAGGTTAATGGTAGTCGCAAAGAGCCCAATTGAGGAGTTCTTTAACATCCTCTGACAATCTGGATTTGGCTAGATTACCCTTGAAATAGCTAGCACGTGAAATGCCTATGAACCTGGCGATTTTTTGGATTCTGCTTGGTGTCGCTTTGTGTGTGATGGAACTGATGGTTCCAACTGCGTTTTTAGAATCAGCGCTTGGGGTCAGCGCTGTTGTGGTTGGTTTGTTGACTATGGTGCTGCCGTTGGCCTTTAGCTGGCAGGTGGCCGTGTGGATGGCTCTGTCATTATTAGTATTTTGGGCGCTGCGACGATTTGCCCCCCGCCGACAGCCACCGGCTTTGATGGATTCAACCGAAGCTCGAACCATTACGTCAATTCCCCCAGGTCGTAGCGGACGGGTGATATATGAAGGGAATTCATGGCCTGCGTGCTGTAGTGATCGAGAAGTTGCGATCGCAACCAATCAAACCGTTATTGTCGTCGGTCGCCAGGGCAATACGCTAATCGTCATGCCCGAAACCGCCCTATTGTAGGGGCGTTGCATGCCCCTACAGGAATTTCAAAAATCTAACCCTTTTAGGAAATCGAAAAACATGGGAGAAGCACTTGCAACGCTGATTATATTGATCTTTGGTGGTTCTGTTGCCGCTGGATCAGTACGTATCGTAAATCAAGGGGATGAAGCGTTAGTAGAAACCCTTGGCCGATACAGCGGCAAAAAGCTAGAGCCAGGGTTAAATTTTACGGTGCCATTTATTGACAAGATGGTCTACAAACAAACCATCCGTGAGAAGGTTCTGGATGTCCCACCCCAGCAGTGTATTACCCGCGACAACGTTTCCATTTCAGTAGACGCTGTTGTCTACTGGCGTATCGTCGATTTAGAAAAAGCCTATTACAAAGTTGAAAATTTGCAGGCAGCCATGGTGAACCTGGTGCTCACCCAGATCCGCTCAGAGATGGGCCAGCTAGAGCTAGACGAAACCTTTACTGCCAGAGCTGAAATTAATGAAACCTTGCTACGCGAGCTAGATATTGCCACCGACCCATGGGGTGTCAAAGTGACCCGTGTAGAACTGCGGGATATTGTGCCCTCCAAAGCGGTGCAGGATTCTATGGAACTCCAAATGGCTGCCGAACGCCGTAAACGGGCGGCAGTACTCACCTCAGAAGGTGAGCGGGAGTCCGCGATTAATGCTGCCCAGGGACAAGCAGAGTCAGAGTTGTTGTCTGCTGAGGCCCGCAAAAAAGCTACCATTCTGGCTGCCGAAGCTGAGCAAAAAACCATTGTGCTTAAGGCCCAGGCTGACCGTCAAGAACAGGTTCTACGTGCTCAGGCTACAGCAGAAGCTGTCCAGGTACTGGCTCAAAAACTAAAAAGCGACCCTGCTGCCCGTGAAGCCCTACAGTTTTTGCTAGCCCAGAGCTATCTGGATGTCGGTACTAAAATTGGGGCTAGCGATAGTAGCAAGGTTATGTTTATGGACCCCCGCACTATTCCTGCCACGCTAGAAGGCATGAAGTCTATCGTGGGCGATCTTAAACAGTATTAGTTCAAAAATCTAACCTGAGACCATTTGGCACTTATCGCAAAGACCAAAAAATTCAAGGGTGTGATAGAAAATCCGAAAACGGTGAGAATCGTTGAGGTGCTTTTCTAGCTCATGAACGGGGCATTCTTCAATCGGCAACGACTCGCCACAGCGTAGACAGGTCAGGTGATGGCGATCTTCGTGGGTCAGACTATAAAGGGATTCTCCATTTGAGAGCGTTCTTACCTGGACTGTGCCGTCTAGCTTTAGGGCTTCTAATGCTCGATATACGGTGGCCAGCCCAATCCGGCTGCCATCTTGTCTCATGGCACTGTGCAGATTTTGAGCAGAAATTGCCTGCTCTTTATTTTTTAATGCTTCTAAGATGCGCTCCTGGTTACGAGTGCGACGAACGGCCATGGCTTTGAAGGAAAATGTTCTATTAGCTTAGACCTTAGAACCAGTGTTGGGGTAGACCAGCAGCGTAATGTAGCATTCCCTTTGGTGTTTGCAATTCCAAGGGTGCGATAATATGGAGCCTGTCCACACCCAGATTGAGCATTTTACGCTCGCCCGTGCGACCAATGACGACTTGGCTGTGGTTTAGCAACTCATCCCTTAGCATTCTGGATTTACATTGTGGCGCAGACTTATCAGGCTCAGGTGTACGTGACCCTTCGTCCTTCAGTGCTCGACCCGGCAGGTACGGCTGTGCGCTCTGGGTTAGAGCATATGGGTTACAACAATGTGGGAAAGCTTCGTATCGGTAAATATATAGAGGTCTCGCTAACGGCAGATAGCGAAGAGGCGGCCAGACAGCAGCTTGACCGGATGTGCGACCAGCTGCTGGCAAATCCGGTCATTGAGAATTATCGAATTGAATTGCAGGCAATGGCAGCGGCCTAACCCACCCCGTTGCCCCCTCCCAGGAGGGGATAAGGTTTTTGATTATGGCAGAGGTTTTATGAAATTTGGTGTCATCACATTTCCCGGTTCGAATTGCGATCGCGACGTCGTCTATGTCACTCGCGATATCCTAAAGCGGCCCACACATCGCATCTGGCATGAGGATAGTGACTTAGGCGATGTGGATGTCGTCGTTGTCCCTGGTGGTTTTAGTTACGGTGACTATCTGCGCTGTGGTGCTGTGGCCCAGTTTTCTCCAGCGATGCGGTCTGCAGTTGAGTTTGCCAATAAGGGCGGTCTGGTGCTGGGGATTTGTAACGGCTTCCAGATTTTGACTGAGGTGGGGCTATTGCCAGGTGTCTTAATGCGAAATCGGGATATGCGGTTTATTTGCGATCGCTCCCCTCTCAAGGTAGAGCGCACCGACCTCACCTGGACTCAAAACTACACCCAGGGTCAGGTAGTCACTATCCCTATCGCCCATAATGAAGGGTGTTATTACGCCGATGCGGATACGCTTAAGTCTTTAGAAGATAATCAGCAAGTTGTTTTTCGCTACAGTAGCCCAGATGGAGTTGTTGTTGAGAGCAACAACCCCAATGGTTCTCTCAACAATATTGCTGGCATCTGTAATAAGCAAGGTAATGTTCTTGGTATGATGCCCCACCCAGAAAGAGCGGCAGATCCTAGGCTCGGTGGCACTGATGGATTATGTTTGTTTGAGTCGATATTGCAAACCGCGCTGAGTCTGGCTTGATATTTGAAGGTTTCTGTTAGCCTCAGATGTCTCCAAGTTCTTGACTAGCCAATACTAAAAAGCTTTCAGCATGGGCAATCTACTCGGCTGCTTGTTCAGCCGTCAGCGCATTTAGTTGACCATAATCGCCAGTTGTTCGTAAGGACTGTGCTTCGATTTCCAGGCTTTGCTGCGCTTTTAGAAAAAGTTCGCGCTGCTCATCAGTCATAACAGAATCCCTTCTCTACGAATATTGCGTAAGAGAGGAGTATTGCGAGTACTGTAATGGTCTTCATCCATAAAGAGACAGCTAATGACGACATCATTTTGCAGTGATAGATCGGCTACTATTTTGCTGGTATGTTTGATTTCTGCTCCAGCATTTACGGGCGGTTTGAGGACAATGAGCACATCAATATCTGAATCTTTGTCGGCTTCACCACGGGCTTGAGAGCCAAAGAGGGTAAGGTGCAAAAGTCGGTCTTGATAAAGTACCGTCAGCTTGCTTTTTAAGCTAGAAAGGATTTCTCTAGTGTTGGGAGCTATCGTTGTCTTTACTTCCATGATGTTGGAATCTACCTAAGATGCTGCTTTTATATTCGTGCATTGCCACACACATGTATTGGTTCTGTCAGAAAAACTTCTAATTATGGTGCTTTGGGTAAACCATTAGGAATCGTAAATTGTCGATCTGTATAGCAGTAGTCATTCCCTGCCATGCGACCAATGGGAGCAAGTTTGTGAGTATCAACGCGATAGTTCTCATCCACCAAGTCATCGCGGACAAACCAATGGACGACTTCACCAATCACTAAATTAAACGCCCCAACTGGCACAATTTGCATCGTGCGACATTCAAACGCTACAGGAGATTCTGCGACCCTTGGTGCTTTCACTACCTGGCTAGGAACTGTTGTTAGAGCAATATGGTCAAACTCAGAATCACCATAGGGCAGGGGTTCTGATGCTTCAGCCACCTGACGAATATAAGGCTCAACTGCCAAGTTGATCACATACTCACCCACACCACCCTCAGAAACAGGACGCACATTGCGCAATGTATCTTTTTCAGAACCATCTGACTTTGGCGCATCGCTAAAAGCCAACGCTTAAGGCTTATGACCCACTGCATTGAAATAGGAAAAGGGCGCTAAATTTGTCTTTCCGGTAGTCGAGATGCTGGAAACAAAAGCGATAGGACGTGGGACTACTGTGCCAATTAAAAGCTTGTAGCGAGATGATGGATCGAGTGATTCAGGATTGATTTCCATAACAGATGACTTTTAAAGAAACTAAATGCGGTGGTAACCATGGACCACGTCAGGGTAGCGCTATAAATCAGGGATAACTCCGCCACGCACTGGGTTATTACAGCATATACAGCTCGAAAAATATCAGGAGGTGAAAAAATATGGCCAGTTGATTGTCTGAGTTGACTTCTTGCCTCTGCATTAATTTTTTTTAATGCACGTAATATTAAGTATTCGTCAGGAAATCCTGTGGCAGACTTTCAGCCTCTGAACATTCCTATATCAAAGTGGACGAATGCAATTAGTTTTACAGCTAGAGCATAATGCCTGTGAATAGCTATAAATTTCTACGTCTAACTGAATATGCTGTTGTTGCTGCTAGTGTCGTTGGTGCGATCGCAACCATCTCGACACAGCAACTCGCCTACATAGCGGTTCCCCTAGCCTTTAGTATTAGCCTTAATTTAGTCGGTCGTTACCAGCAAGAGAAACTCTCCGCGCAACGTTTCAACCAGACCAAAAAAGAGGTT